>NZ_JBFRKT010000009.1:191512-285174 GCF_041469545.1 Vibrio sp. 10N.286.49.C3
GAAGAGAAGAGAAGAGAAGATATGGATAAATGAGCTTGGATGAAATCGAGACGATAGTTTGTCACTAAGGTGAGTTTATTAATGGCACCAAAGCACGCACTCTTTTCCTTGTTTGATTTTCTCATGTATAATTCGCGCCCTTAGATTTAATATTGATCTATTATTGCTTCAATAACTATGTGAAATGACCTTTTACGTGGTGATGAACCTATTAAAATTGTGAACCTTATTGGCGTGAAAGTACTATGAAATTTATTGTTAAGCCCCACCCGGAAATTTTTGTAAAAAGTGAATCGGTGCGTAAGCGCTTCACAAAGATTCTAGAACGTAATATTCGTACTATTCTTCAGCGTCGTACTGAGTCTGTGGCTGTCTTCAACCGCCGTGACCATATCGAAGTGACGTCTGAGAGCGACAAATACTTTAAAGAAACACTTGAAGTATTGACGCAAACTCCGGGTATTCATCACTCCCTTGAAGTTCAGCAATCAGAATTTAAAGACCTGCACAACATTTACGAGCAAGTTCTCGAGCGTAGCGGTGCTCTTATTGAAGGTAAGACTTTCTCTGTACGTGCTAAGCGTCGTGGTAAGCATGATTTTACTTCTATCGAGCTAGAACGCTACGTAGGCGGCGGTCTAAATCAAGCGGTTGAATCAGCAAAAGTAAAACTGAAAAATCCAGATATTACCGTTAAAGTTGAAGTCGAGAACGATAAGCTAAACCAAGTTATTGAACGTCATAAAGGCCTAGGTGGTTTCCCTCTTGGTACTCAAGAAGATCTGCTTAGCTTGATCTCTGGTGGCTTTGATTCTGGTGTTTCAAGCTACTTACACATCAAACGTGGTTCTAAAGTGCATTACTGCTTCTTCAATCTTGGTGGCCCTGCTCACGAGATTGGTGTTAAGCAGGTTTCTCATTATCTATGGGATAAATACGGTTCATCTGCAAAGGTGAAGTTCATCTCTATTGATTTTGAACCTGTAGTTGCAGAGATCCTTGAGAACGTTGAAGACGGTCAAATGGGCGTTGTTCTTAAGCGTATGTTCATGCGTGCTGGTGGTATGGTTGCAGAGCGTTTTGGTATCGAAGCACTAGTAACGGGTGAAGCTCTTGGTCAGGTTTCTAGCCAAACGCTAACTAACCTGCGTCATATCGACAACGTGACGGACACTTTGATCCTTCGTCCACTTATCAACTGGGACAAAGAAGACATCATCGACCTGTCTCGTAAGATTGGTACTGAAGACTTCGCTAAAGTAATGCCTGAGTATTGTGGTGTTATCTCTAAGAAGCCAACCGTGAAAGCGAAGAAAGGCAAACTAGAAGCGGAAGAAGCTAAGTTTAACTTCGAAGTGCTGGAGCAAGTGATCGAGAACGCTCGTATTATGGATATCCGTGATATCGAGAAAGAGAGCCAAGAACAGGCACCAGAAGTGGAGCAAGTTCAAGCCGTTGCTGAGCACGCTGTCGTTCTTGATATCCGTAGCCCAGACGAAGAAGATGAAAGCCCGCTAGAGATCGATGGTGTTGAAATCAAACACATCCCGTTCTTCAAGCTTTCAACTCAGTTTGGTGACCTAGACCAATCGAAAGAGTACTTGTTGTACTGTGACCGTGGTGTCATGAGCCGTCTGCAAGCGCTTTACTTGCAAGAACAAGGCTTCCACAACGTTAAGGTTTACCGCCCATAGTGGTGTGTTGACCAACCGTTAATAATTTTGCAAAGCCGCATACTGAAAAGTAAGCGGCTTTTTTATTGTCTATGATGAAGGATTGACAGTAGACAGAGGCATGCGTTTGGACGTGCTATCGTCATGCTCAGCTTTGAAATTTTGGATTGATAGAACTGGTGAGATCTAAACGGGTCTATAAGTACTGAAGAAGTGTGAGTATCTTGAAGTATTCTGTTACTTTTTAGTGCAACTCAATGGTGCTATTTGTATGTGTTCAGTTGTTTATTTGAGTGGGTGTCTGATTCTGTGATTAGCGATGAAAAATAATAAAGATTAATTAGCACAGCTATTGATAAACTTATTGTTACTTTTCTTTGGACATAAAAAAACACCGCCCATAAGGCGGTGTAAACAAATTTGACAGACAGGTCAAAATAAATACAGGAAGTACATGCCTCGTTTCAGTATAGAACTGCAACAAAACATTTGGTAGAACTCTACCCAACTCGAAAAGAACGAGTTTGCAAACACAACATCGCAGGAGCTAAACCAATTGATTCTAGAGAGAATCAAGCCGTTCAGGCTAGCTGCTGCGGGATGAAATATAGAATTTCTCTGGCCGCTAGGCAATGGACAAATTATAATGTTTCAGATAAAAAAAACTAATGCTTATTTAGAGAGTAACTATGTCTCGTCGATTACCCCCATTAAACTCGCTAAGAGTGTTTGAAGCTGCTGCTCGACACTTGAGTTTTACGCGTGCCGCAGAAGAGTTGTTTGTTACTCAAGCCGCGGTCAGTCATCAGATTAAAGCGCTTGAAGAATTCTTATCTTTGAAGCTGTTTCGTCGAAGAAACCGCTCTTTGTTGCTGACGGAAGAAGGCCAAAGCTACTTCTTGGATATCAAAGATATTTTTACATCACTGGCAGAAGCGACAGACAAAGTTCTTGAGCGAAGTGAGAAGGGCGCATTGACCATCAGTTTGCCGCCGAGTTTTGCTATTCAATGGTTGGTACCAAGACTCGCTGACTTTAATCAGCAAGAACCTGATATTGATGTAAGAATCAAAGCCGTTGATATGGATGAAGGCTCGCTGACCGATGATGTAGACGTGGCTATTTACTATGGCCGAGGGAACTGGTCGGGGCTCAGAGCCGATAAGCTTTACCAAGAATATTTGATCCCTCTTTGCTCACCTTCCGTGCTGCTAGGAGCTAAACCTTTAGAATCTCTCAGTGATTTGGCATGCCATACGCTATTACATGATACATCTCGAAAGGATTGGAAACAGTTTGCCAAGCAAAATGGCATCGATGGGGTTAACGTTAACCATGGTCCTATCTTCAGTCACTCAACCATGGTGTTGCAGGCGGCCGCTCACGGGCAAGGTATTGCTTTGGGTAATAATGTGTTGGCGCAACCTGAAATCGAAGCAGGTCGTTTGATTGCACCTTTTGATGAAGTGTTGGTAAGTAAGAACGCCTTCTATGTGGTGTGTCATGAGAAACAAGCTGACATGGGGCGTATTGCGACTTTCCGTGATTGGATGTTGGCGAAAGCGCAAAGTGAACAAGAGGACTTACTTGATGAATAACCTCATCATTGATGGTGAAGACAACCCAATAACTTTTATCTTTGCACATGGTGCTGGCGCAGGCATGGATCATGAATTCATGCAGTCGGTAGCAAAAGGGCTGGCGTTTAAAGGGATACGAGTGATTCGTTTTAATTTCCCTTACATGATCAAGCGTGCTGAAGATGGTAAGCGTCGTCCACCTGATCGAGCCCCTAAACTGCTCGAAGCTTACCAAGAGATTATCGGACAGGTAGATGCCGATAAGCTTGTTATTGGCGGTAAGTCGATGGGAGGACGTATGGCGAGTCATTTGTCTGAAGTGGATAAGGTGGCTGCAATGGCCTGTTTAGGCTTTCCTTTCCATCCACCAGGCAAACCAGAGAAATACAAAGGTGAGCACTTGGCTGAGTTAGCAAAGCCGTGTCTTATTCTACAAGGTGAACGTGATACCTTTGGTAAGCGAGAAGAGTTTGCTGATTTCGACCTGTCGGATTCGATTCGTGTTGAGTTTATTCCTGATGGCGATCACAGCTTTAAGCCTCGTAAGAGCTCTGGCTACACCGAACAGCAGAACATAGCGTTAACCGTTGAGAAACTATCGGCGTTTATCAAAGAGGTGCTTAATGAGAAGTAAGTATTTACTCACTTTTGCAGGTATCTCTGGCGCAATAGCCGTAATGCTAGGTGCCTTCGCCGCTCACGGGTTAAAAGCTGTCTTGCCAGAGTATCTGCTAGGCGTGTTTGAGACAGGTGTTCAGTACCAGTTTATCCATACACTAGCAATATTGGCGTGTGGTGCTCTGCTACAGATGAAACTTGGTGCTAAATCACAAAAATATTTTTTCATTGCGGCAATTTGCTTTATCATCGGCATCCTTTGTTTTAGTGGCAGCCTTTATGGCTTAGCACTGACAGGAATAAAATGGTTTGGCCCTATAACACCGTTTGGTGGTCTACTATTTATCATTGGTTGGGGAGTCTTCTCCTTCGCTGCTTTGAATATAAAAGAGGTAACTCAGTGAAACACGTACTACTTTATTGTCGCTCTGGTTTTGAAAAAGAATGTGCTGGCGAAATTCAAGACAAGGCAACACAACTGGAAGTGTTTGGTTTTCCTCGCTTAAAGAACAATACAGGCTTTGTATTGTTTGAATGTTATCAAGCAGGCGAAGCCGATAAACTGGTAAAAGAGATCGACTTCCAATCGTTGATCTTTGCTCGTCAAATGATCGCGGTAGCGGTTGAAATCAAAGATCTGCCGACTGATGATCGTATTTCTCCAATTCTTGAGGCGCTTTCTGAGAAAGAAGGTTTCCCACGTTGTGGCGATATCCGTATTGAAACACCAGACACTAATGAAGCGAAAGAGCTTTTGAAGTTCTGCCGTAAGTTTACTGTGCCAATGCGTCAGGCAATGCGCGGTAAAGGGCTGATGACAGCGAAAGACAACGCTAAGAAGCCAGTGCTTCATTTATGCTTTATCGCGCCGGGTCACTGTTTTGTTGGTTACTCTTACCCAACTAACAACTCACAGTTCTTCATGGGTATTCCTCGTTTGAAATTCCCATCAGATGCGCCAAGCCGTTCTACATTGAAGCTAGAAGAAGCATTCCACGTATTCATCCCTCGTGATGAGTGGGACGAACGTCTGGCTCCGGGTATGTGGGGCGTAGATTTAGGCGCGTGTCCAGGTGGTTGGACTTACCAATTGGTTAAGCGCTCTATGTTTGTTCACTGTGTTGATAACGGCATGATGGCAGACAGCCTAATGGAAACGGGTCAAATTAAGCACCACATGGTGGATGGTTTTAAATTCGAACCTGACCGTAAGAACGTCACTTGGATTATCTGTGACATGGTTGAGAAGCCGGCTCGTGTTGCTCATTTAATGGGGGAGTGGATCATCAAAGGCTGGGCGAAAGAAGCACTGTTCAACCTTAAACTGCCAATGAAAGGCCGTTACGATGAAGTTCTGCAGGATATCGAAAACCTAAAACAGTTCCTGATTGATAACAAAGTGAAGTTCAAGATGCAGGCGAAGCACCTTTACCACGATCGCGAAGAGATCACGGTTCATATTCAGTCGCTTTCGAATATCTCACCGTACTAATATTTACGTTAGTGTGTCAGTGATAAATAAAATGCTCCTTTAGGGGCATTTTTTATATCTTAAGTTTGTTTATGAGCTTGATTATCGCTTCGTACTGATAGTTTAGAAAGGTTGGTCTATGTGCGTTTTTTAGTCATATTTAAGTGTAAATATGACTAATTCAACTTGGTTGATAGTCGTCGAATTGTCGACTATTAGTGTCGATATGAGACAAAAAAGCCGTAAGCTATCGATACTTACGGCTACCTAGTTCAGCGATGAAACGAAGAAGGGTTTATTTAAAATTCAGCAGTAAATTACAGCAAGAACATCCTAATCAAATTGTATTTTATTATAAGTAAGTAAATGTAAGTAAAGAATGTAAATGATAACTATTACTATTAACATTGTAATTAGTGTCGTGTACCATTCGTGCACTTTCACTTAAATCTATAAAATATAAGTCGCATTATGAAACTTAAAGCACTATCAGTAGCCGTTACGGTTGCCTTAACCTCATTTACAGCATTTGCTGCCGACGAACCAGAAACCGTAGTCGTTATCGGTTCTGCCCTTGACCAATTGATTCAGACTGAAATCAACTCTGACACACTGGAAAAGAAGCAAGCATCAGACATCAAAGATGTTTTGAATACTATGCCTAGCGTTACGGTTGACGGGAACGCACGTTACTCTCGCAAAGTATTTGTACGTGGTATGGAAGACAAATTTGCCGTAGTGACTATTGATGGTGCGCGACAAGAAGGTCAGCTTTTCCACCACTCTGGTGACCAAGCGATTGATCCTGCAATGCTAAAAAGAGCTGAAATTGAATTAGGTGGTAACTCTGCACTGTCAGGTTCTGGTGCTATCAATGGTTCATTTAGCTACGAAACGAAAGACCCAAGCGATCTTCTTAAGCCGGGTGAAAGCGTTGGTGCTCGAGTAAAAACAAGCTATCAAACAGCTTATGAGCGTTTTGCAACCAACGTTGCTGTGTATGCAAAAGTGAACGACAAGCTAGAGTTCATGGGTATTGCGAACTATTCAGAAGATGGCGATCTGCACATTCCTGATCAAGAAGCGGTAACCTCTAAGCAGGGTGAGCTTAAGTCGGGTTTGGCTAAAGTTGTTTTCATTCCTAATGATGCCAATGAATTTAAACTGACTTTCAACCGATACAGTGATGGTGGTACGCGTCAGCTTTCTGGCGAAAAGGCGGGTGCTCTGTATGCTGACGATAAACACGACTATCATTCGCTTAATCGCGATACAGTGACGCTACAGCACGAATACGATGCAGGTAGTGATCTAGTTCATCTGAAAAGTAATGTTTACTACAACCGTCAATACATGGATCGTGATGCTCTTGAAGGTACCGCTTGGGGCAAAACACCGGCAGGTAAATGGTTCAAAGATGGCAAAATGTCTTACCCTAAGCGTGAATACAATGTAACAACCATTGGTGGTGACATTCGTAACGTTTCTTGGGTTGGTGAGCATGAGCTTACTTATGGTCTTGAGGGCTACAAAGCCAAGCAATGGATTGATGCTGGTCAAGGCGTATATCTAAGCGGTACTAAGCAAGGTCAAACCGAGAACTACAGCATGGATGGTGGTACGGTGACGGCTTACGGTCTGTATCTACAAGATATGTACGAATTCAGCGATTTCCGTCTGACAACAGGTCTTCGTTACGACGTTCATAAACTGGGTGGCGTGTATAAGGGTGAGTTTGATCAGCTATCTCCAAAGTTCAAAGGTGAATACCAAACAACGGAAAACCTAAAACTTCGTGTAGGTTACGGTCGTCTGTTTAAAGGCGCGTCACTACCAGAAACGCTAACGATGAAAGCACCAAGCAAAGTTAAGCAGTCTGATACTAAGGCGATGACGGGTAATAACTACGAAGCTGGCTTTGATTACGAGCTAACACGTTTGCTTGCGGCTGATTACGCGATTCTAGGTTTCACGGCTTATACCTATGACCTTGATAACCAAATGCACCCAACTAAGAACAACGCAACATTATCTAATAAGTATGATGTTGAAGTTTGGGGTGTAGAGACAGTATTGAGCTATCAGTTAGATGCATTAAGTGTTTACGCTAACCACTCTTACTCTGATGGTGAGCAAAAGAGCCTGAAAAACGGCAAGACAAGTCACATGAATAAAACCGGTATTCATAACTTTAAGGCCGGTTTTAACTACAGCCTAAACAATGAATTTGTGTTTGGTTGGGATTCACGCTTTGTTCCGGGGAACGATTACGAGAACGAAAAAGGCAAAGAGATCAAACGCTCAGGCTTCGCAACGCACAACATTTGGGCGGCTTACACACCTACGTTTGCTAAAGACCTAGAGATGAACCTTGGTATCGATAACCTGCTTGATAAGAAGTACGCTGAGCATACTGGTTTTGGTATCTCTTGGGGTTCAGAAAAGTACACCAGCTATGAAGCGGGTCGTAACTTTAAAGCTTCTATCGCTTATAGCTTCTAATCTGCTCTTAGCTGAAAGTTATTCTAGAAATAGAGAGTTATCAGTATAAGTGCAATGTTTCGTCTTAAAATGAAACAACAAAAAAGCCTTAGTTCAGACTAAGGCTTTCTGCTTTCTAATGATTTATTTTCTATTTGTTGATTTATAAGCGGATTTATTTCTAACGGTTAGCTTTAATGACTGAATTTGTGACGTCAGATTAAGACACAGCTTCGTAGCGAATATCTTGCAGATTAAAACCCAAATCGATGTCTGTTTTGAGTGCAGAAACGAGCTTACATACGCGAGCCGACTCGATATGCTCATCGAATTTCTTACGATACTTTTTCGGTAAGTCTTCAGCTAGGAATGCTGTTTCGATATCAGGGTATGTCGTTAATATCTCTTTGGCTGCTTTTGGCCCTATACCTGGAATTCCGGGGACTTGGCTTGAGCTGACGCCCGTTAATCCCCAGTAATCTGCCAGTTGCTTTGGCTTTACGCCAAATTCCGCTTCGATAAAGGGCTTATCTAACCAACGGTGTTGGAAATAATCACGGATTTGTAGCGTTGGAGACAACAGTTGGCAGTAGCCCTTATCTGTCGAAATGATAGTGACAGTTTCTCCGTGGTCAGCAACTTTCTTTGCCAATGTTGCAACTAGATCATCCGCTTCATCGCCGTCAGAGAGCAGTGAATCAATCCCTAATTCCCACCAAGCTTGTTGAATCGCATCGAGACCTTTCATCAATGGTTCTGGCATCGGCTTACGGTTTTGCTTATAAGCGGGAAGGACTTCCGCGCGCCAACCTCGATCTTGTAAATGATGATCAAATACCGCAATGATATGAGTGGGCTTTGATTCGTTTAGGATGCGATTAAGAGTGCGAGCTGTCGTGGTGATGGTTCTTGCAATATCGGTTGGGTCCGGCTGAACAGAGTGCACGCGTCGGATGAGGTTCAAGGCATCGATAATAACAAGATGGATAGACATAAGTTTCCACTAAATAGGCAATAAATAAGGGGCTGCTAGCCCCTTATAGTAACGTATCACTTGGTGAGTTGAAACTTTGGTGACGTAAACGTCATGACTTGTTTAATTTTATGCTTGTGGCTTGTTATCAGTTACTTGCCGTTATTCGCTGCTAGGCATAATTTTATAGCAAGGAACATAGTCAGTGCCGCCCGGCAGTTTCATTCGATGCTGTTCAACAAAGTCATTCAGCAGCTGGTCCATTTTTGTCATCAGCTCTTTGTCGCCATCAATGAGGAAGGGGCCATGTTTCTCTATCTCCAAAATACCTTCAGCTTTGACGTTACCTGCCACAATTCCTGAGAAGGCTTTACGCAGATTAGCTGCAAGGCTTTCTGTTTTCTGATTCATATGCAGATCAAGCGCCGCCATAGATTCATGCGTAGGGTCGAATGGCAGTTGGAACTCAGGTTCAATATGCAGTGACCAGTTGTAGCTGTAAGCATCGCCAGTCTCTTTACGGTGAGAGCGTACATCTGGCATTGCCTGCTTCATGATTTTCGCAGCGCGTGCTGGGTCATCAATTACGATCTCATAGTGTTTTTGCGCATCAGGCCCTAAGGTTTCGCCGATGAATTTATCGATTGAGCGGAAGTAAGCTTCACTCTCTTTTGAGCCCGTTAAAACAATTGGCATTGGTTGGTCGACGTTATTTGGGTGCATCATGATCCCTAAGATATACAGCAGCTCTTCAGCCGTACCTGGGCCACCGGGGAAAATAATGATGCCATGCGCCATACGAACGAATGCCTCAAGACGCTTCTCGATATCTGGCATGATCACCAGTTCGTTCACTATCGGGTTTGGTGGCTCAGCCGCAATGATTGATGGTTCAGTTAGCCCTAAGTAACGGTGGTCTGTATAGCGCTGTTTAGCGTGACCAATGGCAGCCCCTTTCATTGGCCCTTCCATTGCCCCCGGTCCACAACCGGTACAGATATTCAGCTCACGCAGGCCAAGTTCATTGCCCACTTCGCGAGTGTACTGGTATTCAGTGGCATTAATTGAATGACCACCCCAACACACGATCAGGTTAGGTTCGATACCTGGCGTAAGTGCGCCTGCATTTCTCAAAATGCCAAATACAAGGTTGGTAATATGAGTGGCATTGGTTAGGTTGAGTCTTTGGTTATCTGCAAGGTGCATGTTGACATAGACAATGTCGCGCAACACTGAGAATAAGTGTTCTTGGATACCCTTGATGATTTCACCATCGACAAAGGCATGTTCTGGAGGGTTGCTCAGTTCGAGTTTGATCCCGCGCTCACGACGGACGACCTCAACATCAAACGATTGATATTTATCGAGCAGCTCTTTGGAGTTGTCGGTGTGGCTACCCGAGTTGAGTACCGCTAACGTACAGTTACGATAAAGCTGGTACAGATCACTAGATGCGGTTTTTTTAAGACGCTCAACTTCAAGTTGAGAGAGTAAATCCATGCTACCGGCAGGGCTGATATGAGTGATCATAGTGCCTCCTTGTTGAAAGGAACTAGGGGACGTTGGAAGTAGCCCTTTAGTTCGAGATGAGAAGCTAACGTTGAAAGTGTTTGGTTAAAGGCGAGAGAATTAACCAGACGAAACGATTACGACAGCGTTGCTCTTTTAAATACAGCATTGCTTGCCAAGAATGCTTGTTAAGCGAATGTTAATCATTAGCTTAGCAAACATTGAGGGATATGGTATGTGATAAGTATTTGAAAAAATGAAATAAATTAAATCTAGGGCTGTCTTAGTCCCAAACAAGTTGGTTGTTACCGCGCTGTTTGGCTTTGTTTAGTGTTTTATTGAGTCGCTCTAATACTTCTTCAGGTGTGTCTGACTCTTTAAACGGAGTACTTGCCGCGCACAAGGTAATTGTGATTTGTTGGTCACGGAATTTGAAAGGTAAGCGGCTGACTTGATTCTGGATGCTTTGAGTCACTTGATGGCAATATTCATCGCTTTGCTCGGGAAGTAGCAAGATGAACTCTTCACCAGAAAAGCGAGCGACAGTATCGGTAGTACCAATTTCTTTGGTGATCGCTCTTGCGATGATCTTGAGTGCTTTGTCACCAGCGGTATAGCCAAAGCTATCGTTAATTGCTTTGAAGTTATCGATATCTAGCAGCACGACTCTTAGTGAGTGTTGTGCGCGAATCCAGCGACGATATTCTAACTCTAAACGATCGGTGAAGGCGGTACGGTTGTAGATCTTAGTCAGAGGGTCAAGCAGCATACGCTGAGCCTGATCTTCTAGACGCTTGCGGTAATCTTGGGTGACTTCATAGAGCGAATCTAATTGGTTTTTTCCGTAGCTCATTCTTTCTATTAGAGCTTGTTCTTTCTGTTCTGCGTGATTCAGTCTTTCTGAAAGAGAGGCAATTTCACTGAGTAGCGGGTTTATCGAAAGTTTTAAGTTATCAATATCCGTTGCTTTATCAACAGAGCTTTGGCTCTTAGTAACAAGTTCATTCAACTCAGAATTAAGACCTTGGCGATGTTCAAAATAGCTTTGGCTCTGGTCGGAGTTTTGATCTGCTGTTTTGATACTAGAAGCGAGCGAGGAATTGAGTTGTTCTATAAATTGTTCAGACTGCTTACGCTCTAGGCTCGTGCCATCAATCACCAGTTTGAGGATCTGAAGTGCTAGCTCAAGTAGGTTTTGTGTTGAAACACCAAGTAGTAGCTTCGCTCGAATATCGGTCAGTAGATCCCCCGATTCACCCTCGAAGTCGAGTTCAGTGATCAGGTGTTGTAATTCGTTTGATAGTTCGGAAAGGAGTTCTTGTTCAGTTGATTGATCTACGTCGGCAAAATGAGTGCGTGAGTTGTTTGCCATAATCTTAATGGCACGCTCATAAATACTGAGAAGCTTCATCGCATGGTCGACTTTTTGACTGCCATGACACTCGGAGAAGCTAAGTAAGTTTCTTAGATCGCGCTTTAGCTGTGCCGGAAGGCCAGTTATACGCTGCAGCGTTTCCCCACTGTGCTTAATACTATCATCCAGATATCCGTTCTGTTTATCCATAGCCAACGTTTTTTGCTTGAGCATCCTTTCTAATACTGCCAACTTGGGGATCATTGAGCTAATGTCTTTTTGCTTTTCGAGCTCTTCCCTAAGGGCAATGAGATTTTCATCTAAATGAGTGTTGCTGCCAACACATGCATCACTTAAAGACGTAACGATACGCTTGAGAACTTTTTGTTCTCGAATAAATTTGAACGAGGTATCTCTTTGCGTCAAGCGGACTTGATCCAACTGATATTTCAGCTGGTGGAGTTGCGCCTGAATGTCTTTTTCAAGAATGCCCATAGATGTATTAATTAGCGCCGCGTAGATCGTACTCGATCGTATAGATGAAATTCCGTGACCTTGATAATAACAAAACTAAAAATAAGGTCACGACCTACGACGTTTAACCGCTCGCAAATCAGTCATCTTTTAGCATTTTTTTGATATTGTCCTCATTCTGGTGTGAGGATTGTATCTTTATTAACCCTTGATTAATCGCATGTTTACAAGCCTCTCTTATGTTACTCGTTGCAAGGCTCGCTGCGGGGGCATTGTCGATGGCTTTAAGGTAAACCCATTGGCTACTGCGTTCTTTGAGGCTGATTTCACGTGCCAGGTTGGTCGACATTAATAGTACATCGAGGAGTTCTTGGTCGTTAATCGCGGTATAAGCGCGTGGCAAGAACGGGTAGTCAGCGATGCCCATGCGGACGGTTCGATTAATGTTTCGCTCTGGTTCGAAGTGATTAATCCAAGATTGAATCTTTCTGAACATAGCCTCAGGCGATGTATCACGGTCAGCATTTGGTTCGATGTAAAGCAAGTTCGCATCCGAGAAGTGGTAGACGCGCGCAGGACCTTCAAGCTTAGATTTAAGGAACTCGCCGAAAGCATCTTCGAGCTCTAAACCTGCTTTATAACCGTTCTGAGTGTACATATTGCGTAGGAACGGTAAATCTATCATCACAAAGCGTAAACGGTCGTTGAGTGGTTCATGAATCAACTCACCAAGTTGCCATTGTTCGAAGTTTTGGCTGGTTTGTTCTAGAGAATTTGATAGCTTCGCGTTCAGCATTCTTAGATTTGGAAGCTTTGAGCGTGAGTGTGTAAATAGGTCGGTACGCAGTGAATCCATTTCCGTGACTAAGGTTTGAATGATGTAGCCTCGGCGTAGCACAAAGAAGAACAAGACAATGCTGAACAAAAATAAGGCGAACGATATTTTCTGGAACTTATGGTGCTCAAGTTTGTATTTCTCTAATTCTTGTTCTTGACCTGCATAGTGGAGCGTTTGCTCGGCAAACTCTTTTTGTTGGCGGAATGCGTCTTCACCAACACGGTTGAGTTTTTGTTGTTCCAAAGAGACAAGGATATTGTATTGTTTGAGATTTGCTAGCGCTTGTTGTGGACGCCCTGCTTGCTCATAACCTAAAGAGAGCAAGTGGTAGGAGTGTTGCGACAGGCGCATGTTTTCTACCTGACGCGAAATCTTGAGCGCACGTGTCGCATGCTTAATTACATCTTCGCTTTCTTGTAGGTGGTATGCCAAACCTGCGGATAAGAGTGCAGCGCGGCCTTCCAATTTAGGAATGTCGGAATACTCCAGCAGTTCAAGAGCTCGTGCTAGGTATTGCTCGGCTAGAGGGTAGTTATAAAGTCGTAAGTAAGTCGCAGATAAACTTAGACGAATGTCAATGACTTGGTAGATGTCTCGGTCTGTACTCTCATGATCAAGGACATTGAAAAAGTGCACGAGGGCAAGGTTATATTTGCCTTGATTGAAGTACACATCACCCATCTTTTTTAGTACTTGCGCTAATATGGGAGAGCTTTCAAAATTATCATAAAAGTCAGCAGCTTGAGACAGGTGCTCTAGAGCTTTATCTAATACTTGACGTTCAAAGAAAAGCTGTGCAAGTAGGCGGTTTACTTTAGCCAAGCGCGAACTCAGGTTACCTTCTACTGATTTCCAGTAGCCGTACAATAACTCAGATAGTGCATGGTTGTACTCTTTATGGGTAAGATAAAACTCGCCGACGGTGATGTGATAATCAATGACGACTTTTTCCGAGTGACGCTGTTCTAGGTAAGTTTTTGCTTCTTGATAGAGTTTTTCTGCTTCCCCTACGTTGTTGTTATAAGAGGAAATGTCGGCTTTCAACATGATTAAGCGATAGGTAATCCCTTCCGTCAGGCGTAAGGTCTTATTAACCGACTCTAAGCTTGTTTCTATTTTTTTTAGCTCTGATTCTGCTTGGGCAGATTTTCTGTCCGTAAGCCAAAGTAACCTAACTTTAAGTATTTCCAGATCTAACTTTAGATACTCAAGCTTATAGGTTTTTGCTAGCTCAGAGGCTTTGTCGATGTGCTGAATCGCAATACGAATGTTGCCTAGATTAAACTCTGCTTTCGCTAAGATCTTATACGCATCGATACTGCTGTTCGGGGTTCTAATCGAAGAGTCGGCCTCTTCACGAGAAATAGCTGACGGGCTCTTCTCGCGTTGATCTGAAAGGATACGTAGCGTTAGGTAGCTGTTGGCTATTCGTTTTGCTTGACTCGGTTCTATCTCAACCAAGTTATTGGCTTCATTGAGGAGCGCCGACGAATAGACCGACGCATTAACCGATGTGCTTAAGCTTAAAATGAATAGACTAACAACGTATAACCAACGCATTTCAATGTCCCTTTAAAGATTTTGTAGGTTCAAATAAGTTTGGGCGGTTCACGCCGATTATTGGCGAGCCATACGCTTATTGTGGCTTGGTCTATCTTGCTCAGTTGAACGGTATGGATTGATATCCAGACCGCCACGACGCGTGTAACGTGCAAATACGGTTAGCTTCGATGGTGCACAGTATTTCATGATGTCAGTGAAGATACGCTCAACACATTGTTCGTGGAATTCGTTATGCTCGCGGAAAGAAACTAAATAGCGTAGCAGAGCTTCACGGTCAATTTGCTTTCCGGAATATGCGATCTCTACGCTGCCCCAATCCGGTTGATTGGTAATTAAGCAGTTTGACTTCAATAAGTGACTATGTAGAGTTTCTTCTACTTCTTGCTCGCCAGCAGCCCCTTCAAGCAGTGACGCTTCAAAATCATAGCTCGTGATTTGGATGTCTTGATTGTCGATACAGTCACCTTCCATCGTCACGATAGGTTGGTTGGTGTAATCGGTTACTGAATTTACATTCACAATCACAGATTCGCCTGCACATGCTGACAAATCTTGAGTTAGACGCTCAGTGACTTGATCCCAGTTTTCAAACTGAGTTTGGTTGTAGCTGTTTAGGTACAGCTTGAAAGATTTTGACTCAATCAAATTTTGGCTAGTTGCCGGAATGAACACTTCACCAACAGCCACTTGTGGTAAGCCATTGGTGTTTAGCCACGAAAGCTCGTACATCGTCCAAATATCATGACCGACAAAAGGTAACTCTCCGTTTAGCGCAAGATCATTACGATTGAGGCTACGAGGTACTGGTTGCAATAAACTTGCATCGTATTGGTTAGAGTACTCAGTTTTTTGGCCTAGGGTTAAACCCGCTAGCTCTTTTGCGTCAGAATATTTGCTCATACTTTCGTTTCAAATTCGATTAGAATGGGGTCGATTTTACTGAATCCCCATTACCCTGTCATTAAGTCATCGCTTAATCGGCACGGAAAGGGCTCGGATTCTATTTATTATTTTGTGTTTAGGAGATTTTCATGACTCAACGCGCTCAAGACGCACTACTTTCTTTCAGTCAGCGATACGTTGACGCGTGGCAGCAGCAACACCAAAGCTTACCTCGTAATGAGGAGTTGGTGGACATTGTATCGCCATGCGTAGAAGAAAAGAGTGGTGATGCCGTGTTGTGGAAACACTATCCACGTGAGCAATTCGCAGATTTCACCAATGTTGAAACGGGTATTGAACTGACTCTGCATGAAGACGTTAAGACTTTCTACGGCGCACAATTTAGTGCGGATATGAACGCGACTTTTGATGGTAACGAACTGACTTTGTTACAGATTTGGAGTGATGACGATTTCGAATGCCTACAAGAAAACATCTTAGGTCACCTAGTGACTCAGCGTCGTTTGAAGCTAAAACCAACGGTTTTCATTGCTGCGACTGATGCTGAACTGGATGTTATCTCTATCTGTAACCTAACGGGTAACGTAATCCTAGAGCGCTTAGGCACCAAAAATCGTGATGTACTAGCCGAGACATTGGCAGAGTTTTTAGAAAAGCTACAACCAGCGGTATAAATAGATGTACGTACTAGAACTTCAATTTGAGTGTTTTGATAACACAACGGTAAGCGCTGTCGATAAGGCGGTTAATGGCTTAATGGATGCACTTCGTTATAACGGACAAGTGTTAGGTCGTGAGTTTCCAATCGTGATGGGCGACGGTGAATTCTATGTTCGCGTTGTGTGTCCGGAGCAAGATAGCTTACACCCACGTAATCATTCAGACTTCGTCAAAGTCTGTTTCGAGCGCTTATCTGCGGCGAGTTTATTAGCGCCTAAGATGCGTCTGCTTGGCCGAGATCTTAACTCCGAAGAAGTAGCCGAAGATGAAACGCCGAGCTGGCAAGTGTTGTACACGACGTTCGTGCATACCTGTTCACCGCTGCGCAGTGGCGATAGCTTGTTACCTATCCCACTATATCGCAACCCGCCGACATTTAATGGCGATCATAAAGCCGTACTGAAATGGCAGACCGAATGGCAAGCCTGTGATGAAGTGCAAATGGGTGGTGGTTGCCGTGCTGAACATGCAACGCTAACCGAGATCAGTGATACTAAAAGTGTGCTGTTTAAACGCGGTTGGGGTCTAAGAGGGCGCATTGAATTTCTGACTAAGATTCCAACTTACTACTACTTATATCGTGTCGGTGGGATCAGCCTGAAAGATGAAAAAGAGCGCAAATGTCCGCAATGTGGTGGTGAATGGCTGCTTGATGCACCAATCCACGATATTTTCTATTTCAAGTGTGATGATTGCCGTCTGGTATCCAACATTTCTTGGGATCACCTCAAGTAATCGACTTCGTTTGATTCACTCTGAGAAGCTTTACTTTCTAGCAAACCTTCATCATTAAAAAAGGGGCTGACATTGAGTCAGCCCCTTTCGGTATCTATAAGTGTCTATTTAAGCTGATTACCAACCTTTAACTACGCCACCTTGGAAGATGTCAGAAGCTGCGTTGTACACTTCTTCAGTTTGATATGCTTTAACGAAGTTTTGTACGTTTTCTGCATTTAGGTTGTCTTCACGAGAAACGATTAGGTTCACGTATGGAGAATCTTTGTCTTCAACGAATACGCCGTCTTTTTGTGGAGTCAGGTTGATAGAGCTCGCGTAAGTAGTGTTGATGATAGATAAAGTTACATCATCAAGAGAACGTGGCAGTTGAGCTGCGTCTAGTTCAACAATCGTTAGGTTCTTAGGGTTACCAACGATGTCACGAACGGTAGCTAGAAGACCTGCACCTTCACGAAGTTCAAGTAAACCTTGCTGCTCAAGAAGCAGTAGAGAACGACCTAGGTTTGTTGGATCGTTTGGTACAGCGATACGAGCACCATTTTGGATTTCGTCTACCGATTTAACTTCTTTAGAGTAACCTGCAATAGGGTAAACAAAAGTGTTACCTGCAACCGTTAGCTTGTAACCACGGTCAGCAACTTGCTGATCTAGGTACGGCGTGTGTTGGAATGCATTGATGTCGATAGAACCATCATCTAGCGCTGCGTTAGGTGTTACATAATCCGTAAAAGTGACCAGTTCAACATCCAGGCCGTATTGCTCTTTCGCGACTTTAGCTGCTACTTCAGCAACTTGTGCTTCTGCACCTGCCATTACGCCAACTTTGATCTTAGAAGTATCGACTTCTTTATCACCACAACCTGCTAGTACTAGCGCTGAAGCTACTGCTGCAATAGTAAGTAAACCTTTAAGGTTAAATTTCATAATAATCTCCTTTTAATAAATCTATTTAATTTGGTTCAGACGACTTTGATTTTGGTCTGTAAGTCGTTATCTGTGGTCAACGCGGCGAACTAATGAATCACCGATTGATTGAATAATTTGTACTAGCACAATCAACATGACGACTGTTACTGCCATAATGGTCACATCGTAGCGGTGAAATCCGTAACGAATCGCGACATCACCTAGGCCACCACCACCCACAGTTCCAGCCATTGCCGAGTAACTCACAAGAGTCACTAGCGTAATCGTCACTGAGTTGATGATAGTCGGCAGTGCTTCAGGAAGCAGAACCTTATTGATGATTTGTGTGGGTGTTGCGCCCATTGACTGAGCTGCTTCCACTAGACCTGTTGGTACTTCAAGTAGTGCACTCTCGATAAGTCGAGCTACGAATGGGATAGCACCAATCGTCAGCGGAACAATCGCTGCGGTTGTACCGATGAAGGTACCAATCAGCATCTTAGTGAGAGGGATGATCGCTACCATCAGTACTAAGAAAGGCACAGAACGGCCCACGTTCACAACCGCACCAAGAATTTTGTTTAGCTTGGTGTTCTCTAACAGGCCACCTTTTTTAGTCGTGTGTAGAATAACGCCTAATGGAATACCGACAGCGAAACCAACGATGCCAGCAACAGCAACCATGTAAAGTGTCTCGCCTGTTGCTTCCAATAGAAGGTTGCCGTTAAGGCTGATCCAGTCAGCAATCTCGTTGAAACTAAAGGACATAACCAAGCACCTCTACTTTTACATTGTTGTCGCGTAGGAATTGGATAGCAGCATTATCATCGGCTTCGTTACCGAACAGCTCAGCGACCATCATGCCGAACTTCACGCCGCCGGCGTAATCGAGGTCAGAGCTTAAGATGCTGACATCGATATTGAATTTACGAGCAATTTGCGTCATCAGCGGAGCATCAACCGTTGCACCAGTAAACTCAAGACGTACTAATGGGTAGCTACTGTTAACACGAGTTTCTTGCAAACGCGCTTGATAATCTTCAGGGATAGATAGGTCTAGCGTTGAGCGAATAAACTGATGTGCTAGCTCTGTCTTAGGGTGTGCGAATATGTCGCCAACTGTACCTTTCTCTACTAGCTCGCCACCGCCAATGATCGCGACTTCGTGACAAATGCTCTTAACTACGTCCATCTCGTGCGTAATAAGTAGGATCGTGATGTGTAGCTTGCGGTTGATTTCACGTAGCAGCTCAAGAATAGATTGAGTCGTTGCTGGATCCAGAGCACTGGTCGCTTCATCACACAGTAGTACTTTCGGGTCTGAAGCTAGCGCACGAGCAATCGCGACACGCTGCTTTTGACCACCACTTAAGTTCGCAGGGTAGGTATCACGCTTATCCGATAGGCCGACAAGCTCAAGTAGTTCACTCACTTTCGCTTCAATCGCAGCTTTATCTTTACCAGCAAGCTCTAAAGGCAGTGCTACATTGTTAAATACAGTACGAGAAGACAGCAGATTGAAGTGTTGGAATATCATGCCGATGTTACGGCGTGCTTCGCTAAGTTCTGATTTGCTGAGTTTTGTCAGGTCGATACCGTCAACAATCACTTCACCTGATGTTGGAGCTTCCAACATGTTTACACAACGGATAAGGGTACTTTTGCCTGCACCTGAAGAGCCGATGACTCCAAAGATTTGACCTTGAGGTATGTGGAGGTTGATATCAATTAAGGCATTGATTTCTTTAGTGCCTTGATAAAAAACCTTATTGACTTGATTCACTTTAATCATAGAGAAACCCGTGCAGGTAGAACAGAATAATATATTGATGACTCACTCGATTTACAGATGATGCTATGGTGTTCTATGATCTAAGTCAATAGATATTTTTACGTCTAGACGGCTAAACACGAGTTGCGAAGTTAAACTAGAAACAAATCGTTAACGAACGCAAAACTAAATAGATAGTGATGAAGCAAATAAAGCGTGTAATAATTAATGATTAATAGAGAGTTGATAGAGAACTGAATTTTGTCTAAACCTGCTGTTTTTTTAGATCGTGATGGTGTGATTAACGTTGATCACGGCTACGTACATGATGAACATGACTTTGAATACATCGATGGTGTGTTTGAAGCGGCGAAAGCGTTTAAAGATATGGGTTATTTATTGGTGTTAGTGACCAACCAATCTGGTATTGCTCGCGGCATGTTTAGTGAAGACCGTTTTCTTTCTCTAACGCAGTGGATGGATTGGAACTTTGTTGATAACGGCGTTGAGCTAGATGGTATTTATTACTGCCCGCACCACGCTGAGCACGGTGTTGGTGACTACAAACAAGATTGTGAATGTCGTAAGCCAAAGCCAGGCATGTTCATTTCTGCGCGTGACTTTCTGAAGATTGATATGGCTAACTCGGTCATGATCGGCGATAAAGCTGAAGACATGATGGCTGCAGAAGCGGCGGGTGTTGGCACTAAAGTACTGGTAAGAACCGGTAAGCCAATCACTGAAAAAGGTGAAGCGCTTGCAAGTGTCGTGCTTGACAGTATTAAAGATGTACCAGCATTCTTAAAAGGTTAAGACACTAAGTCTTTTTCACTTAGATATAAGTGTTATTCACTATATAAAGATGAGGAACGCAGTATGAAAGCATTGTTGATAGCATCTCTATGTACGGTAGCGTTATTCGGATGCTCTAAATCAGCAGCTCCTGAGACTGAGAGCGCAGTATCGGACGATCAATTCGTGACTTATCAATGTGAGTCTGACGCTTCATTTAAGGTCGCTTACCTTAGTGATGAAAAAGCGGTATTACGTTTGCCAGAGAATGAATATCGCCTCACTCAAATAGCGGCAGGTTCAGGAACGAAGTACATCCTAGATGATGGAACCTCTGAACTGATCAATAGCGTAACTTTACGTACTAAAGGTGACAATGCACGCCTAGAACTTGGCCGTGTTATCTATAAAAACTGCCGAAAGTAGGTCATAGTTATCTACTAGGATTTACAAACAGTTAAGTGAGGGAGTTCGCCCTCACTTTTTCTTTCTCTTCCCTTTAACGTCAGACTTTTTATGAGCAAAAAACTCACTATTCTCGATATTGCTAAGCTGTCCGGTGTTGGTAAGTCTACCGTATCTCGCGTTCTGACCAATGATCCCAAAGTAAAACCTGAAACCCGTGAAAGGGTGGAAAGAGTAATTCAAGAATCTGGGTACACGCCTTCGAAGTCTGCGCAGTCGATGCGTGGTGGCAGTCAAAAAGTCATCGGTGTCATCATCTCTCGTCTGGACTCTCCTTCTGAAAACAAAGCGGTAAGTACGATGCTGGCCGAGTTGTATCGAGCGGATTATGATGTCGTGATCATGGAAAGCCAGCTAGATAGAGAAAAAGCCAATGAGCACCTTCAGGTTCTCAAGCGTCGCAATGTAGATGGCATCATTGTGTTTGGCTTTACTGACTGTGATATTCCTGCAATCGAAGCTTGGGAACACAAAGCGGTGGTGATTGCTCTGGATACCGAGAACGTGACGTCGATTAACTATGATAACCAACAGGTGATCAATAGTGCGTTAACGCATCTAGCAGAGCAGGAAATCTCTGAGGTTGGTTTCATTGGCGTTGATCCTAGCGACAAATCAACCGGTGAACTGCGTCTTAAGGCCTATCTAGATTGGTGTGAAAGCGCTGGAGTGATTGCCAACTATCGTACTGGTCAACTTCATCATGAAAGTGCTTATCAGCTGGTGGATGAGGTACTGACTCCTACAACTCAAGCGATTGTGTGTGCCAGTGACACATTGGCTCTTGGTGTAATCAAACGTCTGCAAGAACTACAACGTGAAGATGTGGTGGTGACCGGTGTTGGTGGCAATGATCTTCTCTCTTTCTTGTTCCCGCGAGTATTTAGTATTGATCCTGGGTATCAATCTGCGGGTAAGTTGGCCGCTAATTTATTGATCTCTCAGCTTTTAGGTAATGCAGAGATCTCTCATCACACTCAATCACCTATTCTATAATCCACTCAATCAAGCGAAATTGAACCGCTTAGATTAAAATTAGAGTGTGATCTCTTTCAATTAATGGGACTGTTCCCATTTTAATTTATCATTCATGTGGGCATTATAGTAATCGTGATTGGGAATGTTCCCATAAGTCTAAATCCGAGTGGTTATCGCTGCATGGTTTAGATGAGTAATTGAATGAAACCAGGGTGGGGTAGTATGAGTAAGATAGCGAAGCAAGACGTTGCGCGTCTTATCGAGTTAGTCGGTGGCAAAGAGAATATTGCGAGTGTCAGCCATTGTCTGACTCGACTGCGTTTTGTATTGAATGATACGGAACAAGCGAACAAAGCAGAATTGGAGAAGCTTAAGCTGGTAAAAGGCTGCTTTACTAACGCAGGTCAATTTCAAGTGGTTATTGGCACCGAGGTTGATGAGGTGTACGCCCTTCTTATTGAGCAAACCGGTAAAGATGCATCATCAAAAGATGAGGCGAAACTAGCGGCTCGCCAGAACATGAACTTCCTTGAGCGTGGTATCTCCCATTTAGCCGAAATTTTCGTACCACTGCTACCTGCCATTATTACGGGTGGTTTGATTCTTGGTTTCCGTAATGTGATTGGCGACATTCGCATGTTCGACGGCAAAACCTTGGTTGAGATAAGCCAATTCTGGGCTACCGTTCATTCTTTCTTGTGGTTGATTGGCGAAGCGATCTTCTTCTTCCTACCGGTTGGTGTGTGTTGGGCAACGGTTAAGAAACTCGGCGGAACCCCTATTTTGGGTATCACGCTCGGTGTGACCTTGGTTTCCCCACAATTGATGAACGCTTACATGATAGGTAAATCGGTACCTGAGGTGTGGGACTTTGGTTTGTTCGTGATTGAGAAAGTCGGTTATCAAGCTCAGGTGATCCCTGCGATGTTAGCGGGCGTGGCTCTGGCTTTCATTGAGACCAACCTTAAGCGCATTGTACCCTCTTATCTGTACCTAGTTGTCGTGCCATTTGTCTCGATCATCTTGTCTGTGATTCTGGCTCACGCCTTTATTGGCCCATTCGGTCGTATGTTGGGTGATGGTGTGGCATTCGCTGCCAAAGTGGCAATGACAGGTGACTTCGCGGTTCTTGGTTCAGTGGTCTTTGGCTTCCTATACGCACCTTTGGTTATTACGGGTATTCACCACACAACCAACGCTGTGGACTTACAACTGATGCAAGACTTAGGTGGCACACCAATCTGGCCTTTGATTGCGCTATCAAACATTGCACAAGCTTCAGCGGTTGTCGGCATCATCATTTTGAGTAAGCGCGAAGGCGAACGAGACATCTCGGTACCTGCGGCAATCTCTGCGTACTTAGGTGTGACGGAACCAGCGATGTACGGCATCAACCTTAAATACAAATTCCCAATGCTGAGCGCAATGATCGGCAGTGCCGCAGCGGCTGCAATCTGTGGTAGTGCAGGTGTGATGGCGAATGGTATCGGTGTTGGTGGCTTGCCGGGCATCTTATCGATTCAACCTCAATATTGGTCGATTTACTTAGTCGCGATGCTGGTGGCGGTTGTACTGCCGATAACGCTGACATTGTTCTTCTATAAACGAGCACAGATGAAAGACGAACTAGAAACCGCCAACGCGTAATGCATTTAACAAGCGATGACTCAAGTGAGTCATCGCTTTTTCCCTTAGTTATAGCTTTTTCTTTTAGTTATAACGGCTATTCGACCATGTAAGCATGGTGATTTTTTATTTTATATTTTCTGGTAAGTGAGTGTTAGAGATGGCGATGACTGAACATGATGAAAGCTGGTGGAAAACCGCGACCATCTATCAAATCTACCCAAAGAGCTTTTGTGACAGTGGCAGCAAAGGTACTGGCGATATCAAAGGGATCATTTCGAAACTGGATTACCTTAAACATTTGAGTGTCGATGCGATTTGGCTAACCCCAGTTTACGCGTCACCTATGATCGACAATGGTTACGATATCTCCGACTACTACGCGATTAACCCTCAATTCGGCACCATGGAAGACTTCGACCTGTTACTGTCTGAAGCCCACCAACGTGGCATCCGTATCGTGATGGATATCGTAGTCAACCATACTTCAACCGAGCATGCATGGTTTCAGTCTGCATTGGGCGACAAAAACAGTCCGTACCGCGATTACTACATCTGGAAAGACCCTGTGAACGGCCAAGCACCAACCAACTGGCAGTCGAAGTTTGGTGGTAATGCATGGGAGATAGATGAGGCCACTGGGCAATATTTCCTGCACTTATTTGCAAAAGAACAGGCCGACCTTAACTGGGAGAATCCGGTTGTACGTGAAGAAGTGAAAGATGTTATTAGCTTCTGGGCTGAGAAGGGTGTCGATGGTTTCCGTCTAGATGTAATCAACCTGATTTCAAAGCAGCAAGATTTCCCTAATGATGATATCGGTGATGGTCGCTGTTTCTATACCGATGGCCCACGAGTGCACGAATACCTGAAAGAAATCAGCGAAGCAGTATTCCAGAAATACGGTAGTGTGACGGTTGGTGAGATGTCTTCAACTACGTTGGAACATTGTCAGCAGTACTCAAACATTGATAATAGCGAGTTATCGATGGTGTTTAACTTCCACCACCTTAAGGTTGATTACACTAATGGTGAGAAGTGGACCAATGCGCCCTTCGATTTCTTACAGCTCAAGTCAATCTTTAACCACTGGCAAACTGGCTTGAACGGAAAAGGTTGGGGTGCACTATTCTGGTGTAACCACGACCAACCAAGAGTCGTGAGCCGCTTAGGTAACGACCAGCAATATCGCGTTGAGTCGGCTAAAATGTTGGCTGCTTCTGTGCACATGATGCAAGGTACACCTTATATCTATCAAGGTGAAGAGATTGGCATGACCAACCCAGGTTACACCGACATTAGTCAGTATCGTGATGTAGAGAGTACCAACATGTACGACATCATGGTTAACCGTGATGGTGTGGCTCATCAAGATATGATGGCGATCTTAGCGCAGAAATCTCGTGATAACTCTCGTACACCAATGCAATGGAACAGTGAGCCTTACGCCGGATTCTCACAAGCTCAACCATGGCTAGATGTTGCGAATAACTACACTGAGATCAACGCTGAACAAGCGCTCGAAGATAAAGACTCTGTTTTCTATTTCTACAAGGCTTTGATTGAGTTACGTAAACAAGTACCGGTGATTACTCATGGTAGCTATCAAGACCTTATGCCTGAGCACCCATCCATTTTTGCGTATGTTCGTGAGAGTGAAGGGCAAACTCTACTGTGTATTAACAACTATTATGGTAAAGAGGCTGAATGCGTTTTACCTGAACGTTTTGAGATGGCGAAGGCTAAGAGCTTGTTGTCTAATTATCAAGTGAGCGAGAGTTTAGTGGCGTCTCATCACCAAGTACTACGACCTTACGAGACTCGTATTCTCTTGATTGAAGATTAACCTTGTTTCTATTTCTATAAGCCTAGTTCTATTCCCCTTAAGAATTAGGCCTCTACAAAGGCTTTGGAGTGCTTCCCAAGGCCTTTTTGTTTTACTGATGTATGGATTAATCGTGCCTCGAGTTTGCTTGCGAAAAACTTGCGTATCGAGTGCCAGTAACGACAGAGCAGGTAATGAACGCTAAGACGCGTAATTCACCGAGTAGCGAGTTGGTTTGTGGTTCATTGCCAATACGATGTTCAATACTGCGGTGCCTAATACAGATACGGCAATCACCCAAGGTGATACAAAGAAGAAGGATGCAAACAGAATACAGGCATCAATGGCCATTTGGGTTTTGCCTACTGAGATACCGTAGCGATCTTGAATGAACAGACACAATACGTTGAAGCCACCCAAGCTTGAGCGATGACGGAATAGGATTAGCATACCTAAGCCCATTAGTAAGCCACCAGCAACAGCACAGTAGATTTCGTTATGAACTTCTAGTGAGATAACTAGGTATAAATGATCGGCAAAAACAGACACTAAAGCGCCAGCAATTGCACTGCTAATGGCAAAGCTACGACCAAATCGTTTCCAAGCTAATAAATAGAATGGACAGTTGGCAACAAAGTACAAAATACCAAAGGTTACAGGTAAGAATTGACTCAAAAGCAGAGCCAAGCCAGTAGTACCACCGGTAAGCAGATTTGCTGACTGTAAAAAGAAGACGCCTAACGCCACTAAAAACGTGCCAGTAAGAATGGCTACCCAATCTTCTTTACGTGAGTGTTTTTCCATCGTTTTTATAATTACCTAACCAATAAAGGCGTGCATAGTAGAGAAAAACCTTAGCTTTCGGTAGCTTGAGGTGCAAAATTAAGGTAAACCTATGTAATCTGCGTTTTACAGGGTGTAAAGCGTAAAATTGACAGTAAGCGTCATCTTTGGTTGGATAAGCTCAATAACCATGATGAATCTTATTTGTGATTATGAAAAAACTGCATGATAAAATTGCAATTAGCTCTTTATGACCTAGATCAAATTATGTAGAATGCGTCACATCAAAACGGTGACGGAAACGTTTGCTTTCGGTCGTTGTGTGGTTTTTTTGAAACTTTCAGTACAATCTGAGTCAGGAGATACAGATGCTTAAGCGTGACATGAACATTGCTGATTACGATGCGGACCTATTCGCAGCTATCCAAGAAGAAACTCTTCGTCAGGAAGAGCACATCGAACTTATCGCTTCAGAAAACTACACAAGCCCACGTGTAATGGAAGCTCAAGGTTCTCAACTTACAAACAAATACGCTGAAGGCTACCCTGGTAAGCGTTACTACGGTGGTTGTGAGTTCGTAGATAAAGTTGAAACTCTAGCAATCGAACGTGCATGTGAACTGTTTGGCGCTCAATACGCGAACGTACAACCTCACTCAGGTTCTCAAGCAAACAACGCTGTATACATGGCACTACTGAATGCTGGCGATACTGTTCTAGGTATGAGCCTAGCGCACGGTGGTCACCTAACTCACGGTTCTCCAGTAAACTTCTCTGGTAAGCTTTACAACATCATCCCTTACGGTATCGATGAAGCAGGTCAAATCGATTACGAAGAGATGGAAGCGCTAGCTATCGAGCACAAACCTAAGATGATCATCGGTGGTTTCTCAGCTTACTCTCAAGTTTGTGATTGGGCGCGCATGCGTGAAATCGCTGACAAAGTAGGTGCTTACTTCTTCGTAGATATGGCGCACGTTGCTGGCCTTATCGCTGCAGGTGTTTACCCTAACCCAGTTCCACACGCTCACGTTGTTACAACAACAACGCACAAAACGCTTGCTGGTCCTCGTGGTGGTCTTATCCTTTCTAACGAAGGCGAAGATCTTTACAAGAAACTAAACTCAGCAGTATTCCCAGGTGGCCAAGGTGGCCCTCTAATGCACGTTATCGCTGGTAAAGCAGTAGCGTTCAAAGAAGCTCTAGAACCAGAGTTTAAAGAATACCAAGCTCGCGTAGTGGCTAACGCAAAAGCAATGGTTGCTGAATTCCTAGCTCGCGGTTACAACATCGTTTCAGGTTCTACAGAGAACCACCTGTTCCTAGTTGATCTAATCGACAAAGACATCACAGGTAAAGAAGCAGATGCAGCACTAGGTTCAGCTAACATCACAGTTAACAAGAACTCAGTACCAAACGATCCACGTAGCCCGTTCGTTACTTCTGGTATCCGTATCGGTTCTCCTTCTATCACTCGTCGCGGTTTCTCAGAAGCAGACGCGAAAGAGCTAGCAGGTTGGATGTGTGACATCCTAGATAACATGGGTGATGAGTCTGTTATCGAAGCAACTAAAGCGAAAGTACTAAATATCTGTAAGCGTCTACCTGTTTACGCATAATTTTTCTGCGTAGTAATTTGAACTTCGTTGTCGAGCATGCTCACTTACATCCGTAAGCTCCGCGTGCTCTCCTAGAATTTCAAACGACTACTTTGAAAAGTACTTTTAAAGGGGCTCATTGAGTCCCTTTTTGTTTTAGGGAAAGGTGCTGAAAACTCCGTGCCTTTTCCTTGAACTAAATCTATTTGATTGAAACATACGATTTGAAGGGCTCCTGTATTGGGGCCTTTTTTGTATCTGTAGGTATGAGATTTAGGTTATCTGAGAATACAGAAAGGCAGGTACTAAAAAGGGTTAATGCTTTCACATCAACCCTTTATTGCTTTATCGCTTTCTTGTGTAGCTTCTACTTTTTAATGCTAAGTAGGGTGCCTGACTTACACTTGAAAGAGTAGTAGTGACGGCTTTCGTTGAATTTACCTAAGCCTTCGCCATCACAATAGTCGATGTTGATATCGCGCATAATTTCTAGCGTATCTTCACTGTTTAAGGCAAATTTAGAGCCGTCAGAGCAGACGATACGTACTCTTTCATCATGGCTTACAGAGTAGATATCGACTTCAGTATTACACAGCTCAAAAGAGGCTTCACGGAAGTTGTCTTGTTGAGTATTTGAAGCACAACCTGCGGTAAATACGGCTGCGATAACGGCTAAAAGTCCGAGTCTTTTCATTGTTAGTCCTTCGATATCATCGAATTTGGTGATGAGTTTTATATGCTGTTTGGAGTAGCCTATACAACAACACGCTTTGATTCAAGGAGTGTTGGCTGACTCTAGGATATAAAAGTATAGGTACAAACAGATAATTTATAATAAGTTTATTCGTGTTTAGCCTGCCCTAGAAACAAAAAGACCAACACAGAGGTTGGTCTTTAAAATTTAAGTTTGTTCTAAATGATTATCGAAACTGTTTTGCTTCAGGAAGAAACTCAAAACCGGCAGACGCAAGTTTTGCAGTCAATGCCGCTTTGTCGATTTCATAGAAGTTGACTACTCGATCCAAGTCACCGCCGAAATCGTCACGCAGTTTCATGTTGACGATGCTCATCAACATCACAGGATCCATCTTTTCAAAGTTAGCGAGGTTCATATTAGTCCTCGAAATCTGAGATCAGTAGATTCGCTGCGGCAAATGCAGCACGATCTCTTGCTTCTTTAGGAAGAGATTCATCTGCAGCAAGGTCGTTCAATGTTTTTACCGCGCAGGTGATCGCTTTAGGGATATAGCCTTGGTCGCCACTGCCAATTTGAGAATACAGTTCACGCACCAAATCACAACAATCGTATACTTTCATTTTTATACCTAACCAAATGATAACTGATCTCAATATACACATAGAGATAAGCAAAAACAAAGTGGATCTGACTAAGTTCCGAGTTAGTTTGTTCTTGCTCAATATCTCATTCTGTTGATGCTCAATGTATCACTTTGCTAACTTGTTACTTAGCGTGATATTTACTGATTCGCCTGATAATTACCGCTTAACTAGAGATCTGCTGTTCAAGCTGATAAGTGACCTCATCAGCTAAGTTGAGCTGCTTTGCTAACTCTTTGAGGTAAGCCTTCTCCATAAAGTTCTGCTCATCCGCTACAATCAAAGAGGCTAAGTAGATCTCACTCGCTTGTTGAGGTGACGTTGCTAATTGAGCAATTTCGCTTGGATCGAGTGGCTTGTGCAATTCTTCAGACACCAATTTAGTCAGCTGATAATCGGCGCCCATGTTCTCGACGGCTTGTTCAATCTTAGCCATCTCTTCTTCATCAACATGCCCGTCAGCTTTGGACGCAGCAATCATTGATCTTAGAATCAGTACGCTATGGTTTGAATCGGTCTCATCAAATTGAGCTTGTTCGGAATTCGGTGCTTGGCCTTGTTTAGACTGATAGTCGTTATAGACCTTGTAAGCGAGTGCGCCAAGTGCCGCAGCGCCACCAATACCAGCGGCTTTCTTACCCATTTTATTGGTTTTCTTAGAGCCCATTAACGCACCTAAGAGTCCGCCGCCCACTGCGCCAGCGCCGAAGGCTCCGAGCGTGCTTTTGTTGATATTCTTACCACTGCCGCCTTGAGTTAGGCCACTTAAACTTGAAGAGCCTTGGGAAAGCTTCTGAGTACCTTGTTTTACGAGATCTGACTTAAGTGCTTGGTTAAGTAAGCTTTTGATATCCATCGATACCTCCAATGTAATCGTGTCTAAAGAGTTGATGAACCAATATACGGATTTAAAGATGAACAGGGGATTAACTTACGTTATTTACTCTGGTGATAAATAGAAGGGAGTTTGAAGAGAAACGACAGGCACAAAAAAGGCCACCTAATGGCAGCCTTTCAATGTATATCTAGCGAGTAATCGGATTACTAAGCTAGTTGAGCTGTAAGGTGCTCGATAACCGTGTCCATAGCGATTGCTTCTTTATCACCAGTACGACGGTTTTTGTATTCGAAGTTACCTTCGTCCATGCTGCGATCACCGATAACGATAGTGTGAGGGATACCCACTAGCTCGATATCTTTAAACATAACACCTGGGCGCTCTTTACGGTCATCAAATAGTACTTCGATTCCCATAGCCGTTAATTCAGCGTATAGCTTCTCAGCGGCTTCTTTAACGCGCTCAGATTTGTGCATGTTCATTGGTACGATAGCAACTTGGAATGGTGCTAGTGCGTCTGGCCAAGTGATACCGAATTTATCGTGGTTTTGCTCGATAGCAGATGCAACAACACGTGAAACACCGATACCGTAACAACCCATTTCTAGGATTACGCTCTTACCATCAGGACCAAGCACGTTACAGTTCATTGCTTTAGAGTAAGTATTACCTAGTTGGAAGATGTGACCAACTTCGATACCGCGCTTAAGTTGGATGGTACCTTGACCACATGGGCTTAGGTCGCCTTCAACTACGTTACGTAGGTCTTCAACTTGAGCAAGCTCAACGTCACGACCCCAGTTAATACCGAAGTAGTGCTTACCGTCTACGTTTGCACCAGCACCGAAGTCGCTCATTACAGCAACAGAGCGGTCAACGATGAATGGTAGCTCTAGACCAACAGGGCCAAGTGAACCAGGACCTGCACCAACAAGTGCACGGATTTCTTCTTCAGAAGCCATCTCTAGTGGAGCAGCAACCTGTGGAAGGTTCTCTGCTTTCACTTCGTTAAGCTCGTGGTCGCCACGGATGATTAGCGCGATGATGTCTGCATTTACTTCATCAGAAGCTTTAACGAATAGAGTCTTAACGGTCTTCTCGATTGCTAGACCGTGTTGCTCTACAAGTTCTGCGATTGTTTTTGCGTTTGGCGTATCAACCAGTTCCATCTCTTGAGTTGGCGCTGCCGCTTCAGTCGTTGGAGCAAGTGCTTCTGCTTTCTCGATGTTCGCTGCGTAATCAGATTCTGAAGAGAATGCGATTAGGTCTTCGCCGCTTTCAGCAAGAACGTGGAATTCTTGAGAGCCGCTGCCACCGATTGCGCCAGAGTCTGCCAATACTGGACGGTACTCAAGACCCATGCGGTCGAATGCTTTACAGTAAGCATCGTGCATCGCTTGGTAAGACTTTTCTAAGCCTTCTTTATCGATATCAAAGCTGTACGCATCCATCATAGAGAATTCACGAGCACGCATTACGCCAAAACGAGGGCGGCGTTCATCACGGAATTTAGTCTGGATTTGGTACAGGTTTAGAGGTAGCTGTTTGTAAGAGCTGATCTCGTTACGTACTAGGCTCGTTACCACTTCTTCTGCTGTTGGGCTAAGAACAAATGGACGAGAATGACGGTCTGTGAAACGAAGTAGCTCAGGACCCATCTTTTCAGAACGGCCAGTCTCTTCCCAAAGCTCAAACGGTTGAACTACGGGCATCAAGATTTCAACGGCACCTGCATTATCGATCTCTTGGCGAACGATATTTTCGACTTTACGCAGTACACGTAGACCAGTAGGTAGCCAAGTATATAAACCTGAAGCTAGCTTACGGATCATACCTGCACGTAGCATCAGCTGGTGGCTGATAACTTCTGCGTCGTTTGGAGTCTCTTTCAGAGTAGAAAGAAGGTAGTTACTGGTACGCATTCTATGGTATCCGTTTCATCATTGATAAAAGAAAACTTGCTGTCGTTCGTGACCACAGCAAATCTGATATAGCCGCATATAATATCAGCCTATTTGGGATCTCAAAAGCGTTCAATGTCAGTTACATTGATGAAAAGCGTTTCAACCACGAATTTCACGTTAAGATCGAACAAATTTACCGCATATTCCTTATTGTCAGGCTTACCTTTCTTATAGGCAGGGCGAGGATCTTGGCCTAATACTTCTTTGATCACCTGAATGATATGGCGTGCTTGTGGGTGGTTTGCGAGCTTACTTTGGGCTTGCTGCGAGAAGTTCACATCTAGCACTTCAGGTTCATCGGCGGCAAACCCTCCTAGTGCATCGGGAATTGAATCCGAGTAGGGGATATAAGGTTTGATGTCGATGATCGGTGTGCCGTCAACGAGATCAACACTGCCCAAGTCCAACCAAGTTTGTCCCTTTTCTTGAGATACACCTTTGAGCTCAACCGCGGACATACCCACTCCATTCGGTCTGAATGTGGCACGAGACGCGAATACACCAATACGTTCGTTCCCGCCAAGGCGAGGTGGCCTCACGGTTGGTTTCCATCCTGCTTCAAGGTTCTTATCGAACAAAAACAACAACCACACATGACTAAATTGTTCAATATCACGAACAGACTCAAGGCAGTTCGCTGCTTCAACTAGCCTGACTCTTGAGGTAGAAGTGGGTACTAACCTAGGCTGTCTTGGCACAGCTAACTTCTCTTTATAAGGAGACTCAATAAAGCCAACAGGTTCAATGGTGTACATAGCAAGGTGTTCTCTGGTTTCAGTTAAGACGGAAAAATATCATAAAATCACTTGTTTTTCTTTTGATAATAATTATCATTTGATATGTTATAACATATCAAGTTAGTTATTTAAGGGAAATACAATGAAACCGAATATCCACCCTGATTACCGCCCCGTGGTTTTTCATGACACCAGTGTCGATGAGTACTTCTTAATCGGATCAACATTGAAAACAGATCGCACTATCGAATGGGAAGACGGAAATACTTATCCTTACTTCACGATTGAGGTGTCGTCAAAGTCGCATCCTTTCTATACGGGTAAACAGCGAGTGCTACATAAAGAGGGACGCGTTGCGAACTTCACTCGTCGTTTTGGTCAATTAGGTAAGGGAGCGAAATAGAATGAAAGTTGTGAAATCACTGAAAAGTGCGAAAAGCCGTCACCCAGATTGCCAAATAGTAAAGCGTAGAGGTCGTCTCTATGTCATCTGTAAATCCAACCCGAGATTCAAAGCGGTTCAAAAATAGTCAGTCAATTTGATGTGACATGAGTGTAAAAACGAGGGGAAAGTCAAACTTCATTCATTTGTCTGTTTTGCTTTTCCTTCGAGAGGAACTTTGCAGGAGAGTATGTGCTCACTTAGCGTACGTTGTTTCTTATTTGTCACTTTATCAATAGCTTACAAGCGCAAGCATAAACCGAATGAATGAATCAATACCAATTATAAACCTAACTTTTATACTTTAATCGGAGTTATTTGCTGATTTTTTGTTTTTATTAAGTTAAAAAGAATGGTTTGTTACACACTTTGTAACATTTACGATTTCTAATTGACCCTTTTGTCGAGTAATCTGCGCGGGCAATTTAAACATCTTTGTCACAATTGCACAGGAATCACTACAAGGAGGGAACTGATGAGTTCATCAGCTTCAATAAAAAACAATTCGCCTAAAAAACCTATTTTTACTCGCTTTTTAGATGGCGTTGAATATTTGGGGAACCTATTACCCCACCCAATCACTCTTTTCGCAATCTTCTGCTTAGCAATCCTCGTTACTTCAGGTATTGCTGGTTACTTCGAAGTGTCTGTTATGGACCCTCGACCAGAAGGTGCTAAAGGTCGTGCTGCTGACGGCATGATCCACGTTGTAAGTCTGCTTAACGCAGAAGGTCTACAACTTATTGTGACTAACTTAGTTAAGAACTTTGTTGGTTTTGCTCCACTAGGTACTGTACTTGTTGCTATGCTTGGTGTAGCGATTGCTGAACACTCAGGTCTACTATCTGCTGCAATGCGTGGCATGGTAATGGGTGCTTCTAAGCGCATGGTTACAGTAACGGTTGTGTTTGCAGGTATTATCTCTAACACAGCATCAGAGCTTGGCTATGTGGTACTTATTCCACTAGCAGCAATGCTTTTCCATTCTTTAGGTCGTCACCCTCTTGCTGGTCTTGCTGCGGCATTCGCTGGTGTGTCAGGTGGTTACTCTGCAAACCTACTTATCGGTACGGTTGACCCACTGCTTTCTGGTATTACAGAAACAGCGGCACAGATGATTGACCCGTCTTACACGGTTGGTCCTGAGTCAAACTGGTACTTCATGTTTGTTTCTACTTTCTTCATCGCGATTACAGGTGCATTTGTAACTGAGAAGATTGTTGAACCTAAGTTGGGTAAATACAACGACGAAGAAGCTTCTGAAGATTTATCAAATGATTCGATGGGCAGACTGACGGATGTTGAGAAGAAAGGTCTAAAACTAGCAGGTATTGCTGTATTGGCTGTTTCTGCACTTCTAGCGTGGACTATCGTTCCAGCTGACGGTGTTCTACGTTCAGCGTCTGGTACGGTTTCGGGTTCTCCATTCCTGAAGAGTATTGTTGCGTTTATCTTTGTATTCTTCGCTATTCCTGGTTTTGTTTACGGTAAAGTTACCGGTTCAATGAAGAACGATCGTGACGTGATCAATGCGATGGCAACGTCTATGTCTTCAATGGGCATGTACATTGTTCTTGTATTCTTTGCTGCACAGTTTGTTGCTTTCTTTAAGTGGACTAACTTTGGTCAAGTAATCGCTGTTGGTGGCGCTAGCTTCTTACAAGATATCGGTCTTACTGGCCCAATGTTGTTCTTTGCATTTATCCTAATGTGTGGCTTCATTAACCTAATGATCGGTTCGGCTTCTGCTCAGTGGGCAGTAACAGCACCTATCTTTGTACCTATGCTAATGCTTGTTGGTTACGCACCAGAAACGATTCAAGCAGCTTACCGTATCGGTGATTCAACGACGAACATCATTACACCAATGATGAGCTACTTCGGTCTTATTCTTGCTGTAGCGACGCGTTACATGAAGAACCTTGGTATCGGTACTCTGATTGCTACAATGCTTCCATACTCAATCTGCTTTATGTTCGGTTGGAGCATCTTGTTCTACCTATGGGTGTTCGTATTTGGTCTTCCAGTAGGCCCAGGTGCAGCAACGTTCTACACGCCGTAGTAACGTTAGTACAAGTCATATTGTTAGATTTTAAAGCCTGCCTTGTGCAGGTTTTTTTTGATCGAAATTATGGTGTACCAATCACGGAAAGTGATCTGAAAGAGTGTAGAAAATTGGGATGATTTAAAAAGAAGAGATGGTGGCAAGATGGATCATCAATACTCCGTTAAAGTAACACTTAGTATCAAGTGTTAAGTAACAAGAACGGAGTATGTCGACAAACATATCTACAGGTTCACGGTTATGGCTATGAACGAATATCAATGTTTCTTAATGATTAGCGCTTTGCTAGCAGGCGATCAAGGTGATTCGCGAACTCACGACGATCGGTCTGTGAGAGGGCGCTTGGTCCACCCGTTTGGATGCCGCTTGAACGCATGGTATCCATAAAGTCACGAATGTTCAGGCGCGCTTTGATGGTTTCTTTGGTGTAGAGCTCGCCACGAGAGCTAAGTGCTTGACCACCTTTGGTGATCACTTCATCGGCGAGAGGGATATCGGATGTAATCACGAGATCACCGGGTTCAGTGCGTTTTACGATTTCATCATCTGCAATATCAAATCCGCTTGGGACTTGAATTGAGTGAATGTTATTACGCTTGGGAACGGGAACCAAATGGTTCGCGACAAAGGTACATTCGACCCCTGTGCGCTCAGCTGCGCGTACGATTGTTTCTCGGATAACCTTGGGACAAGCGTCCGCATCAACCCATATTTTCATAGTGTTCTATTTCTCTGTTAGCTTATTGCTCAGTTAACTTATTGTTCCGTTAACTTGGCTTCTAGCGTGGCAACGCGGGTGGTAAGTTCAAGGATTTGCTTTTCCAGTTGGCTAACACGATCGAGTGCTGGCTCTTCTTGTGTCGCGACTTCAACTTTAGGAACGCGATTCGCGCTTTTCCAGCTCTTGATGGTTGTGATTAAAGCGGGCATCGGAACCGATGTACTCATACGAGCTTTAACTAAAGCAACTGTAGGCTCTTTCCCTTGTGCTTGCAGTCCTTCAAGCACTGATTTCAACTCTTCAGACACATCTTTTGTCAGCATGTTGACCTCCATTTTTAGTCTCCAGCCATTTTACTCGCTCTGGTGAGTGATAGCGAATCATAAAACCGCCCATAGCTTGTGAGAGATCTCTTACAAAGGTTGTGAGATAACACGAATACATCGCTAGAGAGATTGAGGTGCATATGATTAAGTGGTTGATTTTTTGTTGTTTTATATAATTAACAACTTTTATGAATTCAAAGTGTGATGCAAATCTATTGTCCCAAATCGTAAATCGCGTAAATTAAGCCTTGTCGGAAGGATTCTGACACGGAACAGGAAAGCACCAAGGATTTGGTTATCTTCAGGATGAAGATTTGGTTACTTAGGATTGAGTAGTCAAGCATGGAGCGTAAGGACATTGTAGGGATACAGTCAGTTAACAGGAAGTTAGCTGCAACGGAATGACAATGGACACCTTTAGGATTTAAAGGGTTGGATTAGCATCAGGACGATGTAAAGGACACCGCTCACGGAACAAGTGATGTGCGCTAACTAGGATTGTTAGCTTTCAGGATGATTGGACACCGCTAGGACGGCGAAGTAAAGGAAAGAGCTGAAGGATTACAGCCACTATTATGGATGATGCATGGAGCATTTATTAGTAGCCGGACTGCTGCGAGTAAGACCCTAGCCCTGACACTTCGGTGTCGGGGCTTTTCTTTATCTGAGACTTTTCTTCTATCTAGGGGGCTCTTTAATTCAGGAGCTTTTATCTAAGATCGCGACATCTGCTTTTCTGCTAATGGTCAACACAAGGAGTGTTTTATGACGATAGCAACCTCAAGAACGCTGTTGGTACCTTATACCGAACAGCTACAACACGACTTTATCAAGTTGAATTGCTGCCCCGTTAATCGTTCTGAAATGAATGGGCCGCACTCTATTGCCTCTGCGAAGTTCTTATTTCAAGAGATACTGCAAGACAACGTCGGCTTCTGCCGCGCTATCATCCACAACCAAACCCGTGAATATCTTGGGCATGTCTTTATTTCATCAGAAGAGGGTAGGCATGAGCTTGGCTTTATTTTGGATAAAGAGTATTGGAATCGCGGCTTTGCTAGTGAGGTGCTAAAACCATTTTTAAGTTTGGTGTGTTTTGAAGAGCGCCTAACGAATGTTGTTGCGACTGTGAATGTCGGCCACAACCCATCGATTAAGTTATTAGAAAAACTAGGATTTGAATTTAAGGAAACCAAACAAGATTCGTTTGGCCCTTATCATGAATATAGCTATAACGCGCACTGCGACGTTACATTCTATGAGGCTGTAGCTCGAACCGCATAGAGCGGAAGCCGACCATGGTCAGTTTTCCTTGGTACAGGTCATCACCTAATGCCGAAAATTCAAAATGGTACACAGTATGCCAGCGCCAAATGGTCGTGAGTTCATGGCGCATCTTAAGTTTATGACCGTTGAAGGCAACGCTTAATAGCTGCAAGTCGAGCTCTTTACACTTTCTCGCAATGGCAGCTTTCGCAAGCTCGGATTGCCTGCGCTGCTGCCAAAACAGAAAACAAAAGAAGCACAGCATCAAAATAGCCAATAAGTTATCTATCATTTAATCCATACTTCCTTTTAATCACTCTATTCCAATCGTAATTTGAGCTTGTGTTAACGAGCTACAGATCTAGCTCGCTTTTGAGTTAGTCGTCAGTCAATTATTGAGACTTAGCCGCTTGTTGTAACTCAATCAATGCATTTGCGAGTTCTGGTGATGGGTTCGAATTCAACAACGGCAAAAATACCATTCTTAGTGTCGGAATCATCACTAAATCTGCAAATAACTGATTGAACAGGTTTTGGTTGCCTGTTTGTGCGAGACGTAACAAGAATTGCTCGGCAATCGCTGGATCTTGTAGTGCGTGCCAGCTGCGACCCGCTAAACCAATTAACACCTCTTGGTGGCTTAAGCGTGGACTAGCGAGAACTTGGTTAATGATGTTATTCGCGATTCCTTGTTCTGCACCGGAAAGGGCACGAACCAAAGCTGACAGTAAGAACAGATCCGGCTCTTGACTGTTAATCTCATTGTCTGCCATTTCTTGTAAGCGTTGAGCGAGCTTATCATTGATTTGTGTATGCTCAAGCGCACCTAACGTCGCGTATAGCGGCTCTGATGGCAGTTTATTCAATGCTTTGCGAATAGCGACACCGTTTTGCTGACTGCCTAAGCGAGCACACATATCGGTGATGCCTTGAAGACCAACGGTTTTCCAGTTGTCCCAACCTAGATCGCCAGTGAAGTAGTGTTGAGCGTGTTCGTAATATTGGCTCGTCGCGAGGTCTAAACCTGCTCTTACTTGGCTATGGAATACGGCCATTTTGTCTTCAGAAGGCTTGAAGGTATATGGGTTGTTTGACAGCTTTTGTTGTTGCTCTTCGCTGATATCACCGTTCAAACGTGTGCCCATCGCTTCGATAACAAACTTAAGAAAATTACCCACATCCCCTCGATGCAGTAAGCCTCTTTCATCGAGTTTGAATTTTAGGAACCAGATCCAAGGTTGCTTGTGTTCGTTCCAGTAGCTGATCGCTAAGTGAGCTTGTTTCTGAAGTGGAAACGGGTATGGCTGTTTCCCCTGCTCAACGTCAGAGAATAGGGTATTGTCGATCTTCTGGATACGACGACCTAGGTCGTAGATATCGTATTGGCAACCGCTATTCTTTAGCAACTGAGTGAGCGTGTGAATGGTTTCCATAGTAATAAAGCTCCTAACTTTCTTTCCTAAATAGATGGTACTCTATGCCCCAATTTCAAGGTCACTAGATAAATAACTTGGTGAAAAATGACAGCAGCCACAAAGTTACCTCTTTTACTTCAACAATTAGAACAACAAATGCGCCAATGTTCGCTATGGAGTGAACTTCCGCCTTCGAATGAAGCTTTGGCGAGCGTTGAGCCTTTTGCGATTGACTCGCTACAGCCAGAAGAGTGGTTGCAGTGGATCTTTATCGTAAAGATCAACGCAATGATGGATGCCCAAATGAGCCTACCGAAAGGCTTTGCGATTCATCCTTATTTTGGTGAAGTGTGGAAAAATGAGGCAGACAAAGCTGAACTGCTAGTGACGATTCAGAGCATTGATGAGGTATGCGCGTAATGTTAGAGATCATTTATCAAGATGAGTATTTTGTCGCGGTGAATAAGCCTGCGGGTATGCTAGTGCATCGCTCATGGTTGGATAAACACGAGACTCAGTTTGTGATGCAGACTCTGCGCGACCAAATTGGTCAGCACGTATTTCCTCTGCATCGCTTAGACCGTCCAACGTCTGGCGTATTGGTGTTTGCTCTGTCGAGTGAAGTTGCCTCTGAGGTGATGCCGATGTTCGCCAACCACGAGATGCAAAAAACCTATCATGCGATTGTGCGTGGGTGGATAGAAGAGGGCGATACGCTCGATTACGCACTCAAGGTCGAGTTGGATAAGATCGCCGACAAGTTCGCGAAAGAAGATAAAGAACCACAAGAAGCCGTCACTGTTTACGAGCCGTTAGCGAAAGTCGAAGTGCCGTATTCAACAGGCCGTTTTCCTACCAGTCGTTATTGCTTAGTTGAGATGATGCCAAAGACAGGACGTAAACATCAGCTGCGTCGTCACATGGCTCATTTAAGACACCCAATCGTGGGCGATACTTCACATGGTGATGGTAAGCATAACCGACTGTTCCGTGATGATTTAGACTCACACCGTCTGTTGCTGCATGCTTCTGAATTGCGCTTCATTCATCCTTTCACTAAAGAAGAATTGGTGATGAAGGCGAACTTAGATGAAACGTGGTTAAGGTTGTTTGAAACTTTTGAGTGGGATGCCCACTTAATCGATGCTCAAACTTGCTTGTCGAAGTAAGTCACGCGTGTTTAAGCAATCACGAGTCTAATTGAATAGAGAAAATAGAATAAAAACAAAGGGATGATAGTGATATCAGCCCTTTTTGATGTCTGTGCGACCTTAACGACATAACTAATGTAGGTTAGTTATTAGCTAACAGTTAATCGCGGGATCATTTAAGTTTTTCTAGATCGGCTTCGATCTCTGCGATCTTGCTTGATACCACTTTTTCTAGATGGCGCAAGTCAGTAAGGATCTTCTGCTTCACATCCACCTCAGCCGTTGGCGTCGGTTTGGTGATCTTGTTGAGTTCATCAATCACAAGAGTGAGGTTGCGGTTAATCTCGGTCACTTCTTTGTATTGATTATTGCCGCCGCTAACAAGCACACTTTTTACTTGTCGCGGGTACTTAAACTTAACGCTTTTCGCGAACAGTTCACCTTTCTGCTTACGAAAGTAAATCTTCAGGATATCTTTGTGCGCTTCTTGGCGAAGGGAGTAACGTTCAATCTGTTTAGGTTCGTGGATACCTAAGCCAGTGAGGTTTGGATACATAAGCGACCTCTAGGTTATGAATGTAATACTTTTATGTAATTGACTTGATCAATGTAGCAGCCTAACGACGAGCTAGATAGTTGATATCTGTGAATTGATTGTAAGTTGTGGACAAGATCGCTCTCTATCTTTGCCCACACTTATTTGGCTATTAAAGCAGCTCCAAGAGCTAAACTTGTTTCCTAGTCACAACTTACTTCTAGCTCTAAATTAGCTTTCTAAGGTGCGAGTTCTGAAACGTGTTCGGTTAATCTTTCTCTTAAGGCTTGTTCTTGTTCTTCAGACAACCTTCCTCCCGCGTCACTGGTCAGAATAAACAAATCTTCTGCACGTTCGCCGATGGTGGTAATTTTAGCGCCGTGCAAATTGATGTCTAACTCAGCAAAGGTTGCGCCGACTTGAGCCAACAACCCCGGTGTATCAAGAGCTCTCAACTCCATCAAAGTGCGCTTCTTGCTCTTAGTTGGTAGGAACTCAACCCGAGTTTTTACCTTGAAATGCTGCAGGTTTCGAGGCGTGCGACGTGTCTTAATCTTAGTTGGACGGCCATCAGCTAGAACATGAGTTAGATGTTTCGCAACGGCTTTGTGTCTTGCTTCATCAATCGCTTCACCATGCTGATCAAGTACGATAAAGGTATCCAAAACGTGACCATCTTTACTGACCATGACCTGTGCGTCGTGAACGTTAAAGTTACGTCTGTCGAGCTCGGCAACAACGGTTGCGAAAAGTGCCGCTTGGTCTTTACAGTATACGAATACCTCTGTACCACCTCGTGTTGCTTTTTTGCTGATAAGTACTAAAGGTTGGCTCGGATCTTCTAAGCGAAGTAGGTGCTCACAGTGCCAAGCAATTTGAGTGTGTGTATGACGCAAAAAATAGTCAGCTTTAAAACGCTGCCACAACACTTCAATTTCACGAGCGGAGAAACCTTCTTTACGCAGCAGTGCAGATGCCATTTGTTGATTGTGACGAATACGGTCTCTGACATCGACTGGGTTTTCCAAGCCGCGACGCAGTGCTCGCTGCGTAGAATGGAATAGCTCTGCGAGTAGGGTACGTTTCCAGCTGTTCCACAGCTCTGGATTGGTTGCACAGATATCAGCGACAGTTAAGCAAACCAGCAGCTCAAGTGACTCTTCATCGCGAACTTTTTTGGCGAATTCGGTAATCACATCCGGATCGTAGATATCACGGCGCTGAGCGGTCACTGACATTAACAGGTGGTTTTGTACTAGCCACGCAACTTGTTTGGCTTCAGGCTTCGATAGCCCATGCTCAATACAGAAAGAGTAAGCTTCAACAGCACCGATCTCGGAGTGGTCTCCACCACGGCCTTTTCCGATGTCGTGGAAGATAGCGGCGAGGATCAGGAGTTCTTTTTTCTGAACTCGAGGGTACACTTCACAACAAATTGGGTGTTTGTCGTGGTTCTCTACTTGGCTAAAGCGGTTGATGTGCTTGAGCAGGCGAATACTGTGTTCATCCACGGTGTAAACGTGGAACAGATCAAACTGCATTTGGCCGACAATTTGGCTCCATTGCGGTAAGTACGCCGATAGCACGCCCAGTTTATGCATCAAGCTAAAAGCTTTGTGCAGTGCGTTGGGGTGGCGAACTAAATCCATGAACTTGTCACGAGCTTCAGGAATGGTATGCAGGAAGCGGTTCAATCGGCGACGCGCCGTTCGCAGTTGTCGTAATGTTGGGGGGCTTACCCCTTCGATCGTCGAGTCATTCGCGATATGGATAAACATATCGAGAATCGTTTCTGGTCGTGCTTGGAATAGGGCTGGCTTACGCGCTTCGATTAATGAACCTCGACGTTGGAAGTCATTGTCGAGAATCTCGGCTTCTTGTGTTTGACCACCGTTAATGATTGCTTGGTCAAACAGCTTAAGCAGCATTTTGTTGAGCTCTGCTACACGACGAAGTGTTCGGTAGAACTCCTTCATCATCATTTCTACGCCGCGATTGCCCTCACCAGTGTAACCAAGGTGTTCGGCTACTTGAGCCTGATGCGCAAAGGTAAGACGATTGTCGTAGCGGCGCAGTTCAATATGCAATGCAAAGCGAACGCGCCATAAGAAGTCTTGGCACTCCACGAGTTCACGATATTCAGCATCGGTAAGAAAGCCATACTTGCTCATTTCTAACAAAGAAGTCGCACCGAAGTGGCGACGTGCTACCCAACTCAGAGTGTGGATGTCTCTGAGCCCGCCCGGAGTTGATTTGATATCCGGCTCTAGATTGTAAGTCGTGTCGTGATAACGAGCGTGACGCTCTCTCTGTTCTTGAATCTTCGCCTTGTAGAAGGTCTCACTTGGCCAAAATGAATCGGAATGAATCTTTAGCTTTAACTCTTGAAAGGTGTCTTCGCTTCCGCATAGTAAACGTGACTCTTGTAAGTTGGTCGCAACGGTTAAATCATCGATGCCAATCTCAAGACACTCGGCAATGGTACGCACTGCGTGGCCGACTTCTAGCTTCAAATCCCACAATAGGGTGATGAATTGACTGACTTTCTCACCTAGTGCTGGTGGCAGAGTTTTTTGCGAGACGATGAGAATATCAATGTCGGATAAAGGGTGTAGTTCACTACGGCCATAGCCGCCTACTGCGACCAGTGCGATATGTGGCAGTTTGCTAAATCCGAAATGTTCCCATAAACGATTGAGAAGCAAATCCATGTATTCGGAGCGCAGCAGAACCAAATCGGTAACTGGATGATGATTTAGAAATTCGCTCTTTTGATACTGCGTGAAGATTTCGAGCTGATTTTTTAATTCGCAGATTTCAAGTTGTTCGTCATTGAACGTAATAGGGCATTGATAAGGCATAGTCTGCTATCCGTGCAAGCAAATGAGAATAGTAAACAATTTAACAGAAGCTGATGCAAAATCGAAATTGAGCGGATAAAAAAATATCCTCGGCAATGCGAGGATATTTTCAAAAGTCTGAGGTGTTCAGTTTGTTGAACTAAGCGTTCTTCATAATACGTGGAATCGTATCATCGCTGCGTAGTGTTAGTACTTCACAACCTGTATCAGTCACAACTAATGTGTGTTCCCACTGAGCCGAGTTCTTGCTGTCAGCTGTGTATACTGTCCAGCTATCTTCGTCATCTAGACGGCAACCAAATTTACCAGCATTGATCATTGGCTCGATTGTGAAACACATGCCTGCTTTTAGCACTGTGCGATCGCTGTTTTTGTAGTGAACGACTTGTGGATCTTCGTGGAACTCAGAACCAATGCCGTGACCACAGTAATCTTTTACAATAGAGAACTTAGCGCGTGGGTTATTCTTGTTGTTTGTCTTGATGTACTTCTCGATAGCAGTACCAACTTGGCCAAGTTGAACGCCTGGTTTAACCTGACGCATGCCTTCATAAAGTGCTTCTTGAGCAACCATGCATAGACGTTTGTTTGCTGGTGAAACTTCACCCACAAGGAACATTTTAGATGTGTCACCATGGTAACCCTGCGGACGAGTGCTTAGGTCTGCATTTTCGTCATCAGGAACAATCACAGTGATGTCAACGTTTAGAATATCGCCATCTTTCAATACTGCAGGTTTGAATTGACCTGTGCTACCAGTCTCATCTTGTGATGCTGGAATACCATGACACACGATGTGGTTGATAGACGTACAGATAGACTTAGGGAAACCGTGGTAATCAAGTGGTGCTGAGTATGCGCCTCTCTCTAGAGCGTACTCGTGACAGATTTGGTTAAGCTCTTCTGTCGTTGTACCCACTTGGATGTGAGGTTCAATCATCTCTAAAATTTCAGAAGCCAGCTTGCCGGCGACGCGCATTTTTTCAATTTCTTCAGCAGTTTTAATTTTTACAGCCATTGCATATCTCTTAATTTGGTAGCACCTAAGTGTGCATATTGGGGCTATTCTATCAGTGCAGCATTTTAGCGCAACATTCCCATATCCATACAATGCTGGTGGATACTACTTAACTTAAGCCGATATTGCTCTGTAAGACGATGCTGAATCGATTTGATTAGGCCGCGATTTATCGGTGAAATCCGCTAATAGGCTAGAGTATAGCAGTCGCCATTTTTGGATTTTTTTCTAGCCATAGATAGACAAAATATGGTATAAAGCGCGCCGGACATCAGGACTGTTTTCTCCAATTGGCGAAACAAGCTTTGTGTCCACTAACTTATTTCTTTAAATCACACACATTCCGACACATGTTCCGGGGTGCCTCAACAACACAGATAACGGCTGAAAAGTGGTTAGTTGTTAGGGGTCGGATTCATGGGGGATGTGGAGGCCTAACCCCATAGAGGATTTTAAAATGGCAACTGTATCAATGCGCGATATGCTTAAAGCTGGTGTTCACTTCGGTCACCAAACTCGTTACTGGAACCCAAAAATGAAGCCATTCATCTTTGGTGCTCGTAACAAAGTACATATCATCAACCTAGAAAAAACTGTACCAATGTTCAACGACGCTCTAGCTGAAATCGCTAAAGTTGGCGAGAAGAAAGGTAAAGTTCTTTTTGTTGGTACTAAGCGCGCTGCATCTGAAGCTGTTAAAGAAGCTGCTATCAACAGCAACCAGTTCTACGTTAACAACCGCTGGTTAGGCGGTATGCTAACGAACTACAAAACTGTTCGTCAGTCTATCAAGCGTCTGAAAGAACTTGAAGCGCAAGCTCAAGACGGTACTTTCGACAAGCTTACTAAGAAAGAAGCTCTAATGCGCACTCGTGAAATGGAGAAGCTAGAGAAGTCTCTTGGTGGTATCAAGAACATGGGCGGCCTTCCAGACGCTCTATTCGTTATCGATGCTGATCACGAACACATCGCAGTTAAAGAAGCAAACAACCTAGGTATCCCAGTTTACGCTGTAGTTGATACTAACTCTAACCCAGACGGTGTTGACTTCGTTATCCCTGGTAACGATGATGCAATCCGTGCAGTACAGCTTTACCTAAACGCTGCTGCAGACGCGGTTAAAGAAGGTCGTAACAAAGATGTTGCTGCTGTAGCTGCTGAAAAAGACGGTTTTGTAGAAGCTGAATAATAGCGGCTCTGAGCCATATTTAGTTCATATTAAGCGGTCATAATCGATGGCTTAAGAACTGAATACAGTCAATATCAGGGGCCAATTAATTAGGCCCCTGTTTTTTATCTTTTTTAGAATTTACTGAGGAATAGAGAATGGCAACTGTAACTGCAGCTCTAGTTAAAGAACTTCGTGAACGCACAGCTGCGGGCATGATGGAATGTAAAAAAGCGCTTGTTGCTGCTGAAGGCGACATCGAGCTAGCAATTGAAAACATGCGTAAATCTGGCGCAGCGAAAGCAGCTAAAAAAGCTGGTAACGTTGCTGCTGAAGGCGCAATCATCATTAAAGAAGAAGCTGGCGTTGCTGCTCTTCTTGAAGTGAACTGCCAAACTGATTTCGTAGCTAAAGATGCAGGTTTCCTTGCATTCGCTAACGAAGTTGCTGAAGTTGCTCTAGCTGAACGTCTAGACATCGTTGCACTTCAAGCTAAGTTTGAAGACGCACGTATCGCTCTAGTAACTAAGATCGGTGAGAACATCAGCATCCGTCGTGTTGAGCTTGTTGAAGGTGTTGCACTAGCTTCTTACCGTCACGGCGAGAAAATCGGTGTTGTTGTTGGCGGTGAAGGCGAAGCTGAAACGCTTAAGCACATCGCTATGCACGTTGCTGCTTCTAAGCCTGAGTACGTTAACCCATCTGACGTACCTGCTGACGTAGTAGAAAAAGAAAAAGCTGTTCAAGTTGAAATCGCTATGAACGAAGGCAAACCACAAGAGATCGCTGAGAAAATGGTTATCGGCCGTATGAAGAAATTCACGGGCGAAGTATCTCTTACTGGTCAAGCTTTCATCATGGAACCTAAGAAAACTGTTGCTGACATTCTTAAAGAGAAAGGCGCATCAGTTACTACCTTCGTTCGTTTAGAAGTCGGTGAAGGTATCGAGAAAGCAGCTGAAATGAGCTTCGCAGACGAAGTTGCAGCGGTACAAAAAGGTTAATCCTTAGCGTATTGTTTGAAAAGAGACCGTGGCAAATGCTGCGGTCTTTTTATGAATAATGAATTATTTCCGGCTTTTAGCTGTTATGAATGCAAACTGAGCTCTTCAGTTTTTATCCATGACTGTTAATCATCAACTCTTTGGAAGGTAAGCTCCATGACTACGAACCCTAAACCAGCGTATCAACGTATTCTGTTAAAACTTAGCGGTGAAGCGCTACAAGGCGAAGAAGGTTTTGGTATTGACCCAACGATCCTTGATCGTATGGCTCAAGAAGTAAAAGAATTGGTTGAACTAGGCGTTCAAGTTGGTGTTGTTATCGGTGGTGGTAACCTTTTCCGTGGCGCAGGCCTAGCAGAAGCGGGTATGAACCGTGTTGTTGGTGACCATATGGGGATGCTTGCAACGGTAATGAACGGCCTTGCTATGCGTGACGCACTACACCGTGCTTACGTAAACGCACGTGTAATGTCAGCAATTCCTCTTAAAGGTGTATGTGACGACTACAACTGGGCAGATGCAATCAGCCAACTACGTCAAGGTCGTGTTGTGATCTTCTCTGCTGGTACTGGTAACCCATTCTTTACTACAGACTCTGCTGCATGTTTACGCGGTATCGAAATCGAAGCTGACGTAGTTCTAAAAGCAACAAAAGTAGATGGTGTATTTACTGCTGACCCAGTAGCAAACCCAGACGCAGAGTTGTATGATACGTTGTCTTACAACACAATTCTTGAGAAAGAATTGAAAGTAATGGACTTGGCCGCATTTACGCTAGCACGTGACCACAAAATGCCAATCCGTGTATTTAACATGAATAAGCCAGGCGCACTACGTCGCGTGGTTATGGGTGAAACTGAAGGTACATTAATCAGCGACGCTGACTAATTTTTCGGGCTTACTGAAGTATAATGCTTCGGTAAGCTTATCCTTATCACTCCAAATAAAAAGCTTTCTTGAAGAAAGAACATAATCAAGGTGAAATTGTGATTAACGAAATCAAAAAAGACGCTCAAGAGCGCATGGTAAAAAGTGTTGATGCACTAAAAAACAGCCTACAAAAAATCCGTACAGGCCGTGCTCACCCGAGCCTACTTTCTGGTCTTACTGTTGAGTACTACGGTGCACCAACGCCTTTGACTCAAGTAGCTAACGTTATTGCTGAAGACGCACGTACACTAGCAATTACAGTGTTTGATAAAACACTGACTCCTCTTGTTGAAAAAGCAATCATGACTTCTGACCTAGGCTTAAACCCTATGTCTGCAGGTACGGTTATTCGCGTTCCACTTCCACCGCTTACGGAAGAGCGTCGTAAAGACCTAGTTAAAATCGTTCGTGGCGAAGCTGAAGGTGGCCGTGTTGCTATTCGTAACATCCGTCGTGACGCGAATGGCGATCTAAAAGCGCTTCTTAAAGACAAAGAAATTTCAGAAGACGAAGATCGTAAAGCACAAGACGAAATTCAAAAGCTAACTGACGCTGCGGTTAAGAACGTAGACGAAGTTCTAGCAGTTAAAGAAAAAGAGTTGATGGAAGTTTAATTTTCCATATTCTTTTCTTTCAGGAAAAACGCTGTACTCACGGTGCAGCGTTTTTTTATGCTATTCTGTTCGACTATTAGAATTTGATTCACTCTTTTATGCATAATTCTCAAGCGTTCACAGACTCTCTTCCTAAACACATTGCTATCATTATGGATGGTAATGGTCGCTGGGCAAAAGCTCAGGGTAAGCCTCGTGTCTTTGGTCATAAAAATGGCGTTCAAGCTGTTCGAAAAACCATATCTTCAGCAGCCAGACTTGGCATTAAAGCCGTAACTCTTTTTGCTTTTAGTAGTGAAAATTGGCGTCGTCCTGAAGAAGAAGTGGGTCTCTTGATGGAACTGTTTATTTCAGTGCTATCGAGTGAAGTAAAAAAGCTTCATAAAAATAATCTACAACTTCGTGTTATTGGTGATAAAAGTCGTTTTAATGAGCGACTACAAAAGAAAATAGAAGAAGCGGAAGCTTTGACTAGCACCAATACGGGTATGGTTATTAATATTGCGGCTAACTACGGCGGTAAGTGGGATATCCAGCAAGCGATGACTTCGATTGCTCAACAGGTTAAGTCTGGCGATATTAATGTAGAAGACATTGATGAAGCTATGATTACACAACACCTGACGATGGCAGATATTCCAGAAGTCGATCTACTTATCCGCACCAGTGGCGAGTGCCGCATTAGTAACTTTATGCTTTGGCAATTAGCTTACGCCGAAATGTATTTCACTGAACAATTCTGGCCAGACTTTAATGAAGACAGCTTAGTAGAAGCTGTGACTTGGTTTGTAAACCGCGAGCGTCGTTTTGGATGCACCGGTGAGCAAATTAAAGCTCTGATGGACAGTTAATAAGGATTTTTTTGGTTTGAAACAACGAATTATTACGGCGTTGATTTTAGCTCCCCTAGTTATTCTAGGTATTTTCGAGTTATCACTTCCCACGTTTATTCTTTCACTAGCAGTAATCTCGCTATTGGGTTTTTGGGAGTGGACTCAGTTTGTTGAAAGCAAATCACGTTATTTAGCGTTGATTCCAACAGTTGTGGTAAGTGCTGCAAGTTTTGCTTTTATACCTTTTGATGCATTTAGCCTTAATAACTTATCGGGTGCTCACTACGCCATTCTAACGATTGGTTCAATTTGGTGGGTAATCGCGAGTGGTATGGCAGTGACTTATCCTAAGTCTATGCCAGCATGGAAAGACTCATCCATTCTTCGTCACGCATTTGGCGTGCTGACTTTGCTACCATTCTTCTGGAGTGTGGTTATCCTGCGTGCTAACGGTATCGATGTTGATCCTTACCACGGCGCAAAATTGGTGATGTTCGTTTGCTTGCTTGTTTGGGCTGCGGACAGTGGTGCTTACTTTTCAGGAAAGAGCTTTGGCAAGCGCAAAATGGCCCCTGCGGTGAGTCCTAATAAAACGATTGAAGGTCTTATTGGTGGCATCATTACAGCAGTGATCGTGGCCTGGATCTTTGCTGACTTGTTTGATATCCAATTTACAAGCCCTCTCCACATGATTGTTATTACTCTTGTGACCGTCGTTATTTCTGTTCTTGGTGATCTTGTTGAAAGCATGTTTAAACGTGTTTCTGGGGTGAAAGACAGCAGTAATCTGATTCCTGGTCATGGTGGTATACTTGATAGAATAGATAGCTTAACGGCTGCGTTCCCTGTCTTTGCTCTGCTTTATTTAGCATTCTAATAAAAAAGGGCAGTGATTCTGCCCTTTATTACATTTCTACGGTCATATGTGATGCGAAATCTAACTATCCTTGGCGCTACCGGCTCAATTGGTGCAAGTACACTAAAAGTCGTTGAACAAAACCCAGAACTCTATTCGGTTGTAGCAATGGCTGCAGGCTCGAATGTTGAAAAGATGCTGGCGTTAGTTGAAAAGTGGCAACCAAGCTATGTTGCTATGGCTTGCCCTGATGCAGCATCTAAGCTGACTGAAGTGTTGTCTACAAATTACCCAAACATCAAAGTTCTTTCTGGTTCTGAAGGCATGTGTCAGGTCGCTTCTCTAGATGAAGTGGACACGGTAATGGCTGCTATTGTGGGTGCGGCAGGTTTGCTTCCTACGATGTCAGCAGTTAAAGCGGGCAAGCGTATCTTACTTGCTAATAAAGAAGCCTTAGTGATGTCAGGGCAGTTGTTCATCGACGCAGTCGAAAAATATGGCGCTGAGCTACTTCCTGTCGATAGTGAACACAATGCTATCTTTCAATGCTTACCGCAAAATGTACAAACCAATCTAGGTCGTTGTAATCTGGAAGAGAACGGTATCAACCATATTCTCTTGACGGGTTCTGGCGGCCCTTTCCGCTATACCGATGTCGCAGAGCTTGAATCCGTTACTCCTGAGCGTGCTATTGCACACCCTAACTGGTCAATGGGCCCTAAAATCTCTGTCGATTCAGCAACTATGATGAATAAAGGCTTAGAGTACATTGAGGCGAAATGGCTATTTAATGCCTCTCAAGAGCAACTCAAAGTTATTATCCACCCTCAGTCTGTGATTCATTCTATGGTTCAGTACAAGGATGGCTCGGTGCTCGCTCAAATGGGCGAACCCGATATGGCAACGCCAATCGCTTTGACGATGTCTTATCCTGAACGCACAGAAGCGGGTGTTAAGCCACTGGATTTCACAAAAGTGGGCGAGCTTACCTTCTTAGAGCCTGATTTAACTCGTTACCCATGTTTGAGATTAGCCATTGAGGCGTGCTATTTGGGTCAGCATGCAACAACAGCGATTAATGCGGCAAACGAAATTGCAGTCGATGCTTTCTTGAACAATCAAGTGAAGTTTACCGATATTGCTATCATTAACGAGCATGTTATGAACAAAGTATGTGAACAACATAACTCTGAGGGCTTAGATAGCTTGGAAAGCCTTCTCGAGCTCGATAATATGTCTCGTCAAATAGCCATTCAATTTATAAAAGAGCAGCTAGCATGAGTGGAATTCTGTGGAACTTCGCATCCTTTATTGTAGCGCTTGGTATTCTGGTCGCTGTTCATGAATTTGGACACTTCTGGGTTGCTCGTCGTTGCGGTGTGAAAGTAGAAAAATTCTCGATTGGTTTTGGTAAATCGATCTGGAGTAAAGTTGGCCGCGATGGCACAGAGTACAGCTTGTCTGTCATTCCATTGGGCGGCTACGTTAAGATGCTTGATGGTCGTGTTGATGATCTTTCTGAAGACGAACAGCAATACGCTTTTGATAAGAAACCGTTGTGGAAACGAACAGCAATTGTGGGTGCAGGTCCAGCATTCAACTTTATATTTGCCGTGTTCGCATATTGGCTGGTTTTTTTGATTGGTGTACCAGCGGTTAAGCCTGTGATTGGAGAGGTAACACCTCAATCTATCGTGGCACAAGCCGGAATTGAAAGTGGAATGGAACTTAAATCTATTTCAGGAATCAAAACCGCAGATTGGGAATCAGTAAACTTGGGTTTGATATCACATATTGGTGATGAGTCCATGACTGTAACGGTTTCTTCTCAAGACGACATCGGCTTTGAACAACAGATAACATTGGATATTTCTGACTGGTCGTTCAACCCAGAAACTGAGTCAGCAATGACAACGCTTGGTTTTAGACCCTATTCTCCAGAGATATCGACAGTGCTCGCTCAAGTTATTGATGACGGTGCTGCCTATTCTGCAGGGCTAGAATCTGGCGATAAAATTGTCGAAATTAATGGTCAGCCTATTGAACAGTGGAAGTCGGTTGTTGAATTAATCCGTTCACACCCAATGATGCCCTTGGACCTTGTCGTATTACGAAATGGTGTTGAGCGGTCATTGGTTATGACGCCGAATAGTCGCGAATTTTCTGATGGTTCTACAATCGGCTATGCGGGTATTGCTCCCGAAGTCGCAGAATGGCCAGAAGATTATCGCTTTGAGTTACAATTTGGTGTAATTGAGTCTGTAGGAAAAGCATTTGATAAAACAGGTCAAATCATAGGTTTGACACTGACAATGCTTAAGAAGCTTATCGTTGGTGATGTTGGCTTAAATAACTTGAGTGGCCCAATTTCAATTGCTAAAGGCGCAGGGGCAACCGCCGATTACGGTTTGGTTTACTTCTTAGGTTTTTTAGCTCTGATTAGTGTTAACTTGGGTATTATTAATTTAGTTCCGCTGCCTATGCTTGATGGCGGACATTTGCTCTTTTTCGCTATTGAGGCCGTTACTCGTAAACCTGTACCTGAAAAAGTTCAAGAAATGGGATACAGAGTGGGAGGCGCAATCCTCTTCTCTTTGATGGCTCTGGCAATATTTAATGATTTTACTCGTCTGTGAATGGTTTCTCACAGGCATTGGTAGTAGCAAGGAATAATTAGAATAAGTATGGCGATTAAGCAAATTCTGTTCGCAAGTCTATTGGCCACTAGTGTGGCTGCGAACGGAGCACAAAACTTTGTAGTTCAAGATATCAAGATCGAAGGTTTACAGCGTGTTGCACTTGGTGCAGCTCTACTGAAAATGCCAGTACGTATTGGCGATGAAGTGGATGACGGCGATGTGTCTGAGATCATTCGTGCACTGTATGCTTCAGGCAACTTTGAGGACGTTAAAGTTCTTCGCGATGATGATGTTTTAGTTGTTCAAGTCAAAGAACGACCGACCATCGCAAGTATCTCATTCTCAGGTAACAAGGCGATCAAAGAAGAACAACTTCAGCAGAACCTAGATGCATCTGGTGTTCGTGAAGGTGAAGCCCTTGACCGTACTACACTGAGTAACATTGAGAAGGGCCTTGAAGATTTCTACTACAGTGTTGGTAAATACAACGCGACAGTAAAAGCCGTAGTGACGCCTCTGCCTCGTAACCGTTCTGACCTTAAGTTTGTGTTTACTGAGGGCGTGTCCGCTAAGATTCAGCAAATTAACTTTATCGGTAACGAAGTTTTCTCTGACGCTGATCTACTTAGTCGTTTCAACTTGAACGTTGATGTTGCATGGTGGAATTTCCTTGCGGATGAAAAATACCAGAAGCAAGTACTGGCTGGTGATATCGAAGCGTTGAAATCTTACTACCTTGACCGTGGTTACCTTAAATTTAAGGTGGATTCGACTCAGGTTGCGATCTCTCCTGATAAGAAAGGTGTTTACATCACGCTAGGCCTAGATGAAGGCGAAGCTTATACCGTTAAAGATGTCTCTTTCCGTGGTGAGCTTATCGGCCGCGAGGCTGACTTCGAAGCGTTAGTGCCATTCGAAGATGGCGATACATATAACGGTTCTTCTGTAACGTCTTTAGAAGAGGGCGTGAAACGAATTCTAGGCGAAGCTGGCTATGCGTACCCACAAGTTCGTACGATTCCTGAATTTGACGATGAGACCAAAGAAGTGTCGTTGGTTATCAATGTAGAAGCGGGCAGCCGTATCTACGTTCGTGATATTCGATTCACGGGTAACAACTCAACGAAAGATGAAGTACTGCGTCGTGAAATGCGTCAAATGGAAGGCAGCTGGCTGAACTCCAAGTCGATTGATACAGGTAAGAACCGTCTTAACCGTTTAGGCTTTTTTGAAACGGTCGATGTGCAAACGGTACGTGTTCCTGGCAGTGAAGACCAAGTGGATCTGGTTTACAACGTTAAGGAAGCGAACTCGGGTAGCGTCAACTTCGGTGTTGGCTACGGTACTGAATCGGGTGTCAGCTTCCAGGTTGGTTTACAGCAAGATAACTTTGCAGGTTCTGGTAACCGTGTTGGCGTAAGCGCCATGATGAACGATTACCAAAAGAATGTGAGCTTAGACTACCGCGACCCATACTGGAACCTTGATGGTGTGAGTATGGGAGGGAAAATCTTCTACAACGAATTTGAAGCCTCTGAAGCGGGTATTGTCGATTATACCAACCAAAGTTATGGTACGAGCTTAACATGGGGTTTCCCTATGGATGAGCTGAACCGTCTCGAGTTTGGTTTTGGTTATACGCACAACAAAATCGGTAACGTTCCTACCTATATTCAAGTTGAACAGTTTGCGAGAAGTATTGACCAATACGGTGATGAGCATATCTTAACCGATGACTTCGATATCAATATCTCTTGGACGCGCAACAACCTTAACCGTGGCTTCTTCCCTACTGAAGGTAACCACCAACGTGCTTTCGCGAAAATAACCGTACCAGGCTCGGATGCGAAATACTTCAAAGCGCAATACGATGTAAAACATTACATTCCGTTGACTAAAAAGCATGAGTTCACACTATTGATGCGTGGTCGATTAGGCTATGGTAACGGTTATGGTCAAACGGATGGTAATGATAACTTGTTCCCATTCTACGAAAACTACTACGCGGGTGGTTTTACAACACTACGTGGTTTTGGTTCTAACTCAGCTGGTCCAAAAGCTGTTTACGGAAATAGCACGGGCAACAACCCGACGTACAATTCTGCAACCGATGATTCGGTTGGTGGTAATGCGGTTGCTTTGGCTAGCGTAGAGTTAATCGTACCAACACCGTTTGCTTCTGATGAAGCGCGCAGTCAGATTCGAACTAGCGTGTTCTTCGATATGGCAAGTGTATGGGATACCGAATTCGTAGACCGTGGCGCACCGAATAGCGGTCAACAGTACTACTACGATTACTCTGACCCAACAAATTACCGTTCATCTTATGGTGCCGCTCTTCAGTGGATGTCACCGATGGGACCATTGGTTTTCTCTCTAGCGAAACCAATCAAAATCTACGAAGGTGATGACGAAGAATTCTTCACATTCACCATTGGTAGAACTTTCTAATCTTTAAAGGACAATATTTTGAAAAATATGATTAAAGCAGCAGGTTTAGGCCTTGTAGTTCTTAGCTCTTCTTTCTTTGCAACAGCGGCTGAAGCTGCGCAAAAAGTGGGCTATGTAAATACTGCACAAGTATTCCAGGCTCTACCTCAGCGTGAAGTTGTTCTTCAAAAAATGCAGGAAGAGTTCAAAGATAAAGCTGCTGAGCTTCAAAGTATCCAAGCTGAAGCTAAGACTAAGATTGAAAAGCTTAAGCGTGATGGTGAGCTATTAGGGCCTGATGAAGTAGAGAAACTTCGTATTGAAGTCGGCCAACTAGATAGCAAATACAAAATCAAAGCTCAAGCACTAGAAAAAGCAAGCCAACGTCGTGAAGCACAAGAGAAGCAGAAGCTATTCAAAGTAATTCAAGATGCTGTAACTAAAGTTGCAGAGAAAGAAGGCTACGACATGATCGTTGATATTCAAGCTCTGCAGTACGGCAAGCCAGAATACAACATCTCTGAAAAAGTAATTAAATCACTGAAATAAGTTTTATGAAGAATCTGACCTTAGCCGAATTGGCAACGATTACCGGTGGAGAGCTACACGGAGACGGTACAGTTACCGTTTCAGCAGTCGCTCCTATGGATAAAGCGCAAGAAGGAAATATTACGTTCCTTTCGAACGTGAAGTACAGCAAGCACCTTGGTGACTGTAAAGCATCCGCTATTATGGTTAAAGAGAGCGAGCGTGAACTGTGTAAGACCAACATTATTGTGGTCAGCGACCCTTATGTTGCTTTTGCTAAGGTTGCTCAAGCGCTTGATTCCACGCCAGCGCCAGCTACGGGTATTGCTGATTCTGCTTCAATTTCAGGCGACGCGACCATTGGACAAAATGTGTCTATTGGTGCCAATGCTGTGATTGAAACTGGCGTAGTGCTTGGTGATGACGTCGTTATCGGTGCTGGTTGCTTTATTGGTCAAAATGCAAAAATTGGCGCAGGTACTAAGCTTTGGGCTAACGTAAGTGTTTACCATGAAGTGGTGATTGGCGAAGCATGTTTGATTCAATCTAGTACAGTGATTGGATCCGATGGTTTTGGTTATGCGAATGAGAAAGGCGAGTGGGTTAAGATCCCGCAAGTCGGTTCAGTTCGTGTTGGTAACCGCGTAGAAATCGGCGCGTGTACTACCGTTGACCGTGGCGCATTAGATGACACTATTATTGAAGATAACGTTATCTTAGATAACCAACTTCAGATAGCTCATAATGTTCACATCGGATATGGTTCTGCTATTGCAGGTGGTACTATCATCGCCGGCAGCACAACGATAGGTAAGTACTGTATTATTGGTGGCGGTTGTGTGATTAATGGTCATATAGAAATCGTTGACGGCGTTACAATCACCGGTATGGGGATGGTAATGCGCAGTATCACCGAAAAAGGCATGTACTCTTCAGGTATTCCTTTGCAGCCAAATAAAGATTGGCGTAAAACAGCAACGCGAGTTCATCGTATTGATGAAATGAACAAGCGTTTGAAAACCGTTGAAAAACTTATCGAGAACAGCGCGGAATCATAATTCCAGCATTTCTAATAAAAGGCTCGCGTACAGCGAGTCTTTTTCGTTTATAATCCTTCTCATTAAATAAAGAATATACATAGGAATACGACTTTGACTACTGAACAGACAACGATGAACATTACTGAAATTCAGGAACTATTACCTCATCGCTACCCATTCTTAATGGTTGATCGTGTGACTAGCTTTGAAAAAGAAAAGACACTGACTGCGATTAAGAATGTTTCTGTTAACGAACCTCAGTTCACAGGCCACTTCCCACAACTTCCTGTATTCCCAGGTGTGTTGATCTTAGAAGCAATGGCGCAAGCAACAGGTCTTCTAGCATTTAAATCTTTTGGTGCTCCTTCTGGTAATGAGCTTTACTACTTTGCTAGCGTAGATAAAGCGAAGTTCCGCAAGCCAGTAGTGCCAGGTGACCAATTGGTTATCGAAGTTGAGTTCTTAAAAGAACGTCGTGGCATTGCATCGTTTAACGGTGTAGCGAAAGTTGACGGCGTAGTTGTATGTTCAGCTGAACTTAAATGTGCTCGTAGAGAGTTTTAATATGATTCATGAAACAGCGAAAATTCACCCGGCAGCAGTAATCGAAGGTGATGTAACTATCGGTGCTAACGTGACGGTTGGTCCTTTCACTTACATTGCTGGTAACGTGACAATTGGTGACGACACTGAAGTGATGTCGCATGTTGTGATCAAAGGTCACACGACAATTGGTAAGCAAAACCGAATCTTCCCACACGCAGTGATTGGAGAAGAAAACCAAGATAAGAAATACGGTGGTGAAGATACGACTGTTGTGATCGGTGACCGTAATGTGATTCGTGAAGCAGTTCAGATCCACCGTGGTACAACTCAAGACAAAGCTACCACTGTGATTGGCGATGACAACTTACTTTGTGTAAATGCTCACGTAGCGCACGATGTTATTGTTGGTAACCATACTCACATTGGTAACAATGCTATTCTTGGTGGCCACGTAACCGTTGGTGATTATGCTGGTGTTATGGCATTGTCTGCTATTCACCCATTTTGTTCTATTGGTGCTTACGCTTACATTGGCGGCTGTTCTGCGGTTGTTCAAGATGTACTTCCTTACGTACTTGCTCAAGGTAACCACGCAGCGCCATTCGGCCTCAACCTAGTGGGCTTGAAGCGTAACGGGTTTGAGAAACCAGAAATTCGAGCATTACAGAAAGCGTACAAAGAGTTATACCGTTCAGGCAAAACACTTGAAGAAGCGAAAGCCGCTTTAGTTGAAATGGCGAAAGAGTTTGCTTCGGTAACTCCTATGTTAGAAATGCTAGAGAGCTCTGAGCGCGGTATTATTCGTTAATACTTGATGTGGTTATGTACCAATCAATATGAGTATGACAATAGTTACCTCGTTAGATTGGTATAACAAAAAGATCGCTACTCGTTAGGCGATCTTTTTTGTTTTAGGCAAGAAGGGAATTAGAAAACTATGGCACAGCAAGAAGCAGCAACCAATAGCTTGGACTTTGTTTCGAATGAACCTCTGCGTGTAGGTATCGTTGTTGGAGAACTCTCTGGTGACACGCTTGGCGAAGGCTTTATTAAAGCGATCAAATCACAATATCCGAATGCTGAATTCGTGGGTATTGGCGGACCAAAAATGAAGGCGCTTGGTTGTGAGTCTCTTTTCGAAATGGAAGAGCTTGCCGTGATGGGGCTTGTAGAAGTGCTTGGTCGTTTACCTCGCTTGCTAAAAGTGAAAGCGGAGCTAGTTAAGTACTTTACTCAAAACCCGCCAGATGTCTTCGTCGGTATCGATGCGCCAGACTTTAATCTAAGACTTGAATTAGATCTTAAGAACGCGGGCATTAAGACTGTTCATTATGTCAGCCCTTCAGTCTGGGCATGGCGTCCAAAGCGTATCTTTAAAATCGACAAAGCAACCGATTTGGTACTGGCTTTCTTACCATTCGAAAAAGCGTTTTATGATAAATATAACGTTGCTTGTGAATTCGTTGGCCACACGTTGGCTGATACCATTCCACTGGAGCCGAATAAGAAAGAGGCTCGCGATCTTTTAGGTTTAGATCAAGATAAGACGTGGTTAGCGGTATTGCCAGGTAGCCGTGGTGGTGAAATGAGTTTGATTGCTCAACCATTTATCGAAACTTGTCAGCGCATTAAGCAAAAGTACTCTGATATCAATTTTGTTGTTGCATTGGTTAATGAACAGCGCAAGAAACAGTTTACAGAGATCTGGCAATCGACGGCACCTGAACTTGAATTTACCTTGGTAGAAGATACGGCTACCAATGTGATTACTGCTGCTGATTCTGTTTTGTTAGCTTCTGGTACTGTTGCTCTTGAGTGTATGTTGCTGAAACGCCCAATGGTCGTTGGCTACAAGGTCAACAAGCTCACTGGCTATATCGTTAAGAAATTGTCGATCACAGAATTTGTCTCGTTACCGAATATCCTAGCGGGTGAAGAAATCGTAAAAGAACACATTCTTGAGGAGTGTCACCCAGATTACCTTTTCCCATCGGTCGATAAGATGCTTTCAACTGACAACGCGCCACTTATTGAACGCTTTACTGAAATGCATCACTGGATTCGTAAAGATGCTGATAAACAGGCAGCTAACGCAGTTCTGAAATTGATCGGTCGAGAGTGTGTTGAATCATAAAGTGCTTCTTTCAAAAGCATTTGCTTAAAAGTTACAAAGAGAATTGTCATGGCAGTAAAAGAGAAAAAAGAATTTCCTCCTTTTGAGTATCCTCAAGGCTACCAGTTATTCGCTGGTGTTGATGAAGTGGGGCGTGGGCCGTTAGTTGGTGATGTAGTTACCGCCGCGGTTATCCTCGATCCGAATAACCCAATCGAAGGCTTGAACGATTCCAAAAAACTGTCTGAGAAAAAGCGCCTTGCTCTGCTTCCTGAAATTAAAGAGAAAGCCTTGGCATGGTCTGTGGGTCGTTGTTCCCCACCAGAAATTGATGAGTTGAATATCTTACAAGCGACTATGGTAGCTATGCAGCGTGCTATTGCCGGGCTGAGTGTTCAACCTGATATGGCGCTAATAGATGGAAACCGAGTCCCTGAGCTACCGATGGCCGGTCTGGCTATTGTGAAAGGGGATTTACGGGTGGCTGAAATCAGCGCAGCGTCTATCATCGCTAAAGTGGTTCGTGACCAAGAGATGGAAGAACTTGATAAGCTTCATCCAGAGTTTGGTTTTGCTAAACATAAAGGTTACCCGACAAAAGCGCATTTTGAAGCGATTGAAAAACATGGCGTAACCGAGCATTACCGTAAAAGCTTTAAGCCAGTAAAACGTATTCTTGGCATAGATTAGAGCAAATTGAATAAGCTCTATATAGATTAGAGCTTTACGTTGATTAGCGCTTCCAATTGATTGGATCTTGGCATCGAATAAAGTTGCTTAGTGACGCTAGAAAAAAATAGAATACACACAGTTGTAATCCTAGGCTCAAACCTAGAACTCAGGAAAAATAATGTCAGATCCAAAATTTGTTCACCTACGCGTACACAGTGACTTTTCGATGGTGGATGGCCTATCCAAGGTTCCACCATTAGTTAAAAAAGTCGCTGAAATGGGTATGCCTGCTCTAGCATTGACCGACTTTACCAACCTGTGCGGTTTGGTGAAATTCTACGGTACTGCTCATGGGTGTGGGGTTAAACCAATTATTGGTGCTGACTTCTTGATGCAGTCTCCGGATTTTGGCGATGAATTGACAAAACTCACCGTTATTGCAACGAGTAATAAAGGCTACAACAACCTAACGTTATTAATATCAAAAGCTTACCTTCGTGGCCATGTGCAGCATCAGCCTGTTATTGATAAAGAGTGGCTGATTGAACATGCGGAAGGCCTGATTCTTTTATCGGGTGCAAAAGAAGGTGAGATTGGTAAAGCGTTGCTGAAAGGCAATAGAGAGTTGGTTGCAAGCAGCGTTGAGTTTTACAAAACACATTTCGCAGACCGTTTTTATCTGGAGCTCATTCGAACTGGACGTACGGACGAAGAGTCTTATCTGCACTTTGCGCTGGAATTAGCCGAGCAAGAAGACCTGCCTGTTGTCGCGACTAATGAAGTGGTCTTCATTTCCGAAGACTTGTTTGACGCTCATGAAATCCGTGTGGCGATTCACGACGGCTTTACCATGGTTGATCCACGTCGACCGAAAAACTACAGTCCACAACAGTACCTCCGTAGCGAAGAAGAGATGTGTGAGTTGTTCTCAGATATCCCTGAAGCATTAGAGAACAGCGTTGAGATCGCCAAGCGTTGTAACGTGACTGTACGTTTAGGGGAGTACTTCCTACCTAACTTCCCAACGGAAGGTTTAGCGATTGAAGACTTCCTGATCAAAAAATCAGAAGAAGGTCTTGAGCGACGTTTAGCATTCCTGTTTCCTGATGAAAAAGTCAGAGCTGAACGCAGGCCTGAATACGATGAGCGACTTAAAATCGAGCTAGAAGTAGTTAATAACATGGGTTTCCCAGGTTACTTCTTGATCGTAATGGAGTTCATCCAGTGGTCAAAAGATAATGATGTACCAGTAGGCCCAGGTCGTGGTTCTGGTGCCGGGTCTTTGGTGGCTTACGCGCTTGATATCACGGATCTTGATCCACTTGAATATGACTTGCTGTTCGAACGTTTCTTGAACCCAGAACGTGTATCCATGCCCGATTTCGATATCGACTTCTGTATGGATAAGCGTGACCAAGTTATTGATCACGTGGCTGAAATGTACGGCCGTGATGCCGTTTCTCAGATCATCACCTTCGGTACTATGGCGGCAAAAGCGGTAATCCGTGACGTTGGCCGTGTATTAGGCCACCCATTTGGTTTTGTTGACCGAATTTCTAAGCTGGTTCCGCCTGATCCGGGCATGACGCTAGAGAAAGCATTCCTAGCTGAACCTGCCTTGCCAGAACTCTACGACGGCGATGAAGAAGTTCGTGAGCTGATTGATAAATGTCGAATTTTAGAAGGTTGTACGCGAAACGCAGGTAAACACGCAGGTGGTGTTGTAATCTCACCGACCACGATTACTGATTTTGCACCTATCTATGCCGATGCTGAAGGTAACTTCCCAGTAACGCAATTCGATAAGAATGACGTAGAAACTGCTGGCTTGGTTAAGTTTGACTTCTTGGGGCTGCGTACACTGACGATCATTGACTGGGCACTAGGCCTAGTAAACCCTCGCTTAGCGAAAGAGGGGAAAGATCCGGTTCGTATCGAGTCGATTCCTTTGGATGATCAAGCGTCATTTAACCTATTACAGAATTCAGAAACGACTGCGGTATTCCAACTGGAATCTCGCGGTATGAAAGATCTGATCAAGCGTCTGCAACCCGACTGTTTTGAAGATATCATCGCATTGGTGGCCTTGTTCCGTCCGGGCCCTCTGCAATCAGGCATGGTAGATAACTTTATCGACCGTAAACACGGACGAGAGGCGGTCTCTTACCCTGATGAAACGTGGCAACACGAATCGCTTAAAGAGACACTAGAACCTACGTACGGCATCATCCTGTATCAAGAACAGGTAATGCAAATCGCTCAGATCCTTGCGGGTTATACGCTTGGTGGAGCCGATATGCTGCGTCGTGCGATGGGTAAGAAAAAGCCTGAAGAGATGGCAAAACAGCGCGGTACCTTTAAAGAAGGTGCTGAAGCCAATGGTGTTGATGGCGAACTGTCCATGAAGATCTTTGACTTGGTAGAGAAGTTTGCGGGCTACGGTTTTAACAAATCTCACTCGGCCGCATACGCACTGGTTTCTTATCAAACACTGTGGTTGAAAACGCACTATCCTGCGGAATTCATGGCGGCAGTAATGACCGCGGATATGGATAACACCGAAAAGGTTATTGGCCTTGTCGATGAGTGTTTCCGCATGAAGCTCAAGCTCCTTCCACCTGACATCAACTCGGGTCTATACCGCTTTAATGTCGATGAAGATGGCGCGATTGTTTATGGCATTGGTGCGATTAAAGGGGTTGGTGAAGGCCCAATTGAAGCTATTATCGAAGCGCGTAATAAAGGCGGTTACTTTAAAGACTTGTTCGACTTCTGTGCACGACTTGATCTGAAAAAAGTGAACAAGCGTGTTATCGAAAAGTTGATTCTGTCAGGCGCCTTAGATAGATTAGGTCCTCACCGAGCGGCGATGATGGCCTCATTGAAAGATGCGGTTAAGGCGGCAAGCCAACATCACCACGCTGAGTCTTTTGGTCAATCGGATATGTTTGGCGTGTTGACCGACGCTCCGGAAGAAGTAGAACACAAGTATACCCAAGTACCGAAGTGGCCTGAAAAGGTTTGGCTTGAAGGTGAGCGTGAGACGTTAGGTTTGTATTTAACGGGTCACCCGGTTAATGCGTACATTAAAGAGCTCGCGAAATACACCAGCTGTCGCTTGAAAGATGCCACGCCGACACGTCGTGACCAGTCATTAACGATTGCAGGCTTAGTAATTGCTGCTAGGGTAATGACCACGAAGCGCGGAACTCGAATTGGTTTGATGACCCTCGACGACCGATCGGGTCGGATGGAAGTGATGTTGTTCTCGGATGCGCTCGATCGCTACGCAGAATTGCTCGAAAAAGACAAAATTGTGGTTGTTTCTGGACAGGTCAGCTTTGATGATTTCAATGGTGGGCTTAAAATGTCCGCGCGCGAGGTCATGGACTTAGGAAGCGCCCGTGAGAAATATGCTCGTGGGGTGTCGATATCTATCGAGCAATCCCAAATTAACGGTCAATTTTTTGAACGCTTTGGTCAAATCTTAGAACCTTATAGAGCCGGAACGGTCCCAGTCAATGTATACTACCAACGTGCCGACGCTAGAGCGCGGTTAACATTGGGCACAGAATGGCGTGTGACGCCAAGTGATACATTACTAGACGAATTAAAACAGCTGCTTGGAAATAGCCAAGTAGAACTCGAATTTAACTAAAATTTAGCTCCGTAACTGCGGAGCTGAATCAACAAGGATTCATAGATGAGCCTGAACTTTCTAGAATTTGAAAAGCCTATCGCTGAACTTGAAGCAAAAATCGAAGCGCTACGTGACGTTTCGCGTCACGGTGGTGACACAGCGGTAGATCTAGACAAAGAAATTGAACAACTAGAGAAAAAAAGCTTAGAGCTTAAACAGAAAATCTTTAGTGACTTAGGTGCATGGCAGGTAGCTCAACTTGCTCGTCACCCTCAACGTCCTTACACCAAAGATTACCTGGAGCATGCCTTCACAGAGTTTGAAGAGATGGCGGGCGATCGCGCTTACGCTGACGACAAAGCAATAGTGGGTGGTATGGCTCGTCTAAATGGTCGTCCTGTTATGGTTATTGGTCACCAGAAAGGTCGTGAGACTAAAGAGAAAGTGATCCGTAACTTTGGTATGCCAAAGCCAGAAGGTTACCGTAAGGCACTTCGCCTAATGGAAACGGCTGAGCGTTTCAACATGCCAATCATTACTTTCATCGACACAGCGGGTGCTTACCCAGGTGTTGGTGCTGAAGAGCGTGGCCAATCTGAAGCGATCGCTAAGAACCTTAAAGTAATGGCTGGTCTTTCAGTTCCAGTTATCTGTAACGTTGTTGGTGAAGGCGGTTCTGGTGGTGCACTAGCAATCGGTGTTGGTGATTACGTGAACATGCTTCAGTACTCTACATACTCAGTAATCTCTCCAGAAGGTTGTGCTTCAATCCTGTGGCGTGATTCAGATAAAGCACCACAAGCTGCTGAAGCGATGGGCCTAGTAGCTCCTCGACTTAAAGAGCTTGAGCTTATCGATGAAATCATCCCTGAGCCTCTAGGTGGCGCGCACCGCGATCCAATACAGACAGCTCAGAACATGAAAGACATGTTAGTTAAGCAGTTAGAAGAGCTAGAGCAATTTGACAACGAAGCACTTCTAGAGCGTCGTTACCAGCGTCTAATGAGCTACGGTTACTGCTGATAAGGGACCTTAGCAAGGTATAAGACCTGCTTTCCGTAACAAGTTGATGAAAGGGTTGGACTCAGTGCCAACCCTTTTTTATTATTAAAACATTCTCCTTTCTCATTAGTACACACGGCTCACTTAACCCCATGACTCACTTAATCGAAACTTTTACCTCTGCATTTCAACAAAGCGATCTCAAACCTCGTCGGTTAGTCGTTGCTTTCAGTGGTGGTGTCGATTCTCGAGTGTTATTGGAATTGGCCGCGAAATACGCTAAGTCCCATCACATTGAGTGCTGTGCGGTGCACGTTCATCACGGTCTCAGTAAGAATGCTGATCTTTGGGCTGAGCAATGCCAAACATGGTGTGATGCTTTGTCGGTTTCGTTAGCAGTAGAAAGGGTCTCGTTGGATATCAACTGTGGTGAGAGCGTTGAAAAGCTGGCTCGAGATGCTCGTTATGATTCGCTTCAGAAGCACCTTAGTTTTGGTGATGTTCTAATTACAGGCCAACATATTGATGACCAACTTGAAACTTTCTTGCTGGCATTAAAACGTGGCAGTGGTCCGAAAGGACTCTCTTCAATGGCGAAAGTGATGTCGTTTGGCGAAGCGTTTATTGTGAGACCTCTGCTGTCAGTGACTCGATTAGACATCGAAGCGTCGGCTCACGACATGGGGTTAACTTGGGTCGAAGATGAGAGTAATCAGGATCTGCGCTTTGATCGAAACTTCATTCGTCATCAAGTCACTCCGACGTTGACAGAGCGTTGGCCTAGCTTTCGAGAATCGGTCTGTCGCAGTGCTCAATTATGTGCAGAACAAGAGTCGCTGCTCGACGAACTGCTTGAGTCTCACTTACAACAAGCTTTGGGGGGCTGTAACAGTAAGAGCCAGAGCTTAAGCATTGATTCGTTATCTCAGCATTCTGATTTGTTACGAGCACGTTTGATCAGAATGTGGCTCAGCCATTGCAATCAACCGATGCCAAGCCAAAAGCAGCTAAAACTTATTTGGGATGAAGTGGCTTGTGCTCAGGCAGATGCCAATCCTAAGCTGGTGTTGAATGATGTTGAGATTAGGCGTTTTAATAATCAGCTCTATTTGATACAAGACACCAAAGATTTGTCGAGCTGGGAAAGTGAAATCTTGATTGATGAGAATTTATTATTGCCTGATGGTTTAGGTGAGATCCATTTGAAAGCGGTGTCGAGTGCTAGTGCATCTCATAACCGAGAGGTACAAAGTTTTTCCCTTACTAAAGCCAACGGAACCTTGCGAGTGATCTTTAACCCTGAAGGAGTGTCGGCTCACCCAGTTGGTCGTGGTCATAGTCGAAAACTCAAGAAGCTTTTTCAGGAATACCAAGTACCCAGCTGGTTAAGACGTCGAACGCCGATATTAATGGATGGCGATCGAGTGATCGCTGTTTTAGGCTTATTCGTAGATAAAAACTACGAAGGTCAAGATTGTGAAGCGCTTTGGAGCAAGTAGAAAAAGTTTGTGTCACAATTCACCGTCACTTTAATAAAAATAATTAATGGAATATGCAATGAAGAAAATTACACTAGGATTAGTTCTTGGATTTGGACTATTGAGTGGTAACGCTCTGGCGGGTGATGTTGCTGCGGGTCAAGCTAAAGCGGCAATCTGTGCGGCTTGTCATGGCGCAGACGGTATCGCAATGATCCCAGGATATCCAAATCTTAAAGGCCAAAACGAGCAATACATCGCTTCATCAATTAATGCATATAAGAACGGCCAGCGCACCGGCGGTTTGGCGGCTGTAATGCAGGCTCAGGCTTCAATGCTGAGTGATGAAGATATTGCTAATCTAGCTGCTTACTACTCAAGCCTTAAGTAAAACCTTCTTAAAGCGCTGATTAAACAAGATGATAAATTTCGAGCCAGAGCTTTAATGCTCTGGCTTTTTTCATTGAATGTTTACTATAGCTAACCGATAATGAGCTATTCGCACAGTTTAAGGGATGAACATGAAAAAGATTGAAGCCATTATCAAGCCATTCAAACTTGATGATGTACGTGAAGCACTTGCAGAAGTGGGTATTACGGGTATGACAGTATCTGAAGTTAAAGGCTTTGGACGTCAAAAAGGTCATACTGAGCTATACCGTGGCGCAGAGTACATGGTCGATTTTTTACCTAAAGTGAAATTGGAAATTGTTGTGACCGACGAAGTGGCTGACCAATGTGTTGATACCATTATCGAAACGGCTCAAACAGGTAAAATTGGCGACGGTAAGATCTTCATTACTGAAGTTGAACGTGTGGTACGTATTCGTACTGGCGAAGAAGACGAAGACGCCGTATAAAAAAACTATTACCTTAAAAGGAGCGTTTATCGCTCCTTTTTCATTTCTGGTAGGGTGCTGTATGTTTAAGAAAACCATCATTGTTATCGCAGTCTTGATAACACTCGCTGTTGCTAGTTTTCATCTTATCTTCGTGATCCCGAATAAACCCAACTTGATCACTTCTTCTCAAAATACCAGCAACGATATCTATAGCTGCTACCAAAACTCAGCCCCGAAAGCGATTGATGTGTCTGATGGCCTAGACATTACCGTGTGGAATATCTATAAGCAAAACCGAAATAATTGGCAAAGTGAGTTAAATAAGCTGTCAGCCGGTAGCGATTTAGTTTTGCTGCAAGAAGCGAGTATGACAGAAGGGCTTCGCCAATGGGTAACGAGTGGCCAATGGGGAAGTACTCGAGTGAATGCATTTGAAGCTTTTGAACAAAGTGCAGGTGTACTCAACCTAGCGACGCATCTACCGATTGAAGCTTGTGCTTATACTCATGAAGAACCTTGGCTTCAATTACCTAAATCTGCACTTTGGTCTCGCTACCTGCTAAGTAATGGCGAAGAGCTGGCTGTGATTAATATCCATGCGGTGAACTTTACTTTTGGTACGGAAGATTACGAGGCTCAGCTCAAGAGCTTAACCGACAATCTCCAAAAGTATCGTGGGCCTGTTATTTTTGCTGGGGATTTTAACAGTTGGAGTGAAGCTCGCTTTGCTGTATTGAAAGATGCGTTGGAACAGGTAGGTTTGACGGAAGTTGCTTTTGAACCAGATAACCGTACACAGTTTATGACAGGGTTGGTGCTCGATCATGTGTTCTATCGAGGGTTAGAAGTAGACAAAGCAAAGGCGCCCATTACGGACGCCTCTGATCATAACCCTATGCGAGTGACCTTTAAGGCTAAATAGAAGAAGCTATCTAGCCTATTAGCCTATTAGCCTATTAGTCATTGGATCTTAGCTATTCACCATTCACACTGTGGTTACTTTGGGTAATAAGCAGGGGAATAAATAGGCTAGTGAATTTTCGCTAGCCTTGTTTTTATCTATTCAGCTTAAAAGATTAAAATGTAGAGAGCCCAGATTAGGTAATAGCCAACCCATGGCAAACCAGAGATGACCAGTGCCTGACCACGCTCAAACTCCGTCCAAGTTAATACCGCTGCATAACCCAATACAATGTACCAAGGCAGCAAGAGTGGTAATGAGCTGGCAAATTGCGACCAATCATTGGTTAGTGGCAACTTGATTAAGCCGTTTAAGCTGTTCAAGTCAGCCGCGTAGCTCATCACATGCCCGTGCTTGAGTATCAGGCTTGCGTAGCTTGCTACATCGCCTAGAACGGCAGGGAATATCACTACCGATGCGGCTGCAAACCATCGCCAAAAGCTATGTTGGTGTTGGCTTGGCTTTGTTGCCAAGTTAAACCAAAATGCCAACAGAATGATGGTTAACGTACGGCCGAATACATCACTGATGATTTCACTCGCGAGTAGAGTATTACTGTCAAGTAACGCCAATTGGTCAGGGTTTGTTTGAGCCAGTTGCTGTGACAACTCAGCGCTTAACCATGCAAAATCTACATTCGAAAAATAGGCTCCCCAAAATAAGAATGGGCTGAGCATTAATACGACGTAGGGTTGCCATCCCCAAGCACTTCTTTGATAAAGCGCTAAGAAACAAGCTGTTGGTGAACGGAATATATCCAACAGCATGACGAGTGGGTTACTTGACGGGTTCATACACTTACCTTAGTTACATCAACATACAGCTTCAGTTTTTGTCCTGGCTGTAGGTATTTCTTGTTCTGCAAAGCGTTCCATTTTACAACATCTGCGCTTTTTACTTTGAACTTTGATGCAATACCGCTGACTGTGTCACCTGATCTTACGTTATAAAAGACAGTACGGATGATGGCACCGTCTGAACTATTCTTCCAAATGACCAGTTCTTGACCAATTCTAAGTGTGTCACGTGGTCCCATGCCATTCCACTTAGCCAGTGATTGGTGAGATACCTTATTTGCGCGCGCAATCGTCCATAGGCTATCACCACTTTTTACGGTATGGCTAAGCTTATATTGACCACGACTCTTTGACTGTGTGCTTGCTAGGCGATTTGAAGCGCTTAGTGCGTATGTCTTATCGTCTTTGGTTGATGTTGGAATAAATAGGTGCTGACCAACACGAATATTATTGTTGCTCAAACCGTTTGCAGAGCGGATCACTTTGCTGGTGGTGTTGTATTTACTCGCCAGTACGCTGATGCTATCGCCAGATTGCACTTTATAGCGCACCAACTTCATGCCTTTGCCTTTATTGGCTGCCACTTCTTTGTTGAACTTCTCAACAGAGCTTAGAGGAAGCAATAATTGTTGGTGTTTCTCTGGTGCCGTTGCCCACTGGTTATAAGCCGGGTTGTAGCCTTGCAGCTCTTTGACAGGAATGCCGGCGTAGCTTGCAGCAATGGCTAAATCAAGTTGTTCATTTGGGTTAACCAGAGTCAGTACTGGCTTGTTCGGGATCGCAGGGATATCGATACCATACTTTTCTTGGTTGGCAATCACGTCGGCCAGTGCAAGTAGTTTAGGTACATAGCTGCTGGTCTCTTTTGGTAAGTCTAGAGAGAAGAAGTCGATTGGCTTACCCAGCTTCTTGTTTTTACGGATTGCGCTGTTCACACGACCACCGCCACTGTTGTAGGCAGCGATTGCGTGTTGCCAGTTCCCATCAAAACGTTTGTTCAGGTCGGTTAAGAAATCCAATGCAGCGTCGGTTGAAGCGGCTACGTCACGGCGGCCATCGTACCAGAAGTTTTGTTCTAGTCCGTAAGCTTTGCCAGTACCCGATATGAACTGCCATAGTCCAGCAGCGCTACCGTGAGAATAAGCAAATGCATCAAACGAGCTTTCAACGACGGGCAACAGGGCCAGCTCTAAAGGCAAGTCTCTTTCTTCAATCTTAGTTGTGATCAAGTAAAGGAAAGGTTCAGCGCGTTTTGATACAGTTTTTAGATGACCAGGGTGCTTGAGGTACCAAGTGCGGTAGTAGTCGACTTTCTTTTGGTCCGGCACTTCCATTTCAAGTTGCATCGCAATACGTTTCCAAACATCTTGCTGTGTTTGTGGAGTAACGACGGGTGTTTCAACTTTTGGTTGTTCTTGGATCGCTCTCGATGAAACGTTCGCTTGAGAAACTTCTTTAGTAGGGGAGGTGTTGGTTTGCTCGGAAGCTTGGTCTGGATTCTCTGACTGAGTTAATTGGCAACCAGAAAGTAGTAGTACCAAAGCCCAGCTGTACTTAACTCGCATGTTACAGCCTTTTTAATAAACGGCCGATGATAATACTTGCCACTCCCTATGAGTGACAAGCCTGTATTTGTTAAAATTCGTTCTTCCACGCACGTAAAGCGGTAAAAACCGATAAAGGATCGGTCTGCTCAGTACGATTAGATACTGATTTCACTACACTTGGTTCTGTGTAGCGTAAGAAGGGGTTAATAAACTTTTCTTGTCTTAAATTTGTGGGGATGGTCGACTTATTTTGGGCTCGAAGCCGATTCACTTGGTCGCGGTATTGTTGCAAATGTTGGTTGTCAGGCTCAACAGCCAGTGCAAAAGCGATATTGGCTGCCGTGTATTCATGAGCACAGTAAACCTCGGTTTCTTGTGGGAGTGCTGTGATCTTGTTCAATGCATCAAACATCTGCTGTGGTGTGCCTTCCATGATTCGCCCACAACCAGCTGAAAACAGTACATCGCCACAAAACAGTTTGGCATCACCCACATAACCAATGTGCCCAGCGGTGTGCCCACTGAGCCCTAGCACGAGGAATACTTCGTCAAACAGCTCTAATTGGTCACCGTCATCAACGGGATGCGTTAAGGTCGGGATAGGTTCATTTTTGGGGCCAACGACATCCACGCCAGGGAATTGTCTTACCAACTCTGGCACGCCACCAATGTGATCGTGGTGGTGGTGCGTAATCAAGATTGCATCTAAAGTTAGCTCATGGTGTGCTAAGTACTCTAATACTGGAGCTGCATCACCAGGGTCGACGACAGCACAACGGCGATCGCTATTTTGAATCAGCCAGATGTAATTGTCGTTAAATGCAGGTATGCTTTTGATATGTAACATTATTGGTTCTCCAGTCACTTTTAGTGAGACAGAATAAGTGAGACAGATTATTGATGAAGCCAGCACGTAGCAGAAAGAAGTTTGAGCGTCCTTATACTTGGGCACAATTGCACAATGGGGACTGGTTGAGAGAATCTATTCAAACTCGACTTGATGAGTGGTGCCCAAAACTATTTGGTTACCATATGCTCAAACTTGGTGGCCTCAGCAGTGAGATTTCTAGCTGCACATGCAACATTCAACATCAAGTAAACCTAGATATCCAGAACCCATTACATAATGTGATAGCAGATGGTTATAATTTACCCTTTTTAGAGAAAAGCTTTGATGTTGTGGTGCTGAGTCATCAGTTAGATTATAGCAACGACCCACACCGGCTATTGAGGGAAGTCGACCGAGTAATGATGGACGATGGCTATATTATTATCACCGGCTTTAACCCTTTTAGTGTGACTGGGCTTGCCAGTTTGATGCCTTGGCGAAAGAACAGCTTGCCATGGAGTGGACGTATGTACACGCCAAACCGAATTAAAGATTGGCTAGGCGTACTTAATTATGAAGTGATTCATTGTGACACCTACGCGTTGTTCCCTATGAGTAAATACCAAGCGATGTGGACGTGGTTGGAGAACAGCTTAGGCAGCTGTGCATCGTTCGCTGGTAGCCAATACTTTATTGTTGCTCGTAAACGTACTTATCCACTTAAGCCTATCAAGCCACATTGGCACCTTAAGCGACGCTTCTCTCCTGTAGGAGCCAGTTTTAGAACCAATACGCGTCGCACCTTGGACTCCGCTAAAACTTCGTATCCGTTAAAAGCAGAAAAAGCCGACTCATAGTCGGCTTTCCATTGCTATATCTGTTTTAGATACTGACATTTCCTTTAAGAAAATGATCAGCTTGGCTGATAGCCCGTATCTTCTTGGGTCGGGTTTTCAGCTGCACTTCGAGCTAAATCATCACACATTTCATTTTCTCGGTGCCCCGCGTGCCCCTTAACCCAGCGCCAATCAACGCTATGGGGCGCCGTCTCTTTGTCGAGTCTTTGCCACAGGTCTGCGTTTTTAACGGGCTTTTTATCGGCTGTTTTCCAATCACGCTTTTTCCAGTTGTGAATCCACTGGGTGATACCTTGACGCACGTATTGGCTATCTGTGGTCAGAATGACAGAGCAAGGCTCTTTGAGGGCTTGGAGAGCCACAACAGCGGCGAGCATTTCCATGCGGTTATTGGTGGTTAAGGTGAAACCTTCGGCTAACGTCTTCTCGACTTTTTTGTAGCGAAGTACGATGCCGTAGCCGCCAGGACCTGGGTTGCCTAAACAAGAACCATCAGTGAAAATTTCAACTTGTTTCGTCATGATTTGATACTATTACCTCAAGCACATTATCGGCATAGTCTGACACAGTTATCCTTATGAATACCAGTAGCACTCCAGAACAAAGCACGAACGAAAAAAACAGTTCGAATGAAAACAAACGCATCGTTGTACTCGATACCGAAACCACCGGTATGAATACAGAGGGTGGCCCCCACTATATGGGACATCGCATCGTTGAAATTGGTGCAGTAGAGATCATCAACCGTAGGCTGACTGGGCGTCACTTTCACGTCTATATCAAGCCCGATCGTGCGATTCAAGAAGAGGCAATTGGCGTTCACGGTATTACCGATGAATTTTTGATTGATAAACCAGAATACCAAGACATACATAAAGAGTTTCTCGACTTTATTAAAGGTGCGGAGCTGGTGGCTCATAACGCGCCCTTCGATACGGGCTTTATGGACTATGAGTTTGAGAAACTTAACCCTGCTATAGGTAAAACGGATGACTACTGTAAAGTTACCGATACCTTGGCGATGGCGAAGAAGATTTTCCCAGGGAAAAGAAACAATCTAGATATCTTATGTGACCGTTATGGTATTGATAACTCACACCGTACTCTTCACGGCGCATTGCTCGATGCGGAGATTCTAGCTGACGTCTACTTATTGATGACAGGTGGGCAAACTTCGCTGCAATTTAACGCTGGCCAACAAGAAGGCGAAGGCGAAAGCATACGAAGAGCAGAAAGTGGTCGAAAATCCCTAAAGGTTTTGCGAGCTACGGCCGATGAAGTAGAAGCGCATCAAAGTCGTTTAGACCTCGTCGAGAAAAGCGGAAGCTGCCTCTGGCGTCAGTAGGGAGAAAGTATGTTAAGGGTATTGGCTACCGGTTGTTTTTTGCTGTTGAGCTTTGGCTTACACGCAGCAACAGAATCTGTAATGAGTTTATTGGATAATCGCTTTCGAGTTGATCCCAGTATCGAGCAAGTTACTTTTGTAATCTATCGAGCCGATAATTCTAAACCCGTCGTCTTGGTTCGTCCTGATGGCAAGAAGTATCACGCTTTGCGTCATGCTGATAATGTCCGTTGGTACCAAGAATCGTCAATGGATATTATCTCTATCGACAATCCGATGCCGGGTCCTTGGCAAGCGGTAGGTAAAGTCTCACCTAAAAATAATATCAAACTTTTATCTCATCTGGTTTTAGACGCCAATGAATTTCCAGACAAGTTGTACCAAACTGAACACATTAAATTTACCGCTCGTTTGACATCCGATGGCAAGCCGCTTGTGCTGCGTGATTTTCTTGACCGTGTGAAGCTTAAAGTAACATTCACTAAGTTCGTCGAAAACGAAGAGTCCTTAGTGAGAGAAGCGCGGCCAATTCCGGTTGTCATGGGGGAATTTGCCGATGATGGCGTTGATCTTGACGAAAAAGCTGGAGATGGTGTGTTCACCGTGTCGTTACCAATGGACATTGAGCCTGGTAAATATCGAGCTCGAATTACTTCTGGTAATGGTGTGTTCCTGCGAGCACAAGAGCAAGAAGTCTTGGTCTACCCAACGCCAATCACAACCACCTTCATTCAGTCTCGCAAAGAAGGTTTATCTCATACTGTAGTGGCTTCTGGCGAGCCAGGTATGATTGCACCGAGCTCGTTAGCAGCTCACGTTGAGTATAAAGCCCCTGATGGGTATGTGATGTATAAGCAAGGCCAAGCCGAAGCTGATGCGATGAAAGTGTCTTTAACGTTGCCTTATAATGATGATTTGGGAATTTACACTTGGTCGGGGATGGTTTATGCCACCGATGCGTCAAGCCAGCGTCCACTGATTTTCCCGATTACCGAGCAGTCGTACAGCGTTGTTCAAGAGATAGACCTAGCAGAATCTCGACGTCTTCAAGAGGAAGCTCTTGCTGAGCAGAAACGTATTGCTGAAAAATTAATGATTCTTCAAAAAAGAGAAGATGACAGGCAGCGCAGCATAATGATTATAGCGGTAGGGAATGTGGCTGCGATTTTATTGGGCTTACTGATTTGGTTTGTAATACGTAAAATCACAGAGAAGAAGAGAGCGCTACCTGAGATGCAGCTCAAGGCGCCTAAGTAACTCGTCTGCATCCCTAGAGTTGTCTTGAGATTGTTGTCTTGAGTGAGTAAACGTCGGGACAACAAACCTCGAGAGACTAAACTTAGATAGAACAAGCCTCGATAGAGCAAGCATTAAAATTTGTGACAATGAAGTGATGAATAAAAAAACGGGACTCATAGGAGTCCCGTTTTTGTTTCTGTCTCTGACCTTAAGCGACGTTATCAATCGATTGGTCTGGGTACTGAGTCTTTGCTGCAAGCTCCTCTGGTGAGAAATCATCAACGTTAATTGTGTACAGTCTGTGTTCCTCAGCGCTAATCAGAAGATTTGCTTCTTCTTGCGTTAAAATACCTTTCTCAAGTCCCAACTGAGCGACAAGGTCGAGTCGTAAGAAAGCACGTTTTTGATGTGTTTCTTTACAAACCTTATCGAACAGAGGTTCAGCTTGAAGAATCACCTCTAGCGCTTTTTCAATCTTGCCTACAGGGTTGTATTCCGTTGCTTCCAAGTATTGGCCACGGCCGATACGAGAGCGTGTTTCACTAGGTGTTTGTAGGATGTGCGCGACTTGGCTATCCAACTTGTCGTTTGGTGCACGACGGATACGGCCAAATGGCATTAACACAACGCGAAGTAGTCGACCAATCACAGGGTTAGGGAAGTTCGCCAAGAACTCATCAATCGCGACTTCAGTTTGACGCAAGCTGTCTTGCATACCCCAATGGACTAATGGGAGATCTTCAGCATGGCTACCTTCGCTTTCAAAGCGCTTAAGTGTTGCTGAACCTAGATAGAGTTGACTCAGGATATCCCCCAGTCTTGCTGATAGGCGCTCTCTGCGTTTCAGTGAACCGCCTAATACAGCCATTGAAATATCAGACAGTAGCGCTAGGTTAGCACTGTAGCGGTTCAGCTGTTGGTAGTAACGCTGTGTCTGCTTATCCGTTTTATTGGATGGTGTTGGAGCGTCTGAACCACGACCGTCGGTTAAACCAAACCACAAGCTGCGGACTAGGTTACTCATAGTGAAACTAACGTGTCCTGCTAATGCTGAATCAAACTTATCAAGTGCATCGCTGCTTTCCGAATAAGCCGCTTCCATTTCGTTCAGAACATAAGGGTGGCAGCGAATCGCGCCTTGACCATAGATGATCATTGAACGAGTCAGGATGTTTGCGCCTTCAACCGTAATTGCAATTGGTGAGCCTTGGTAACCACGAGCGAGGAAGTTCGATGGGCCTAAGCAAATGCCTTTACCTCCGACGATATCCATCGCATCGATGATGCTGCGTTGGCCACGGTGAGTACAGTGGTACTTCACGATTGCTGAGATAACCGAAGGCTTTTCACCAAGATCGATACCCGCAACCGTCAGGTTACTTGCTGCATCCATTACATAGGCGTTACCAGCTAGACGTGCCAGTGGCTCTTCAACCCCTTCCATGCGACCAATGGGTTGTTTGAATTGACGACGAATACGAGCGTAAGCACCGGTTGCTAATGCTGCAGATTTAATACCACCGGTTGAGTTTGAAGGCAGTGTGATACCACGACCAACCGACAGACATTCAACCAACATACGCCAGCCTTGTCCTGCCATTTTCTGGCCGCCGATGATGAAATCGATAGGCACGAAGATGTCATCACCTTGAGTCGGACCATTTTGGAAAGGCACGTTGAGTGGGAAGTGACGGTTACCAATCTCTACGCCTTTTAAATCGGTAGGGATAAGGGCACAGGTGATGCCAAGGTCTTGCTTGTCACCAAGCAGACCTTCAGGGTCTCTCAGTTTAAAGGCTAAGCCTAAAACGGTCGCGACAGGCGCTAGAGTGATGTAACGTTTGTTCCAAGTTAGGCGCATGCCCAATACTTCTTCGCCTTGCCATTGACCCTTACACACCACGCCGTAATCTGGGATTGAGCCAGCATCTGAGCCGGCCTCTGGGCTAGTTAAGGCAAAACAAGGGATCTCTTTACCTTCGGCTAGGCGAGGTAGGTAGTGGTTTCTTTGTTCTTCTGTACCATAGTGTTGCAATAGCTCACCGGGACCTAACGAATTAGGGACGCCAACGGTTGAGGATAATACGCTAGAAACACCCGTTAGCTTCTGTAGAACTAAAGACTGAGCGTAAGCTGAGAATTCTAAACCGCCGTATTTTTTCTTGATGATCATGGCGAAGAATTTATGGTCTTTTAGGTACTGCCAAACTTCTGGTGGTAAATCAGCAAGCTCATGTGTTACTTGATAATCATTGACCATTTCACATACTGTATTGACTGGGCCATCTAAAAACGCTTGTTCCGCCTCAGAAAGTTTCGGATCCGCAATATTTTGAAGCTTCTTCCACTCAGGCTTGCCTTTGAACAGCTCTGCTTCCCACCATACTGTGCCTGCTTCCAATGCCTCTTTTTCCGTCTGAGACATTGCTGGTAGAACCTTCTTAAACAAAGAAAGTGCTTTTTGGCTAATCAGGGTTTGACGAATTGCTGGTACAGCAAAGGTCGCTATGGCCAATAGATAACAAAGCCAACCAGTGACTGCCACGCTGCCAAACAGGGTTAATGCTACCATTGCGCCGGTTAACACAATTAACGCACGGACCAGACTAACTCTATGGTAAAGACAGACGCCTAAGATGGCTGTCATGCCGAGTAGGGAGAGCAATATGTTCATGATCGATTTCCTTTTCAGAGATCACTTATTGTTATTAAGTTTAGGTAAGAGGTCTAACCAGTCAAGTGTAAACAAAATATTAAATATTTGTAAAACTCCAAAGTGAATAAAAAGTGATCTCAATAGAGTTAAAGTTCTAATTGTGAGAGGTTGGTGGTGAATATTTGGACGGATCGACAGTGAAAGGTTAATTAAGGTGGCAATCTTTGGGCTTAAGTGTCGACACTATTTCATGTTTGTGGGTAAACTCAGTTATAAAGAGGGGAAAACCCTCAATTCTCATTTCACGCACTTTAAGTTGCGTCAAAAAACATAAGAGATAAGCCAAATGTACCAAGACCTAATCAAAAGTGAATTGAACGAAGCTGCTGACGTTCTGAACAAGTTCTTGAGTGATGACCATAACATTGCTCAAATTGAAGCTGCTGCAAAAATGATTGCAGATTCATTCAAGCAAGAAGGCAAAGTGCTTTCTTGTGGTAACGGTGGTTCACACTGTGATGCAATGCATTTCGCGGAAGAGCTAACAGGCCGATACCGTGAAAATCGTCCAGGCTTTGCTGGTATTGCGATTTCAGATCCGAGTCATCTGTCTTGCGTGAGTAACGACTTTGGCTACGACCACGTATTTTCTCGTTATGTAGAAGCCGTGGGTCGTAAAGGCGATGTGTTGTTTGGTTTGTCGACTTCAGGTAACTCTGGCAACATCCTAAAAGCGATTGAAGCTGCTCAAGCTAAAGGGATGAAAACCATTGCGCTGACCGGTAAAGATGGCGGTAAAATGGCAGGTTGTGCTGATATCGAAATCCGAGTCCCGCACTTTGGCTACGCTGATCGCATCCAAGAGATTCACATTAAGATCATCCACATTGTGATTCAGCTTGTTGAAAAAGAAATGGAATAATAGTTTTACAGATATTTGGAGCCTAGGTTTGTGGCTCCATTGGTTTAAATAGGGAGTAGATTAAACCATGTGTGAATTGCTCGGTATGAGCGCGAATGTGCCAACTGATATTTGTTTTAGCTTTACTGGCCTTATGCAGCGTGGAGGCAACACTGGTCCACATCGTGATGGCTGGGGTATTACTTTCTATGAGGGAAAGGGTTTTCGTACATTTAAAGACCCTAATCCTAGTTGTGAATCAAAGATCGCTGAGTTGGTTCAAAACTACCCAATTAAGAGCCAAGCTGTTGTCAGTCATATCCGTCAAGCCAATCGTGGTGGTGTTAATCTAGAAAATACTCACCCTTTTACTCGTGAGCTTTGGGGACGATACTGGACCTTTGCTCACAATGGTCAACTAACGGATTATGATGATCTGATTAGTGGTCGATTCAGACCTGTCGGTGAGACGGACAGCGAACTCTCTTTCTGTTGGTTGTTGAAACAACTTGAAGACCGTTTTCCTGAACCTCCTCAAGATATGGAAGGTATGTTTCGCTTTGTCGCTGAGTGCTGTGACCAGTTACGAGAGAAAGGTGTTTTCAATATGTTGCTCAGTGACGGTGAGTACGTGATGAACTATTGTACGAACCATTTATACTGGATAACAAGACGCGCTCCTTTTGGTAACGCGAGCCTGATTGATGAAGATGTTGAGATTAACTTCCAAGAAGAAACTACGCCCAACGATGTGGTAACCGTCGTCGCAACTCAGCCTCTAACAGATAATGAAGAGTGGTTTAGAATGAAACCGGGTGAGTACGCACTGTTTCATTTTGGTGAGCTGATCGGCAACAACCACCAAGCGTTGGAAGATGTCGCTTATGCTCCGAAGAAGGTGGCAAGCCAAGCGCCTACTGAACCATTGAGCTAATCTAGTCGATACTATTATTTGTCCTGATTAAAAAAGGCCGCTTACTGTACTAATAAGTCAGTGAGCGGCCTTTTTGTTTTCTGTTTTTTAAGGCTTATTCTTCCGTGATTTACTCTGGGAGAACAACCTTATTAATTACTCTTCTGCGTAACCGTGTGTACTTAATGTTTCACCGTCTAAGACAGCCTTCCCGTTTACCATCGATAAACGATCTTCAGCAAACCATTTACAAACCATCGGGTAAATACAGTGCTCTTGAGTCAGTACTCGGCTTGCTAACATGTCAGCATCATCATCTTCAAATACCGGCACCTTGGCTTGCAAGATTACAGGGCCACCATCAAGTTCTTCGGTAACAAAGTGGACGCTTGTGCCGTGCTCTTTATCTTGTGCATCAATGGCACGCTGGTGGGTGTGTAGGCCTGGGTATTTAGGTAACAGGGAAGGGTGGATATTGACCATTTTACCGGCATAGTGACGAACAAATTCTGAACTCAAGATACGCATGTATCCCGCAAGTACGATTAAATCGGGTTGGTAAGCATCGATCTGAATCATCAATTCATGATCGAACTCTTCACGTGAACCATAGTTTTTTGGGTTCACAGAATGTGCGTCAACACCTGCTGATTTTGCTCTCTCTAGACCAAAAGCCTCTGCTTTGTTTGAGAAGACAGCTTTAACTGAAGCATCAATCATATTGCTATCGCAGGCGTCCAAAATTGCTTGCAAGTTACTTCCGCTTCCTGAAACTAACACAACGATGTTTTTACTAGAGATACTGGTTTTATTTGAGAGATTGTTTTTCATAGAGTGGGTCATACGATTGATTAACAGGGGTGCTTACAATTTACCTACATAAACTAAGGTTTTCTGCGGGCTAAATAGCAAAATGAGGACCATTAGGTCCTCATCTATTAACTAAATAAGCGAATGTATCACTTATTTGATTTCAACTTGCTCTTCGCCAGCTTCAGCGTTTGCGATCTCACCGATAACCCAAGCGTTTTCGCCTTCGGCTTTCAGCAGTTCAACAGCTGCGTCTGCTTGATCTTTAGGTAGAGCAACAACTAGGCCTACACCACAGTTGAAAGTGCGGTACATTTCAAATGTCTCCACGTTACCTTTCTCTTGTAGCCAGTTGAAGATAGCAGGCCATTCCCAGCTCTTGCCATCAATCACTGCTTTAGTACCTTCAGGAAGTACGCGTGGGATGTTTTCCCAGAAACCACCACCTGTGATGTGCGAGATAGCATGAATGTCATGCTCTGCAATCATCTTAAGTGCCGATTTGATGTAAATCTTAGTCGGTTCTAGTAGGTGTTCACCGATAGTGCGACCTTCTAGCTCTTCACTCTTATCAGCTCCAGAAACTTCTAGAACTTTACGAATCAAAGAGTAACCATTTGAGTGTGGACCACTTGAGCCAACAGCGATAAGTGCGTCGCCTGCAGCTACTTTAGTGCCGTCGATGATGTCAGCTTTTTCTACGACACCAACACAGAAGCCGGCTACATCGTAGTCGTCGCCTTCGTACATACCTGGCATTTCAGCCGTTTCACCGCCGATCAGTGCACAACCTGCTTGAACACAGCCTTCAGCAATACCAGAAACAACATCTGCTGCTGTATCTACATCTAGCTTACCTGTTGCGTAGTAGTCTAGGAAGAATAGCGGCTCACCACCTTGAACGATTAAGTCGTTCACACACATTGCCACTAGGTCGATACCAATGGTGTCGTGTTTTTTCAGATCCAAAGCAAGGCGAAGTTTAGTACCAACACCATCAGTACCTGAAACAAGTACCGGCTCTTTGTATTTCGTTGGAAGTTCACATAGGGCGCCAAAGCCACCAATACCGCCCATTACTTCAGGGCGACGAGTGCGTTTAACAGCACCTTTAATACGGTCTACTAGTGCATTACCTGCATCGATATCAACACCAGCGTCTTTGTAGCTTAGAGAAGAAGTATTACCACTCACGGGATAGTCCTCGAACTTAAGTTGGATGTGAAAACGGCGCTATTCTAACAGGGCTTGATTACGAAGAGCAAACGTTTGCGCGGTTTTTTTTATTAGAATAAAGATTCTGAAATAACCCCACAGTTCGTGTATAATCTACAGGTTTGTTTAAATATTGCCGGAGTTGGAAATGAAAGTTGTTGAAGTGAAACACCCGCTAGTAAAACATAAAATTGGCCTGATGCGTGAAGGTGACATTAGTACTAAGCGTTTTCGTGAGCTAGCGACAGAAGTGGGTAGCCTTCTAACATACGAAGCGACATCAGACTTTGAAACTGAACGTGTAACTATTGATGGTTGGAACGGCCCAGTAGAAGTTGACCAAATTAAAGGTAAAAAGGTAACAGTAGTGCCAATCCTACGTGCAGGTCTAGGCATGATGGATGGTGTTTTAGAGCATATGCCAAGTGCTCGAATCAGTGTCGTGGGTATCTACCGTGACGAAGAAACATTAGAGCCTGTACCATACTTCAACAAGCTAGCATCTAACATTGATGAGCGTATTGCTCTAGTGGTTGATCCAATGTTAGCAACTGGCGGTTCTATGATTGCAACTCTTGACCTTCTAAAAGAGCAAGGCTGTAAAGTATTTAAAGTACTGGTACTTGTTGCTGCCCCTGAAGGTATCGCTGCACTAGAAAAAGCGCACCCAGATGTTGAGCTTTACACTGCTGCAATCGATGAGAAGCTAAACGACAAGGGCTACATTGTTCCTGGTCTTGGTGATGCTGGTGATAAGATCTTCGGTACTAAGTAATTCGGTTTCAGCTTAAGTTACGCTAAACCGTTTCTTAACTCGCTGAATTAGCCGTATTAATAAAAAGGGAGAGCATTCGATGCTCTCCCTTTTTTGATCTTGCTTGCTTGTGATGCTCTTAATTGAGGATCACAAGTCTCTACAGTTTGTTGACTTGCAGTTAGTCGATTTGGGCTTTGTCTACTACGGTGTTGTCGCCTAGCTCTTCAGGAAGGACTAGGTTCAGTAGAATAGCAACGATACCGCATAAGCTTACGCCTTGTAGGCTAAAGTCGCCGATGCCAAATGCCATGCCGCCAATACCGAAGACCAAAGTAATGCCGACAATCACAAGGTTGCGTGATTTGTGTAGGTCGACTTTGTTCTGAATTAGAGTATTCAAGCCTACGGTTGCGATAGAACCAAACAGAAGAATCATGATGCCGCCCATAACAGGAACTGGAATCGTTTGAAGTAGTGCGCCTAGCTTACCTACTAATGCTAGAACAATCGCTGTTACTGCTGCCCAAGTCATGATCACTGGATTGAATGCTTTGGTCAGCATTACAGCCCCCGTTACTTCACTGTAGGTTGTATTTGGTGGAGCACCCAACATAGAAGCAGCAATCGTTGCCACGCCGTCACCAGTTATTGTGCGGTGTAAACCTGGCTTCTTAAGGTAGTCTTTACCGGTTACATTCGAAATAGCAAGCATGTCGCCTACGTGTTCAACAGCAGGTGCAATTGCTACAAATACCATAAAGAAGATAGCGTTGATGTTGAACTCTGGCGCTGTGAAGTTAGGTAGAGCTAACCAAGCAGCCTGAGCGACAGGGGTAAAATCAACGACACCATATACTAAGCTCGTAATATAACCCGCAACAATACCGCCGAAGATCGGCAGCAGTTTAAGAAAGCCTTTCGAGAAAACACTGATGACAATCGTTACTAACAATGAAATAGATGAAATCCATAATGCTGCGTCTGCATCTATAAGCTGAACCGCACCATCGCCTGTTTTACCTAGCGCCATGTTTACCGCAACAGGCGCAAGACCTAAGCCGATCACCATGATTACAGGGCCAACTACGACTGGTGGAAGCAGTTTGTGGATAAAGGCTACACCACGTACCTTAATTAAGGCACCCATTAATACATACACAACACCTGCTGCCATAAGGCCGCCCATGGTTGCACCTACACCCCAAGTTTGAATGCCAAACATGATAGGTGCGATGAATGCAAAAGAAGACGCAAGGAAAATAGGTACTGAACGGCGTGTAATAAGTTGGAATAAAAGGGTACCGATACCTGCCCCAAAGAGCGCTACGTTGGGATCAAGGCCTGTCAGCAGGGGCACCAGTACAAGTGCACCAAAAGCGACAAATAGCATTTGCGCACCTTGCAGAGCATTTTTCATGTTATGTCCTTAAAAATGGTCGTTATATGAAAAGCGAAAAATAAAATTCGCGGGATTCTATCACTTGGCAATCGGTTGCTATGTCAGATAGATCAAATTTATTTATATTAGTTATGTTTATCTCTATCAAAATAAGAAAAATTCAGTTTACAAGTGAACGATTTATCATGGTCAGGTGATATTTTGTGGTTATTAAACACAGTGGGTGCTAACGACCTTGCCCCTCAATCCATAGTTGCTTATCATCAAGGCACAAGCTTTGAATATTAGGATCAATATGCGCTACATAGCATTGTTGTTGATGGGACTATTAGCCTCTCCGAGTTATGCCTTAACTCAAGTAGATATCTTTAGTGCTGAAGTTGCGATTAACGCTGAAGACAAACAACCAGAACAAGTGGCAAGAAATACTGGCATGGAGCAGGTATTGATACGTGCGACTGGCCAAACTGATGTCGCGTCGAATGAGACGATTCAAAAGGCGATGCGTAAGAGTGCGCAGTACATGTCTCAAATGAGTTTTGGCGAAAGCAATGACCAATCAACATTGCGTATGCGTTTTAACGGTGCTCAAATTCGTTCACTACTGACTCAAGCGCAATTACCGTATTGGCCTGATACTCGCTCAAATATTCTTGTTTGGCTGGTAGAAGAGAGTAACTACGACAAGAACATTGTCTGGGAACACTCCAACTCACTGTTAGCTGTAGGCTTACAAGCCAATGCAAAAGAGCGCGGTTTGCCTTTGATGTTTCCTGTTGGTGATTTTGATGATGTTACGGGAGTGGCCACCTCGGATTTGTGGGGCAGCTTTGTCACACCGATTGGCAACGCGAGTCAACGTTACCCTGTTGATGCTGTTTTGGTGATTAAGGCACAGTCTTCTGGATTACGCTGGACTTTGTATGATCAAAAACCAAACCAGCTGACGAGCGCACCAACATCACCGGTAAGTGGTTCGGTATCGGGTAACAGTGCGACGACTTCTAAGAAATTGGTTGATCAAATCAGTAACTACTACGCAGGCAAAAGTGCTGTTGTTGTAGCAAGTGAATCATCAGAGTCGATTTTAACTCAGTTTATCAGTTTGAATAATGCTCAAGACTTCTTCCAATTGGAGAATGCACTGAAGCGTCTAAACTCGGTGGCAAGCTTAGATATTCTACAAATTCAAAACAATGAAGTGACGTTCCGAATTCATTTGTTATCGACCCAACAAGAGTTTGAACAAGAAGTTGAAAGCATTCGCCAAGTCGCGAAGGTTGAAGAGTCTTATATCGAACCTGAAGTGAGCCCAGAATTTGAAGCGCAAGATAACATTATGTCTGTAGGCGATGACTCTGCTGTTGTTACTGATGCGATGGGCAATGAAACTACGCCAAGCGTTCAAGTGATTAAAGGCAGTGAGTTATCTACAGATGCTGAGCTAACAAATGCTGAGGTGACGCTAGGTGAATCTGATGAGGAAGCGCTACCAGTCACAGCGCCAGTAAACGCTAAGCCAAGCTTGGTATACGAATGGGTTCGCTCGTAATCGTCTACCGACATGACAGACAGATCGATATGAAATCATGAAAAAAGCCCTGCAAGAGAAATCTCGCAGGGCTTTTTGTTTATCTGTTGTCATGTCAGATCTAGAGCATCGAACCAATATTATTGTTCAAACTTAGCTTTCTCTTTCTTTTCTACTTCGGAAAGGCGCTTCAACTTGATGCCTAACTCTTTGGCTCTAAAACGGGTAAATAATATATTGCCTGCGAAGCCTAGAGTCGTCAAAAGCAGTTCTACAGCGGCTAACAAGCGCTCTCCACCGTCTACATACATAATAGTTAACGCGTGTAGGAAGTAGAGCATTAAGACGAAATTCGCCCAAGCATGCGTATAAGGTTTGCCCGATAATATTCCCGGTAATGGTAGTAACAGCGGTATAGCCCAAGCAATCGCCAGTGTTACATTACTGAGGTGAGGGTGCGGTGAAAGTGTCATCTGCCAAGCAACCACCCAGAATAAAAGCGACAAATTGCCCGTTAAAGCAAGGTAGCGAAATAGCTTGGTTTTGGGAGACATCGGTCTCTCTGACATATACATCATTGAGGCATTCCCTTCTGGTTAATAGCGATGCGCGCTACGCGTTTGCCTAGGCTTTTCGCCAACTCAATTTCTTCTTTGCTTAATGAAGCGCTCTCTCCAGTGCTGCTTGCACCGTAAGGTGTGCCACCGGTTTGAGTGGTGTGCAGCGCAGGTTCTGAATAGGGGATGCCCACGACTAACATGCCATGATGAAGTAGAGGCAGCATCATGCTTTGCTGTGTCGTCTCTTGACCACCATGTAGTGATGAAGAGGAAGTAAATACACAAGCTGGTTTATCGATGAGATCGCCATTAATCCATAACGATGTAGTGCTATCCCAAAAGTGCTTCATTGGCCCAGCCATATTGCCAAACCATACTGGGCTGCCGAGTGCTAAACCATCGCAAGAACGGAGATCTTGTAAGGTCGCAATAGGATCTGTTGGTTGATAGCGCGAATCCGGCTGCTCTTCTACCGTATACACGTTGTTCACCGTTCTTAGCATGGCTTCGCAGTTCGGGATGGATTCCACCCCTCGAGCGATTTGCCTTGCTAGCGCTTGGGTGTTGCCGTGTCGACTATAGTAGAGAACAAGAATGTTGATGCTCATATTGGATTACAGAATCTCTAGTACTTGTTCTGGTGGACGACCAATTTTTGCTTTGTTGTTCGCGACAACCACTGGACGTTCAAACAGTTTTGGATTCGTTGCCATTGCAGCGAAAAGATCTTCATCAGTCACTGATGCGTCACCAAGGTTCGCTTCTTTGTAATCCGCTTCTTTGGTACGCATCATGTCGCGAACACTCTCAAAACCAAGCTGAGTGAAAAGCACTTTCAGCTGTTCAACAGTCAAAGGCGCATCTAGGTATTTGATCACCTCTGGTTGTACGCCGTTTGCTTCAAGCAGTTCGAGAGTTTGACGGCTCTTTGAGCAGCGTGGGTTATGATAAATCACGACAGACATGGTTCTTCCTCATTATTATTTTTGATTTAATCGTTCAGTCGAAGCCAACTGAGTGGCTTCTTATTGTGTAACGTTGAGCTTTCTTTGTATTTTGGCAACGATTTTCGCTACCAGTCATTATACTTATTGCAACGATAAGAAGCGTTCGCGCTGTATCATTAGTTGATCAATTCGAGCGTCATAACGTGCTTGTTTTAGGCTGCCTAGTTCTGCGATTTGGCTCGCCTGCGTGTAGTACTGAATCGCTTTGTTCCAGTTGGCTTGCAGTGCCAAAATCTCTGCCCTAGCAGACAGTTCTTCATCGCTGTTGCCAAGGTTTGTATTTGCCTTTGAAAGCAGGTACCACCCATTGGTGTCGTTCGGGTTATCGTGCGTGTAACGTTGCAACACGCGAACGGCTTCCTGTAGGTCTTCATTTTCGATCAGTGCATTGGCGTAGTTTATGGTTAGAACTGAGTTGTTTGGTTGACGCTCAAGTGCTGACTTAAGTTCTTTAATCGCAATCTCAGGCTTTTTCTGTTCAATGTGCAGATCTGAAATAGCATCTAGATAGAACAAGTTGGTTGGGTCGCTATTCATCAGCTTGGTCAGAATCGGTTCTGCTTTATCTAGTTTTTTTGAATCTAGGTAAACTAGTGCTTGTCCATACTCTAATGATGGAACCAAGGCTTTGGGGGCTTTCTTCAGCTTTCGCTCAAACCAATCAAGAGCTGCATCATTATTGATACCAGCATAGCGCGCAACAATACGGGCTCTTGCTAAATGGTAATCCAATGACGGAGCCAGTTTTAGTGGGGTATAGCTACGAGCACGAGCGCGTGAATCTGTGATTCGGTCTTCAGGCAACGGGTGAGTTAATAGCATTGGTGGCGGTGTGCTTGCATAGCGGTATTCATCAGCTAAGCGGCCAAAGAAACGTGGCATAGCGTTTACATCGAACCCTGCTTTTGCAAGCGTGTTGATGCCAAAGCGGTCGGCTTCTTTTTCATTACTTCGGGTGTAGTTTATTTGGCTTTGCATGTTACCAGCAGTTGTTGCAGTGATGGCTGCGATACCGGCTTCTGGTGCTGCAATCGCTAATAATACAGAAGCGGCCAGTGCTGCGATGGTTGCAGGAGAGCGGCGTGCTTGATCTTCCATACTACGTGCTAAGTGACGCTGAGTAACGTGCGCGATTTCGTGCGCCAATACGGAAGCGAGTTCACTTTCAGACTGTGCATGCAAGAACAAACCTGAGTGCAAAGCAACATAACCACCAAAAAAAGCAAAAGCGTTGATATTTCGGTCACGGATCATAAAGAACTGGAAAGGTGTCTTTACATCATTCGCGTTCGCGACAAGGCGATGGCCAAGCGTGTCAATGTATTGGTTTAGAACCGGGTCGTTTACGATAGGCTGGCTGCTTCTGATGATGCGCATGTAAGCATCACCATAGATAAGTTCTTGGTCGATAGTGAGTGTGCCGCCTGCCGCGGTGCCGATATCGGGTAGCTCCAAACCATTGGTATTTGCCAACGTTGGAGTGCTTAATGTAGCTGCGATGCATAAGCAAGCAATTGAGCGAGCGCGTTTAAACATATTAGTCAGTAATACTCCGTTTCTTCTGACAGTAAGACAAGTGCAATGCAAATTGGTTCTCTATCTGATGTAACCTTTACCAAGTGCGTGCGCTATCATGAAGGAAGATGAATGAATGATGGCGCGTTTTCAAAAACAGATTACAATACGACCCTTATAATAAGCATCGAGCTAAAGAATGACACCTAATATTCTAGATTTACGCCAAGAGCGCTGTCCAATGGCACTATTATTAGCCAAGCGTCACAGTGTAAAGTTAGAAGTAGGGCAATCATTGTCAATTTATGTCTCTGATAACAGCTCGATGAAAGATATTGTTACTTTTTTGTCAAAGCAAGCCTATGACGTCATCGTAGAGGTTTGCTCTAATTACCATCATCTCCTCGTCACTAAAAAGGAATTGCAGTCAAATGCTTGAAATGGTCAATCGTTGGTATAAACGACGTTTCTCTGATCCCCATGCTGTCAGCTTGGTTGCCATCATTCTCTTCGGCTTTATTACGATCTACTTCTTTGGTCACCTCATTGCCCCACTTTTGGTGGCTATTGTTTTGGCTTATCTGCTTGAGTGGCCGGTTACTCAACTTCAAAGACTCGGTGTTCCAAGAACCCCATCAGTGATGTTGGTGATTTTAATGTTCTTTAGCGTGATGTTACTTGCGCTGTTTGGTCTAGTACCAACGATTTGGGAACAGGTAGGTAACCTTATCAATGATATTCCAAGCATGTATGGTGGCTTACAGAAGTTCATCGCAACCATTCCTGAGCGTTACCCTGAACTAGCAAACCTGCAGATCGTTGAATCGATTGTGTCTAATGCGAAAAACAAAGCATTAGGCTTTGGCGAAAGCGTTGTGAAGGGCTCTTTAGCTTCTCTTGTTAGTTTGGCGACGCTTGCGGTTTACCTGATTCTTGTGCCGCTGCTGATTTTCTTCCTTTTGAAAGACAAAGAAGAGATGATCAGTATGGCTAGTGGTGTTCTGCCTAAGAACCGTCGTCTAGCGACCAAGGTTTGGGTAGAGATGAACCAACAAATCTCAAATTACATTCGCGGTAAGGTGCTTGAGATTTTGATCGTCGGTGGTGTCAGCTACGTAACCTTTGCGATTCTGGATTTACGTTATTCAGCACTGCTGGCTGTCGCGGTCGGCTTCTCGGTATTGATTCCTTATATCGGCGCGGCGGCTGTGACCGTTCCAGTCGCGATTGTTGGCCTGTTCCAGTGGGGCTTAGAACCTCAGTTTTATTGGTTGCTTCTCGCTTACGGTATTATCCAAGCGTTAGATGGTAACGTGCTCGTTCCTGTTCTGTTCTCTGAAGCAGTGAACCTACACCCAGTAGCGATTATTGTAGCGGTGTTGGTGTTTGGCGGACTGTGGGGGTTCTGGGGCGTGTTCTTTGCGATCCCTCTAGCCACGTTGGTGAAAGCGGTTTGGAATGCCTTACCGAGCCATGCTCTCGATGATGATCCCGAACATCAATCGTAATTGAACGCGCTATCAATTTGAACGCGCTATCAATTTTAATAAGTACAAAAAGGCCGAATATCCATGATATTCGGCCTTTTTGCATTTGGCTTAGTAGTGAGTAGCGTATTAAGATTCGCTAGGTGCGAATTTAGAGAATCAACTCACTAAAATCGACATTAAGTTTCTGGGTTGAAGTAATCTAAAACCACTTCGTGGTGAGTCTTGGTTTTGAACTTGTTGAAGACGTGTTCAATCTGACCTTCTTCATCAATTAGAAAGCTAATACGGTGCAGACCATCGTACACTTTGCCCATATCGAATTACCCTTGGAAATAATCTAAGACGACAACTTTGACAATTTTATTAAAAATCTTTCTTTAATAGTGGGTTAGGTTAAAAATTTCTCTTGCTCAACTACAAATATAGCAGTTGTCATAATTTTTTGTAAATTTGGCTCTATTTACCGATTTTCCAAGTGAAGCCTGTCATAAAAATCTTAGGCAAGCTATGACGTGGAGCCACTAGTATATATGACAGAATCGCTTGGTGATCACACGCTTGGTGATCACACCTGTAACTCACTTTTGGACAAAAACGTGCTAGAACTATTGCACTAACAAGCTTCTGCCTGATTAGAAAAAGTATCTTGAAACCTTAAATGCTTGTTATATGCGATCGTTGATGCCTACTTTTCTACTCCTCATATTTGGTGTTTGTTTTTCTTTGTGAGTATCTGCTTTTCCACAAACTAGATACATACCAACGAAAGTCATGACCCAAATAACGATGTGTACCGTAACTATTATTTTGTTGTCGCATAGTTCATAAGGCATTAGTGACTTATAGGTTGAGAATAGTTGGAGAACAAACCAAGAGGCTAAAACGTAAACACTAACCCATTGGTTAATTTTCGAGACAGATATACTCTTAGGTCCCAATATATGCCTTTCAACAAACGTGTCGAGGTCAGGTCTTTCAAGTAACGTTTTATATAAAGGTCCTGTAATTTCATCCTCAAGGAAATCCATATGATTTTCCCAGTTCTCTTGCCAGTACTTACTTCCTCTGTTCGCAAGGTGCCACGCATATGTGAATACTATCCCTATACTTGCAATAACCATAGATAGAAAATATTTATGCTCTATAAACTCAGCTCCTAGTACCGCAAAGTAACCAGCAAATGCGACAGCAATTAAAGCCCAAAAATACGTTGCTCGTTTCCAGTATAATTCTATTTCAAACTTACGTATGTCTGACACTTGCTCAAATGCAGCTTTGAGTTTAGGTGAGTCTGGGTTTCCTGCTTCAAACAGTTTTCTATACTTCTTTTTGTTAGACATAATCTCCGATTCCTTTCTAGCATATAACACCTTGTTAAGGGGTGAGTAACGCAATACCAATGCCACCGCATACCACCTTAGACACCTAAATCAACGCATAGAAAAAATGCCACGCATTGCGAATCTCTCTTGAAAAATTTGTTATGTAAAACAGCACATTGCTAAATATAGCCTAACATTATACCATTCAAAAAATCATACACTGTACACTCAAAGGAGTACTCCAAATCATGGATAACCAAGACCTGAAAGACATGCTAGATAGCATCAAGCTAGCAATTACAGATGACTATCGAGCAGGACTAACTGTTACCACTTACCGCTTGCCAGAAGAAGCACGCATAGAAAAAGTACTGGACGTTCTTCCTGAACATTTCGAACATTACAAAAAAGTCGAAATCGATGAAGACTATAAATTAATCCTGACTCACCCTGAGAAGGATGACTAGTTAGATAGCCCGGCTGAGATATACTCTCAGTCGAGCCCTGCTTTTACATAACGCCTTGCTAAGTGGCTGATAACGAACACCTAATCTAAAGCAACGCACCTTAAACACAAAACCGATTGGAACCAAAACTGCCAAGCGTTAGAAGTCCATTTGAGCAATTTGTTAGTTTGCCTACTGTGACCAAGCCAAAGGCTGAGTGCCAAGGTGTTGAATTGGTTACCAAACTAATGAATTCGAGCGCATAAGTAAACCGAACAGTTCAAAACTCAAACCCCACCAACAAAACGCACTTGGCTAAGAAGCAGCATGAGTTAAAAACCTACGGTTCAACGCACCTCAAATAAGAAAGGATTCATACGAAAAACTTGAAAACCGAGTGCGCGATTACCCCACAATTTCAACACCAAAGAAGAAGCGCAAAAGATCATTACAAAAGAGAACCGAGTAAACGATAAAAACACAGGAAACGCATAATCACTGAGCCGGAAAGCAGCCCACGCGAGATGATAATTTCGATGACAAATTTCGGAGAATGAACAGGAGTTTAGCTAGAGCGCAGAACCAAGCTTTAACCTTAAAACTCATTTCTGCACTTAGCAAACTAACATTTTAATATCGTGCCAGCTCGAATTTATGTATTCAGCATATCTCAAGAACCCTATCTAACCAACTGAAAATTATGCATATAATTAAGTTTAAATCTAATTTCTAGTTGAAAACCGTGCAAGCACATATTGCTTCCAATTCAAGGCATGTTATCAATCAAAACTTCCCTTTAGTTCTCAATTATTCAATAGCTTAGAGGTGGTTGAACAACATATTCGTGCGTGAGTGTGATTGAAGGTTAGTCTGTTGTGGATTAGAACATTTAGCTACATTGTTGGAACTCTAGGTATGAGGAAAAGTAAGGCAAGTTGCAGGGTTTCAAACTGAGTTCAATCCCTCTCTGGCTCACTTTGGGGCACTTTCGAGCCAGAAGATGCCAAGGGTAAAAATTCAAGTCATCAAGGTTCTGGAAATAGATGAGTTTCAAAAAACATCCCAAAATGGTCATTCAAATTAGTCGATGGTCATAGTCATTTGTTAACTCTTAAACTCGACAACAAATGACTTTCGAAAAGCTAGCCGAAGTCACCAGAGGTCATGGTTGACTGTATATTTTTACACCTTCACTGAGAATAAATTTAACCGCCTCCAATGCAGCCATCTTCCCCGTCTCTTTTACTCCCCCTTGCAAGATGTCTCCAACAGGCTTTTTCTGCGTCAAAGAGTCAGGCATTGAACTCAAGGCTTCAAGACCTTTAGGAGACAGCCTGATCCCAGTTGCGTTCATGGTGGCACGTTCAGAGCGAACAGGAAACCTAGTCCAAAGATAGTCAGCCTGATGCAGCCAACTCATGGTATCTCGGCAGATACCCTCAAGCATGGCGCAATTTTCTTGATAGTCCGATTTGTCATAGTATTGAGATACTTGATGAGCAACCTTTCTATAGTCAAAGTCCGTTTCACTTGGAAAATTTTTGTAGCACTGACCTAATATCTCGGAGACCGTCAGATTGAACATATCGATATTTTGCAAGATTATCTCCTAGCTATTTAAAGCTCGTCCATTGTGGATCTTGATGCGACTGCGGATAAATCAAACTCAATTCTATCGGTATGTACCGTGAACGAGATATTCGCTTCAATAGTGCCACTCTCATCCATATCAGAGCAGCCATTATAAACGCTCCAATCAAACCTATAGGTCAATGTGTATTCATTATTTATATGATGATCAACGCTCACAACCTCAATGCCCGTGTGATTTTCGGCTTGATGACTTATGAAATCCAAATCGGGAATCAAACCCCTTTCAAAATAAGGCTTGTGAGAATCAAGAAAACCATTGAGATCCATGGCAGTCTGTTTGCCATGTTTGGTTGTCGCATTGTATCTGTCCGTTCGCATCGCCATTCCCCATTTAGTAATATCCCACTAGTTCAATACCTTAGCACAAATATAAAGGGCTGAGCTAAGCCAACTCTAATGTTGATACTTTTACAATGTAATGGGTCATCAAAATTGGCCTCTCCCATAGACGTTAGATTAGTTAATCCATAAGAAAATCTAGGTCAATTTTTTATTATTAGATGGTTGTTGATTTATTGGGTTATCAAACAATGGAGTAGAATTGAGCTAGACACGACAGCTAGATCGATGCTGGAAGGTAGTTTCTTGGATGAGCGGCAAACTCACTATCACGGAGGATAAGCCGCTACTAATTTGTTTATATTTTTTATATAGCCAGTTTCACAAACTGTGTTTACTGGAACCCGTTAAGGGCGAATTTAGTTTTCTTGAGTGAAAATGATTATGCGTCCTTGATAATCTTTCTCAGCCAGTAGTAAGCGAATGCTCCCTTGCCTACTAACGTAACCAATGCGGTTGCGGTTTGTAGCGTCAATGTTGGGTCAAACGTAATAGCGACACTCAACAGAAATGACATTTCTACCATATTAGCTCCTGATGCTTGTATGGCAGCTGCCAACACAATCACCAGAGGGTGAATTTCAGTAAGTTGGTGAAAACCTCCTTGTTGGACTGTACGAAAGTGGCACGTTCTCAAATGGTTAAGCTCGTTACAACGCGCCAACACTTGAAGGTGAACTTAATTGAATAGCAACTGATTTGCAAAGCAAAAAAGCTAAGAATCACAAAAAGTGAGTTAACTGGTATAAAGCTCTTCATGTAGCGCAAACTACTACACGTACTTTCGGGTTCACAACTTAAGATAACTTTTAGTAAGGCAAAGTCGCATTAACAAGATATGAATGAGTAAAGGGTCTAACGCATAAAGGGGCAGCTTCGTGTTACGCCGCCTAATCAGCAAGGTGTGATCACCAAGCGATTC
>NZ_JBFRKT010000010.1:0-196 GCF_041469545.1 Vibrio sp. 10N.286.49.C3
GTCCGGATGCATTGTTTAAGACAATGAGACTAAACCATTTTCATTCTGAGCAAGGCTCTAAGAATAGAATTTGGAGCGATACATCGGGTTCGAACCGATGACCTCAACCTTGGCAAGGTTGCGCTCTACCAACTGAGCTAGTATCGCATAAGCTAACCGTTTATCTTTTCTGCTAAAAAGCATCAAATCAACGTTC
>NZ_JBFRKT010000010.1:912-52166 GCF_041469545.1 Vibrio sp. 10N.286.49.C3
TAAGCTAACCGTTCATCTTTTCTGCTACAAAGCATCAAATCAACGTTCAACTGTAATGTGGTTGCGGGAGCCGGATTTGAACCGACGACCTTCGGGTTATGAGCCCGACGAGCTACCAAACTGCTCCATCCCGCGTCCGGATGCATTGTTTAAGTCAATGAGTCTTTGTCTCTAAGAGACCCTCTAGGAATTTATTTCCTAAAAGTATAAAGCTGGAGCGATACATCGGGTTCGAACCGATGACCTCAACCTTGGCAAGGTTGCGCTCTACCAACTGAGCTAGTATCGCAAACTGAAAACGTCTTTCGCCGTTCAGGGCTGCGAATTATAAGAGCATTTTTTTGTGATGCAAGTCCTTAATGCAAAAATCAGCAAGTTTTTACTCAACTGCTGTAAAAGCACACATATTTGCAAAAAAAATAGCTCTTATGTCCCTGAAAAGTTAGATAAACGTGAACATTTGATCTGATTAGATGTTAATAATCGTTTTTCGATAGTACTGCAGCTCAGCAATAGACTCTCGAATATCGTCTAATGCAAGGTGGCTTCCCGACTTAGAAAAACCATCTAACACTTCAGGCTTCCAACGGCGAGTCAGCTCTTTCAGGGTGCTAACATCAACATAGCGGTAGTGGAAGTACTCTTCCAGCTCTGGCATGTGCTTGTATAAGAATCGGCGATCTTGACCAATGCTGTTGCCACAAATTGGTGACTTACCTTTTGGTACCCATTTTTCCAGAAACTCAATCGTTTGTTGAATGGCATCTTGCTCTGAAACTGTACTGTCTTGAATTCGTTTCACTAGGCCACTGCCGGTGTGAGTCGTTGTGCACCACTCGTCCATCTTGTCCAATTCACTCTGAGGTTGGTGAATAGCCAAAACAGGTCCTTCAGCCAGGATATTAAGCTCACTATCAGTAACGATAGTAGCAATTTCAATGATTTTATGAGTTTCAGGATCAAGTCCTGTCATCTCGAGATCAACCCAAATAAGGTTCTGATCGCTAAAGGACATAAGGCGTCGCCTATTTGTTTATGTATAAAAGAGGTACTATACCCAAATAACTATACTCAAACTAGCTTTAGAGCCATCGAAATCATATGGCAGTAGCAACATCCTGTTTGAGTTCCCAATCATCAAGTTAGATGTGTTAAGTGAAAAATTGTGGCTAAAAAAAAGAAGTTAACCAAAGGTCAGGTACGTCGCGTACGTAGCAACCAGAACAAGCGACTCAAGAAAGAAGATTCTATCCAATGGGACGAGAACATGCTTGGCGGAACAAAAAGCGGACTCGTGATTACGCGCTTTGGTCAACATGCCGATATCGAAGATCTTGAAACCAACGAAGTTCACCGTTGTAACTTACGCCGTAGTATTGAGACTTTAGTTTCTGGTGACCGAGTAACTTGGCGCGCAGGGCTTGAGTCAATGGCTGGCATCTCAGGTGTTGTCGAAGCCGTTGAGCCAAGAACATCAATGCTAACTCGCCCTGACTACTATGACGGCCTCAAACCGGTTGCCGCAAACGTAGACCAAATGGTTATCGTTTCAGCTGTACTACCAGAGCTATCACTTAATATCATCGACCGCTACTTGATCGCCTCTGAAACGGTGAATATCGCCCCTTTAGTTGTACTCAATAAAGTCGACTTGCTGACAGAACAACAAATTAGCGAATACCGCGAAACACTGAAGATATACGAGAAAATCGGCTATAAAGTCATGTTCGTGAGTAAAGAGTCGGGTTACGGCATCAAAGAGTTGGAAGCTGAACTGAAAGATCGTATCAACATTTTCGTTGGTCAATCTGGCGTAGGTAAATCCAGCGTAGTGAATGCACTGATGCCAACATTGGACATTGAAGAAGGTGCAGTTTCTGAAAACTCAGGACTGGGTCAACACACCACCACAGCAGCGCGTTTGTATCACTTCCCTTCTGGTGGTGATCTTATCGATTCCCCTGGGGTACGTGAATTCGGCCTATGGCATTTAGAACCTGATGAAGTCACAGATGCTTTCATTGAATTCAAGCCATACCTAGGTGGCTGTAAGTTTCGCGACTGTAAACACAATGACGACCCAGGATGTCTTCTGCGTGAAGCCGTTGAAGACGGAAAAATTAGCCGCTTACGCTTTGCTAGCTACCACCGCATTATTGAAACAATGGCTGACAACAAAGATAACCGTCAGTACTCACGAAGCAAGAAAGCCGATCTCTAATCGCGTTTTTGTGAACAAATGTGTGCATTTACTGACAATTGGCGCGAACTTAAGTAACATCTCGCGCCCTAAACCGTCATCGACAGATTTAATTGAAAAACAATTAGCATTGGAAAATTAATACAATGGATAAGATTAAAGTTGGATTGCAGTACTGGATCCCACAACATGGCCTGACTCGTTTAGTTGGTAAACTGGCGTCTGCTAAAGCGGGTGGTTTAACGACAGCGATCATTAACTGGTTCATCAAGCAATACAAAGTGAACATGGATGAAGCTCTGCATAGCGATCCAAAACACTTTAAGACATTCAATGAATTCTTCGTACGTGAATTGAAAGAAGGCATGCGCCCTATCGCAGAAGGCGAGTCTGTGATTGTTCACCCTGCTGATGCACGTGTAAGTCAGTTTGGCCCAATTACTGATGGTCAACTGATTCAAGCTAAAAACCATAACTACTCAGCACGTGAGTTGCTTGGTGGTGATGCAGACCTAGCCGATGAGTTTAAAGACGGTGAATTCGCAACGCTTTACTTGTCGCCAAGTGATTATCACCGTGTGCACATGCCATGCGACGGCACACTGCGTCAGATGATCTACGTTCCCGGTGATCTTTTCTCAGTAAACCCGCTAACGGCAGAGAACGTTCCAAACCTATTCGCACGTAACGAACGTGTGGTTTGTATCTTTGATACTGAGTTTGGCCCAATGGCACAAGTGCTGGTTGGTGCAACTATCGTAGGTAGCATCGAGCAAGTATGGGCTGGCACCATCACGCCACCTCGCGGTAACTCGGTTTACAAGTGGGATTACCCAGCACAAGGTGATAAATCTATTATCTTGAAGAAAGGCGAAGAGATGGGTCGCTTCAAGCTTGGTTCAACGGTTATCAACCTGTTTGCTAAAGATGCAATCAAGTTTGACGACACTATGCAGAATGGTGAGAAAACCGTTCTAGGCACTCCTTTCGCGCACATTGCGGGTAAAGACGTTGAGACTGAAGCTGTTGATTCAGCAGAGAACACTGACCAAGCTTAACGATCTGAGTTAACTCATTTAGTTTAAAGGCGCGTTACTTTTTCTATATCAGAGAAGAACGCGCCTTTTTCTGAACTCTACCAATTCGTTTCCTACTCAAGCTCTAACAACCCAAGCTTTCAAACCTCAATCCTCCCCCCTGCCCAGCCACCTGCTGCTTCTCACTCTTGCCTCTAATTGCCCAGATGAAATATTGACCAAAAGCAAAACAACTGTCGAAACCTTAAACAACTTTTCGATTTTACAACCCGTCTCCAAGTACCAAAAATCCAGATAACTTACTCTATTTGAAGATATTTTATTCATGGGGTCTTTGTACATGCCTAAACTCAATATTGGCGTTCTGGTCAAGCTGTTGATTTGTTTTGCGATTCCCTTAGGCGTGTTATTCATGCCAATAGATTCCATACCTATCGATGACCTCACGCTGATTCAACACCGCTTGTTGGCGATATTCTTACTAGCAGCTCTACTGTGGGTGCTTGAACCCGTTCCAGTATTCGCCACGTCAATTCTGATCATTGCGCTTGAACTGGTGATGATTTCCGACAAGGGTTTACATCTATTTAGAAACCCACCAGCAGGACACGATCTCGGTGAATTAATCAAATATACCGACATCTTCGGTGCATTTTCGTCACCAATCATCATCCTTTTCATGGGTGGCTTTGCTCTTGCGATATCCGCATCCAAATACGAACTCGACAACAATTTAGCTCGCGTGCTGCTCAAACCATTTGGCACAGAACCGCGCTTTATTATGCTGGGTTTAATGCTTATCACCGCCGTGTTCTCAATGTTCATGTCAAATACCGCAACAACGGTAATGATGCTCGCATTGCTAGGTCCTATCGTAGCCTCTGCACCAAAAGGCGACATGGGGATTAAAGCGCTCGTGTTGTGTATTCCAATCGCCGCCAATACCGGTGGTATCGCGACACCCATAGGTACACCACCCAATGCGATCGCACTGCAATACCTAACTGGCGAGAACAGTATCGACTTTCTTAGCTGGATGATGATGGGCTTACCCTTTGTGATCATCCAACTCACCATCGCTTGGTTTCTCCTACAAAAACTCTTCCCTTCTAAAGAAAGAAATATGGTTCTCAAGCTTGATGGACAATTTAGAAAGAGCTGGCGAGCGATTGTGGTTTACGTCACCTTCGCTGCGACAATCTTATTGTGGATGACCACCAAACTGCATGGCATGAACACTTATGTGGTCTCTATCATTCCACTGGCTGTTTTTACTCTCACTGGCATCATGGGTAAAGAAGAACTCAAGCTGATTAACTGGGATGTGTTGCGGGTGGTATTGCGATTGGGATTGGCTTGGATAAAACAGGCTTAGCCGCTGCACTCGCACACGCGATTGATTATGAATCGCTCTCGCCGACTGCTGTGGTACTAACGCTGTCTATCGTGTGTTGGCTAATGGCTAATTTCATGTCGAACACAGCTACCGCAAACTTGCTGATGCCGATAGCAGCTGCGATTGGCGCTTCTATGGAAAGCCTAGTAGCAATTGGAGGCTTACAAGGCTTGCTGGTTGTGGTCGCCTTCTCGGCATCGCTCGGGATGATTCTTCCAGTATCGACGCCACCAAACTCGCTGGCTTACTCAACTGGGCTTATCGAAAGCAAAGATATGGCGAAGATGGGTATCATCTTAGGGATTGTCGGCTTACTGATGGTCTACCTCGCGCTGTTTATTATCACTTAGCACGTCAATGCCTCCCTTCCGTCCAGCTAGTAATCGTGATCTCGCTAGCTGGCGGGCTACCAGATTTTAACCAATACGATAAATCCTGATAACAATTAACACCTTAGCAGTAACCAATTGTGATTCCACTTCACTGTTTATTAAAAATAATCATATATATATTTAAATTATGATTTTCAACACGTTTCGAACTTTAAATATAACGACACTAGACACCTAGCAGAGACACATCCGTTCGCAATCCAACGCGTCGCTGTCATTAGCCTTTTATCCAAGAAGGAGGGATAAACCTTGAGACATACTATTAAGTTCAAAATTCAGATCGCTATCGCGGTTATTATTGCCGTCGTAAGTGGCGCTCAAGCTTGGATATCTGTTAATCAGCTTACTCAAGAAACTGAAGTCGCGATCAACCAACAGGTGAAAAACGTGAGTGTTGGTACGACGAACTACATTGCCGATTGGTTATCAACCCGCAGTGATATGATGCTTGCCAATGAATCGACCATTTCAAGCAATAGCAACTCTGATCGCGAGTTATTGATCACCAAGCAAGCGGGGCAATTCTTGTCTGTTTATGCAGGATTCAGCGATGGCAGTATAGCTTATGGCGACAAGGCTGAGGATTGGCCAGCAGACTACGACCCACGCTCTCGCCCTTGGTATAAAGATGCAAACGCGACATCCGAACTCATCATTACCGAACCTTATCAAGATTTTGACGGCAGCATTGTCATCAGTTTCGCTAAAGCATTTAATGGTGAAAGACAGGGTGTTATCGCGGCAGACTTAACCGTAACCAGCATTATTGATACCGTACTCAATGTAAAACTCGATAATGACGGTTTTGCTTTTTTAGTCGACGGTAATAACAACATTGTGGCCTACAGTGATGAAGAACTGAGTCAAAAACCACTGACCAGTTTGAATCCAGAACTCACGACCAACAAGGTGTCACAACTGCTCCAAGACCAAATGATCACCACTCTCACTTGGCCTGGTCAAGGCGATAAGCTGGTCTATATTGCCAATGTCCCGAACACCGATTGGTCGCTAGGTATCGTTATCGATAAAGAAATGGCGTTTTCTGCAGTATCCGATGCCATTCAATTCATCACGCTGACCTCTTTGGTGTTGTACATCATCATTTCAATTGCGAGTACCGTGGTCATCAACCGCCTACTTTCTCCATTACAAACCTTGTCTGAAGCCTTAACTCAGCTCGCTCAAGGCAGAGGCGATCTCACTCAGCGCATTGATATCACACGTATGGATGAGATTGGCAAACTTGCCGAGCTCGTGAACCAGTTCTTAAGCCAGATGCAAAGCATGTTGAAGGGCGTAATAGAGCACAGCCACGATTTAAACAACCATGCAGAGAAAGCCAATCAACTGGCGACCCAATCTTCGATTAGCGTTGAGAATCAACAAAACGATATCAACCAAATTGCGACCGCGATTCATGAGATGTCCGCCACCGCAGCCGAAGTGGCTAGCCATGCCGAATTAACGGCATCCGCTTCTCAGGCATCCGCCACCGCTTGTAACGAAGGCCAAGAGGTAATCCAACAAAACCGCGATGCGATTACAGGCCTTGCGACTCAGGTTGAAGATGCAGCCAATGTTATTCGTGAATTAGAGAGTAATGCTCAAAGCATCAACCAGATCCTATCCACCATTCAAGGCATTGCCGAACAGACCAACCTGTTGGCATTGAATGCTGCGATTGAAGCCGCTCGAGCGGGTGAACAAGGTCGTGGGTTTGCCGTTGTCGCCGATGAAGTCCGAGTGCTCAGCCAAAGAACGCATGGCTCGACGGAAGAGATCCGCGTGATGATTGATACACTGCAGAAAAATACCGAACATGCCGTTGAAAGCATGACCACCAGCACTCAGTTAGCAGAGAACAGTGTTGGCTTCGCAGAACAAGCTCATGGCAGCCTGACTAAGATCACTCAGGCAATCACTGAAATCAACGATATGGCGCTGCAAATAGCGAGTGCTGCGGAAGAGCAACGCGCGGTCAGCGAAGACATCAGCCGTAATACGCAAGGAATCAAGGATGCCTCTGATGACCTTGCACAGCAAGCTGAAAGCAGTCGCAATAGCTCAAATGAAATGAGTAGCGCTGCCGAGTCGATGCGCCAAGACGTGGAGCGATTTAAGGTATAGCGCGACTCAAGCAAAGTAAGTGAACCACACCACCGAGCGACAGCTGACATAAACCAATCACTGAAACAAAGTAGTTCTTTCATAAGAATCACTTTGTTCTCAGTTCGGTTTGATGCATATTGATGAGCTAATTTATCCCAGACACAAGGATGTTATTCAGATGGGATTTGAATGGTTAGCTCTAGCTGCCGCTTTTCTTTGGGCCATTGCGAGCCTAATGTCAGTAAAGCCTGCTCAACACTTAGGTTCTTTCGCCTATAGCCGTTGGAGAATGGGTTGTACCGCGATCATCTTATCGAGCATGGCATGGTTTACCGGAGGTTGGTCAACTGTCGAAGCCAATCTAATCACGCCGATGATGCTATCTGGCCTGATTGGTATATTCATTGGTGATACCGCCCTATTTGCCTGTTTGAACCGAATGGGACCGCGCCAAGCGGGTTTGCTGTTCTCTTGTCACGCCGTGTTCTCGGCGATTCTCGGTTACTTCTTGTTTAGCGAAAGCATGACCTCTATTGAGCTGATTGGCTCGGCTTTGGTGTTTAGTGGTGTATTAACTGCGATATTTTTTGGTCGTCGAGGACAAGCCAACAACCAGCTTGAAACCATCAAGGGCACCGTGTGGATTGGTGTCGCACTGGGAATCACCGCAGCGATCTGCCAAGCATTGGGTGGTATCATTGCCAAACCCGTGATGCAAACCAGTATCGACCCTGTTGCCGCTTCTGCCATTCGAATGATCACCGCTTTTGTTGCTCACTCCGCATTTCGTTTAACAGGCGCCAAACTTTCACGCGCACTTAACCCAATGAATAAGCAGATATTCGCGATTACCGCGGTTAATGGTTTTCTAGCGATGGCAGTAGGAATGACGTTGATTTTGTATGCGTTGCAGGAAGGCAATGTCGGTATGGTCGCTCTGTTATCTTCAACCACACCAATCATGTTGTTACCGATACTCTGGCTATACACCAAGCAGAGACCGAACGTCTACGCTTGGATAGGTGCCATTGTTGCCGTAGTGGGTACTGCTATTTTGGTCAGTTAGCCAAACGGTAAGTAGGACTAACTGAATAGAAAGCTAAGAGCGCGGGAACGGGAAAGCCGTCACATCATCGATATGGTCGTAGCCCAGCGCCAGCATGATCAGACGATCAATACCCAAAGCAACACCGGCACAGTCTGGTAAGCCCGCTTTTAATGCCTCAATCAAGTGATGGTCAATCGGTTGAGGCGATAAGCCCATCTCAATGCGTTTGGTATTATCATCTTCAAAGCGCTTAAGTTGTTCTTGCGGTTTATCTAACTCGTGGAAGCCGTTTGCTAACTCAATTCCTTTGAAATACACCTCAAAGCGATCGGCGACTCGTGAATCGTTTGGATTGATCTTAGCTAACGCTGCTTGTGATGCAGGGAAGTCATAAACAAACACTGGCACTTGTTGCCCTATCTTTGCTTCAACCCCAATACTAAACAGCAGTTGTAGTAAGGTATCGCGGTCTTGTTCTGGATCCGCAATATCACTTAATCCAAGTGGTACAGCCGCTTGCTTTAGCGTATCCATCGAATCTTCCAGTGGACACACACCTAACACATCAATAAAGGCTTGTTGGTAAGTCATTCGCTCTGCTGAGCCCGACTTAAGGACCTGCTGTAACAGCAAATCCATTTCATCCATCAGGTCATGATGATCAAAACCAACGCGATACCACTCCAACATAGTGAACTCAGGGTTGTGATAACGGCCATTTTCTTCATTGCGAAAAGATTTACAAATTTGGTAAATACAACCGCTTCCTGCAGCCAACAAGCGTTTCATATGAAACTCAGGGCTAGTCATAAAGAACAGTGACTGACCGTGCGCATAACCCGGCCCTACGAATTCAGTTTTGAAAGTATGTAAATGCACGTCCGTCACCGTGGCGTGGCTCATCGCAGGCGTATCCACTTCCATCACGTTTCGCTCAGCAAAGAACTGACGAATTTGATTAAGGATATCAGCACGTTGCTTTAACTGTTTAATGGTTGCGGCCGGTTGCCATGTAGAGTGCATTATTGAGTTCCATATTACTGAATTCTAGGCGACGAAAATTACCACCTTTCATCGCTTTTGTAAGCTTCTATCTTTCTATTCGTGAAAGCAAAATGTTGTTTTAATGAAGCCAGAAAATTACGTTCTACAATACAATTATCAATACAGATTTCACATCAACATTGATAACAAAAATCATACTCAACAAGCCGTTAACACCCGTCCTGTGGGTTAATCGTTATCAACAATTCATTGCCGTGATTGCAGTCACATAACCTATAATTTCTATGCCTCCATATGCATTACCGACCTAAAAACCCAAATGCATCAACTTTTCGAATACCTTCCTCTCTTACACTGAACCTACCACTTAAGGCTTAGGGGTGCTAAATGGTTCCTACGATTTAGAACCTCCTAAATAGGCTTTTTATAATAACAAGCGGAATACTCCGCATCACACTGGAGAATAACTGTGAAGACAATTACCACAGATATCGCAGTCATCGGCGCAGGCGGCGCTGGTCTTCGTACAGCTATTGCTGCGGCTGAAGCTAATCCTGAACTGGAAGTAGCACTGATTTCTAAAGTTTACCCAATGCGTTCGCACACGGTAGCGGCAGAAGGCGGTTCAGCAGCAGTAATTAAAGACGAAGATAGCTTAGATAACCACTTCAACGATACTGTTGGCGGTGGCGACTGGCTATGTGAACAGGATGTTGTTGAATACTTTGTTGAAAACTCGACTCGCGAAATGATCCAAATGGAACAATGGGGCTGCCCATGGAGTCGTAAAGAAAACGGTGAAGTAAACGTACGCCGATTCGGCGGTATGAAGGTAGAGAGAACGTGGTTCGCAGCGGATAAAACCGGCTTCCACATGCTTCATACTCTGTTCCAGACTTCGATGAAGTACGACACAATCAAACGATTTGATGAGTACTTTGTGGTGGATTTGCTCGTTGAAGATGGCGAAGTACAAGGCCTAATCGCGATTCACATGTCTGAAGGTGAGCTTGTTACCATCAAAGCGAAATCTGTTGTTCTTGCAACCGGTGGCGCAGGTCGTGTTTACCACTGTAATACCAACGGCGGCATCGTAACGGGCGACGGTATGGCAATGGCTTATCGACACGGTGTACCACTGCGTGATATGGAGTTCGTTCAATACCACCCAACAGGCCTACCGGGCACTGGCATCTTGATGACCGAAGGTTGTCGTGGTGAAGGCGGTATCATCGTTAACAAGAACGGCTACCGTTACCTGCAAGATTACGGCATGGGCCCTGAAACTCCAGTGGGCGAGCCGAAAAACAAATACATGGAACTGGGTCCACGTGACAAAGTTTCTCAAGCATTCTGGCACGAGCAGCAGAAAGGCAACACCATCAAGCACCCTCTTGGTGATGTCGTACACCTTGACCTTCGCCACCTTGGTGAAGAGTACCTGCAAGAGCGTCTTCCGTTCATCTGTGAGCTAGCAAAAGCGTACGTAAACGTAGACCCAGCAAAAGAGCCAATCCCAATTCGCCCGACCGTTCACTACACCATGGGTGGTATTGAAACTAACGGTACCTGTGAAACTCGCATTAAAGGCCTATTCGCCGTTGGTGAATGTGCTTCAGTTGGCCTACACGGTGCAAACCGCCTAGGTTCTAACTCACTGGCTGAGTTCGTAGTTTTCGGCCGCGTAGCCGGTGAACAAGCCGTGAAACGCGCAGCTGAATTCAAAGGCTGGAACGAAGAGTCTATTGCTAAGCAAGTGAAAGCGGTTGAAGATCGCATCGCTGGCATCTTGGCTCAAGAAGGCGATGAGAACTGGGCTGATATCCGTACTGAAATGGGTCACACCATGGAAGCGGGTTGTGGTATCTACCGTCAAGAAGACTTGATGCAAGAAACCATCGACAAAATCACTGAACTGAAAGCTCGCTACAAGAAGATCAGCATTAAAGACAAAGGCAAAGTGTTCAACACTGACCTACTTTACGCTATCGAAGTGGGTTACGGCCTTGAAGTTGCCGAAGCGATGGTTCACTCAGCGATCCTTCGTAAAGAGTCTCGCGGAGCACACCAACGTCTAGACGACAACTGCACAGAACGTGATGACGTGAACTTCCTGAAACATTCTCTATCTTTCTACAACGAAGATGCAGCACCAACTATCGACTACAGCGGCGTTAAGATTACTAAATCTCAACCTAAAGCTCGTCTATACGGTGAAGCAGCCGAGAAAGCCGCTGCTGCTGAAAAAGCGGCAGAAGAGAATGCGAAGAAGAGCGAAGAGGAGCAAGCATAATGTCAGCGAATCGAATCCAAAAAATTGAAATCCTGCGTTATGACCCTGAGCACGATGCAGAACCTCACTTTCAAACCTTTGAAGTTCCATTTGATGAAACCATGTCGGTACTTGATGCGATTGGTTACATCAAAGATAACCTAGATAAAGACCTGTCTTACCGTTGGTCTTGTCGTATGGCGATTTGTGGTTCTTGCGGCATCATGGTTGATGGCGTGCCAAAACTGGCATGTAAGAGCTTCTTACGTGACTACCCGAACGGCTTCAAGATCGAGCCTTTAGCTAACTTCCCAATCGAGAAAGATTTGATCGTCGACATGACGCCGTTTATCGAGCGCCTGGAAGCAATCAAACCTTACATCATTGGTAACGACCGTAAGCCAGAAGACGGCACTAACATCCAAACTCCAGAGCAAATGGCGAAGTACAAACAGTTCGCTGGCTGCATCAACTGTGGTTTGTGTTACGCAGCATGTCCTCAATTTGGTCTAAACCCCGAGTTCATTGGCCCTGCGGCACTTGCTCTTGCTCACCGCTACAACCTAGATAGCCGTGACAATGGTAAAGCTGAGCGTATGAAGCTTATCAATGGCGACAATGGCGCTTGGGGCTGTACGTTTGTAGGTTACTGTTCTGACGTATGTCCGAAGAAAGTAGACCCAGCAGCGGCAGTGAACCAAGGTAAAGTTGAGTCTTCAATGGACTTCGTTATCTCGATGTTCAAGCCTGATGGATCGCAAGTAAAAACAGCAGAGGAGGCATAATATGAGCAATCGTAAGCCTTATGTTCGCGAGATGAAGAGAACGTGGTGGAGCAACCATCCGTTCTACCGCTTCTACATGCTACGTGAAGCGACTGTACTGCCTTTGATTCTATTCACTCTGTTCCTAACCTTCGGTTTGGGTTCGCTAGTGAAAGGCCCTGAAGCGTGGCAAGGTTGGTTGAGCTTTATGGCTAACCCTATCGTTGTTGGTATCAACATCGTGGCACTGCTTGGCAGCTTACTGCACGCTCAGACCTTCTTCAGCATGATGCCTCAAGTAATGCCAATCCGTCTTAAAGGCAAATTGGTAGATAAAAGAATCATCGTACTGACCCAGTGGGCAGCGGTGGCATTTATTTCTTTAATCGTTCTGATGGTGGTGTAAGGAGCTTCGTTATGAACACAAATTACAATGTTAACCACAATCCGCAACGTTCTGATGAGCCAATCTGGTGGGGCCTATTCGGCGCTGGCGGTACTTGGTTCGCGATGATTACACCAATCACGATTCTAGTGCTGGGTATCTTGGTGCCAATGGGCATTATCGATGCGGATGCAATGAGCTACGAGCGTGTCTCTGAGTTTGCCACCAGCATTATCGGTGCGCTATTCATCATCGGTACGCTAGCACTGCCAATGTGGCATGCAATGCACCGTCTTCACCACGGCATGCACGACCTTAAGTTCCACGTCGGCGTTGCTGGTAAAGTGGGTTGCTACTTCGTTGCAGGCCTAATCAGCGCGCTATCTGTTATCTTCATTTTTATGATTTAACAGTTAAGAGCAGATTCTAGATTCGGGTAACTGAGATTCGAAGAGTTTAAGAACGAAAATACTAGAAGCAGAACAGGATTATCTTGTTCTGCTTTTTTGTTACTTGTCGAATCTCGTTTACTCGAATCTGCTCTTCTCCGATCGCCAGATACAAAAAAGGCCGCTCATAAGCGACCTTTTCTATTTCACTGAGCCACCTTAAACAAGATGGACACAATCAAATTACTTCACACGACCAACGTATTCGCCAGTACGAGTATCAACTTTAACAACTTCACCGATAGCGATGAATAGAGGAACACGAACTACCGCGCCTGTTGCTAGAGTTGCAGGTTTACCACCCGTACCCTGTGTATCGCCTTTAAGGCCAGGATCAGTTTCAGTTACTTCGATCTCAACAAAGTTTGGCGGAGTAACAGTGATAGGGTTATCATTCCACAACGTTAGAGTACAAACGTCATTTTCAACTAACCATTTTGCTGAATCAGCGACTGCTTTTACGTCTGCTGCGATTTGCTCAAATGTTTCGTTGTTCATGAAGTGGTAGAATTCGCCATCGTTGTATAGGTAGCCTAGTTCAACGTCAACAACATCTGCAAGCTCGAAGCTTTCGCCTGACTTGAATGTTTTCTCTAACACTTTGCCTGACAGCAGTTTACGAAGTTTTACACGGTTAAACGCTTGGCCTTTACCTGGCTTAACGTATTCATTGTCGATAATTGCGCAAGGCTCGTTATCTAACATGAATTTTAAACCGCCTTTGAATTCATTGGTGCTTACTGACGCCATGATTTTCTCTTCCACATCTTTGAGTTAATTTCAATGCCGCATATCATAACCCGAAAAGTCGAATCTGTTGAGCAAAACTGGCTCAAACAACTATCGAATGCGATCTCTGACCCGACAAAACTGCTTGAAGCATTGGAAATAGACCCAACACCGTGGCAAAAAGGATTCGCAGCACGTGAGCTGTTTTCACTTCGAGTTCCTCTTAGCTTTGTTGAGCGAATGGAAAAAGGCAATCCACACGACCCTTTGCTAAGACAAGTTTTACCGCTAAGTGAAGAGTTTGATGTGCACCAAGGCTATTCTGCTGATCCACTGGAAGAACAAGACAACGCGATTCCGGGACTACTACACAAATACAAAAGCCGCGCGCTAATGATCGTGAAAGGTGGCTGCGCGATTAACTGCCGTTACTGCTTTCGCCGTCATTTCCCTTATCAAGATAACAAAGGATCTAAGTCTGTTTGGCAAACTAGCCTCGATTATGTGGCTCAACATCCAGAGATCAACGAGGTTATCTTATCGGGTGGCGATCCTCTTATGGCCAAAGACAGCGAACTAGAGTGGCTGATTAATGCTATCGAACAAATTCCACATGTGAAAACCGTTCGAATTCACAGCCGATTACCTGTCGTGATTCCAGCGCGAGTGACTGATGAACTATGCCAAACATTAACTAACACTCGTCTTAATGTAGTCATGGTTAGCCATATTAATCATGCCAATGAAATCAACTTAGAGCTCAAGCAAGCCTTCCATAAGCTGAAGCAAACTGGTGCGACTCTGCTCAACCAAGGCGTAATGCTAAAAGGCGTAAATAACTGCGCTAACTCATTGAAAAAATTAAGTGAAAAGCTATTCGACGCCGGTATTTTACCTTACTACATGCATGTACTTGATAAAGTTCAGGGCGCTGCTCATTTCTATATCTCCGATGAAGAAGCGAAACACCACTTTAAGGGATTAATCTCTGAGGTTTCTGGCTATCTAGTACCTAAGTTAACCCGTGAAATTGGCGGACGCAGTAGCAAAACACCACTCGACCTAAACATTGAATAGCGAGCGAGCTTCAAAAAGCGACTAAGCTTATCTGTAACGACAACACGTTGCTAAATGCACCTTCACGACAAAAATTTTTTGTTCGATCGTCCGGTCTATTATTAGCATACTCGGCTCTATTCTAAATTCTTAGGAGGGGTGATATGTCACAATTTATAGAACAAGCTCTCAACCTTGCCCCCTTTAGCTGGGCAGGCCTCGCAGCATGCATGTTGTGTGGTTCTTTAATCGGAATCGAAAGGCAAACACGCGGTAAACCCGTCGGAATACGGACATCGATCCTTATCATCAGCGGTACTTACTTCTTCCTCACCATGGCGATTAGCCTATCCCCCAACACACTCGATCAAGCTCGTGTACTTGGTCAGATAATTACGGGGGTTGGATTCCTTGGTGCTGGGGTAATGATGACATTGGATGGAAAGATTCATGGTGTCACGTCAGCGGCGATTATCTGGGTACTCGCTGCATTAGGTATGATGATCGCACTTGGCCACCTTTCGCAGTCGGTTATTATCACGCTAATGGCGCTAGTGATTCTGCTTGGTGTCGACAAAGTAGAAAACAGCTTCCAGAGCTTACGCCGTGGTGTTCATCAGAAGTGGATGAGAAAAGTCCGCGTGAAGAAGTAACACCTCGTCGGAAGACATTTGGCCTTAGCTGCATTTTGTTCTTAGCGACTGTTTCATCTTAAGGGTCTTTTTCCTTAAATAAAAAAGAGCCTAGCAAACGACTAGGCTCTAAACTGCAGTTCACAGATTAATGTACGTGAATAGACACTTGATTCTTACCTGCGGCCTTCGCCTTATAAAGCTGCTCATCTGATGAACGAATACTCTGGTTTTCCCACAAGTGTCCAATGCTGTCGAACTTGTACAGAGAGTAAAGCGTCGCTCCCCCAGAGACTGATATATTAATCTTGTCACCAGTCGCGCATCGATAACTTTGTAAACTAATGTCATTTTGAATTCGTTCAAAGATCGATGAAAGTAATTCGGATGATTCGCCCGCAATCGCGACAACAAACTCTTCACCACCAAATCTCGCCACGATATCTTTCTGCCTAACGCTGTTCAGCATTAACTGAGCAACATGGCAAATCACCTCATCTCCCACCTTATGACCATACTGATCATTCACCACTTTGAAATCATCGATATCAAATACGCCAACACCAATAATTGGCTCCTCATTTTGGTTCAGCAACCGAGCTTCAAAACCACGCCGATTATATAAACCAGTCAATGGGTCGAGCATCGCTAAATTCTTCAATCGCTTGTGCTCTTGCTTGGTATAAAACCGCCACAACCATAGTGCTGAGATAAAGTACAAAGCTAACAAAATCAGTAATTGAACCCGCTCCAGTTCCAGCAAATGTAAGAAGTGCTCACTCTTTCCTTCTTCAATAGTCAGGTATAACTCAGTATTGACTCCATCGACATACAAAGGTCGTGAATAGGTAAAGTCCAACAGTCCATATTTGTTTACTCCTCTTGCGCTCGTCACCTTGTACCCATGAACGGGATTCGAGACGAGATTAGAGACGTAACCATCAACACCGAGTACTCCTTTAAACTCACCATCAACATAGATACCTTTGGTTAAGGTCACTACCTTCTTCCCTGTTAGGTAGTCATCGTATTGGCCGGTATACACAACTTGATCTTGACCCTGAGCTAAGCCAAAACGAATCGTATTCACCCAATAAGGGCGACTATTGACGACTGAATCAAAGGTGTCACCTTTAATGTAACGGGCGAAATCGGAAGGCGACGATATAATAAATTTATCTTTGGAGATAAAGTAAATCGCAGAGATGGTATCAATGGTATTCGCAAAGTAAGCCATGGTGGGTGCGATAAACATGCGCCTACCTGCTTCTAAATGAAGATCCGACTTTAGATCGCACATCTCACTTGGGCCAGAGAACATAAAATCAAATCGAGGGGCAGCTTGCTCTTCACTAATGAAGTAACACGTATCACCTTCGACCTTTTGCTCATGTGAGAATACGTAGGTATCTCCATGCAGCGGATAAAGTGCGGTAATATTATATTCAAGCGCATTAATAATCTGTGTAAGCTCCGCTAAAGAGCGTGTCACGCCTTGGTTTTCAATTCCATATTGCTTTTCTGACTCTTCCGCTGAATCAACAAGTAACAAGCTAAAAACCACTAAAAAGCTGACGGTCAGACTTAAGAAAGCCTTTTTAAAATCGACGGTATGGGGATTAATCAAAGCATATAAGTCATCATTGAAAATTTAGCGCACATTGTACCCACAAGTGAGAGCATCGCAACAAGAGTATAAAACAACATGCTTACAGTAACGTTTAAGGAGTGAGATAGCAGATGTAAAATAACGCCTAAACATAGAAGTAAAGGCGTTGATAGGTTCAATAAGCATTAACTAAATAGGAAATGTAGAACTTAATTTATCAAACTTCTGAGCATCCCCATTCAGGGAAATGCTTTCTTATATAAATGTTTAATTCTTTTTCAGCTTGCGAGTAAATGCGCTTATTAACTCCCTCTTCAGAATGCAGACGCTGCACAACACCAGCCCCTACTGTCACATTCGTATGCCTATCGATCACCACAAAGGCACCAGTCTGAGGCAGATCTTTGTATAAATCTATAGCAACTTGATCGGTTAAATTGATAGAAGTTAACGCGATTTCATTAAGCTCTACTGTTTCAGAATTTTCAGCGTGTTGTTCAAGAGTATTCACATCAACTTTATGTTGAATACCTGACAACTTACCTGCGCAAGATTTCGTTGCAAACTTGAAACTATATTCTTTATGGCAACGCAATGGGTTTTCATCCATCCACACTAAGTATGCATCAAACTTATTAACAAGTTGCAGCTTTGAGCCTTTATGAATCAACATATCCCCGCGAGATACATCAATTTCATCGTCAAGCGTTATCGTAATCGCTTGACCAGGCAGTGCAGACTCCAACTCACCATCATAAGTGAATATGGACTTAATTTTTGATGATTTTCCTGAAGGTAACGCTGTTATTTCATCACCAACACTGACTTGGCCAGAAGCCAACGTGCCACAAAAACCGCGAAAATCTAAATTCGGACGATTAACGTACTGAACAGGAAAGCGCATATGCTCTAAATCTTTATCTTGATCGACTTTTACTGTCTCAAGCAGTTTCATTAAAGTCGAGCCTGGGTACCACTCCATGTTTTCACTTGGAGTTACCACATTGTCACCTTTCAACGCTGAAATGGGTACAAAGCGAATGTCGTCAATATTGAAGCTCTTAGCCATCTCACGATAATCAGCTTTGATTTGTTGATACACATCTTGACTATAATCCATCAGGTCCATCTTATTTATAGCAACTATGATGTGCTTAATACCCAATAGTGAACAAATATAACTGTGACGACGCGTTTGAGTTTGAATACCATAGCGGGCATCCACCATCACAATCGCTAAATCACATGTTGACGCCCCAGTTACCATATTACGTGTGTATTGCTCATGCCCAGGAGTGTCAGCAATAATGAATTTACGTTTATCTGTCGAAAAATAACGGTATGCCACATCAATAGTAATACCCTGCTCACGCTCAGATTGCAGGCCATCGACCAACAATGCTAGATCAAATGATTCATCGGTTGTATTGAACTTTTGAGAGTCTTTCTCAATCGCAGCCATCTGGTCTTCGTATATCAGTTTACTATCAAACAGCAAACGACCAATCAGTGTTGATTTACCATCATCCACGTTACCGCAAGTTAAAAAGCGCAGCAGATCTTTGTTCTCGTGTACTTTTAAGTATGCTTCAATATCTTGAGCAATTAGCTCTGAACTATGTGACATGGTCTTTCCTTAATGGTCCCGGTTTAAATACTCAACTCTTCAAACCGACTTTGATTTATTGATAAAATTTATTTAAAACTTTAATGAATTCGTTTTTATTTTCAATAGGTAAGGCGTTAATACCCGCCGCAGCTTTACGGCCACCACCAGTAACAAACTGACAGCAAACTTCATCTGCACCAGTACGATTATTTAAAGGTGCACGAACACTCACGGTGTAATCTTTCTTATTGTCATTCAATGTGAGTACTGCATGAGCCTTGTCTGGTGATTGATTTGCAAGCACGTTTCCAAACACACCACTGACACGCTTTGCCCATGCTTCACATGGCAGTAGATAGATTTCAGACACGTCAGTGCACACTATCGGCGTTAGCAGTTCAACATGTTGATAATCGGCCTGATACCCTTGTTTTAGAGCATAATAAGGAGATATTAAATCTCGCTTGAGGTCAAAAGGTGAAGAATAGCACATAAGCTGTTGAAACAATTCGGCTGGATCAATGTGCAAATCGTCAATCGAAGTTCCATAACTGTTGTAGTTGATTAAGGTACCCAACTCTTTTAAAAATGTTCTTTCATTGCAACTTAATCCGATAACATCGGCTAACTGATCAGCATTAACGTACATATTGTCACCGTAAGCACCAACTATAGCCCAATCAGCATACCGCCCCGCTAACTGCTGGTTGATCAACAAACTGGTACAAGTATTCGCCTCCAAATCAATGAGGGCTGTAAAATTGTCAGCTTGTGGCACTTCTCCCGTACGATGGTGGTCACAATAGAACAGAGGTATATCCAGATCTATCAATTCATAGAGTGAATCGATATTTTTTTCCATCGATATATCTAAGATGGTGCAGCCACTGATATCATTTTGTTTAACCACTCGCTGTAAAAGAGCAATGTCACGCTTTACACCAGTGACAAGCTTCGAGCATTTTGGGGCGGCCTTACGTAACTGAAGTAAAGCAATTATTCCATCAGCATCACCATTGAATACATCGTAATACATGATTAAATGTACCCTAACTTAGTAAGTTGATTAACTACAATATCTGCACATGCCTCAATAGATTGACCTTCAGTCTCGACATGAATATCTGGAGTTAATGGGGCTTCATACATTGAATCAATACCAGTAAAATTCTTAATCTCGCCCGCTCGTGCTTTCTTGTATAACCCTTTAGGGTCTCGTTGCTCGCACACCGATAATGGTGTGTCAATAAACACTTCCAGAAATTGCTTTGAAGATAAAAGCTCACGGACTTGTGCGCGGTCAGCAATAAATGGCGAAATAAATGCAGTTAATACTATCGTTCCCGAATCCACAAACAGTTTTGCTACCTCACCAATACGACGAATGTTTTCAACACGGTCCATGTCGCTAAATCCAAGATCTTTATTGAGGCCATGTCGGACGTTGTCACCATCGAGCAAATAGCTATGTTTACCTAAACTTAGAAGCTTACTTTCGACTGCATTGGCAACAGTGGACTTCCCTGAGCCACTTAATCCTGTAAACCAAAGCACCGTTGGCACTTGTTGCTTTTGCACGGAGCGTTGCTCATGCGTCACCGTGGAGCTATGCCAAACTACATCATCGCTAACAGACTCATTATCTTTTACTACATAGGGAGAGGTCATTCTTACAACTCATATAAAACTAAAATGGGAACACCATCGGAATAGCAATGGCGGCAACTACAATGTAAGTGACGGTAACTATCCAACCGACTTTAAAAAAGTCTATAAAAGTATAGCCACCAGCGCTCATCACCATAAGGTTAGTTTGATAACCAAAAGGACTGATAAAGGATGCACTCGCACCATAGGCCACCGCCATCACTAACGGTAAATACTCGATCTGGAATGTCGACGCTAATGCCAGGGAAATAGGCAACATAATCGCTGCAGCTGCTGTGTTGGTCATAATCTCCGTTAAGATAACGGTTAACACCAATATGCCAACTAGCACCCAAATGGGAGGGAGTTGCCCAGCTACAGATTCAAAGACTTGAGTTAATGCCAATGCCAGACCACTGCTAGAAAACGCACTGGCGACACACAAAGCTGATACTAGAATAATCAACAACTCAAACGGGAAACGTCGCCTTAATTGAGTTCCATCAATGATTTTACTCGTCAAAGATAAGAGCAAGAACCCAGACAATGTATCAACAAGGTCTAAACTGGTACACGCAGCTAAGACAATGGATAAAATAAAACCGACAATACCCAATAGGTTTTGAGTGAATGATAAGGGACTTTTAAGCGATTTATCACTTAATAGAAAAAAGTTTCTAGTTAGATTTGGGCGTTTTTTAAAGTCATCCCCGACAGCAAGAATCAGTTTATCACCACTTTGAATAACACACTCCCCAAGCTTGCCAGAAAGCCGCTTTCCTTGCCTAGCGATCGCTACCACTGCCGCATCAAAACGAGAACGAAACTCAACCTCTTTTAAAGTTTTATCTATCAATACAGATTCAGGGCTCACTAAGACTTCAACTAAGTTTTTACCTAACTCGAATTCATCTTCAACGTACAGCTTAAGGCCATCAAAAGAGGCCAGTTGTTTAACTTCTGAAACATCACCACTGAATACCAGTTTATCTCCTGCAAATACCAATTCACTCGGTGATACAGGGGTTATCAACTGTTTATCTCGAATAATTTCAGTTAAGAAAAGACCATCGAGTGATCGTAATCCATTTTCTAATATACTTCGACCTACGAGCTTACTTGTGCTCTCGACTTCAGCATCAAGGAAGTATCCCCCTAACGACTCAACTTTCACAAGGTCATCAGGAAGCCACCTGGAAACTATTATGACTACGAAACCACAACCGAGTAGTAAACTTACCCCCACAGGGAAAAAAGCAAAGATTGTCAGCGCAGGATAGCCTTGGTCTTCAAGTAAACCACTAACTACAAGGTTGGTCGCAGTTCCTATTAAGGTTAGAGTCCCCCCTAAAATAGAGAAGTACGATAAAGGAATCAGAAGTTTCTTAGGAGCATGGAATGGATTTTTGAGAACCCCCCCCATCAAAGTAGCGACCACTGCGGTATTGTTAAGTACGCTAGAGCTTAGTGCTCCCAGAGCTCCCAAACGCAATAGCGATTGCCCATAATGACGATGAGATAACATTTTTGCCACCCAACTAAGCAAAGCTGTCCTTTCTAGAGCGAGAGAAGAAAGTAGTAACAATAATAAGATAATCACAGAACGGTTAGTGACGTTCGAGAAAATAACGGCTTGTGAAAGCTCACCAGAAACGTACAGCACTGTCACTGAAAAAATAAACACATAGCTAGCTCTAAAGCGGTTACTGACCAGACCAATAATCAATCCAATAAGGACACACGCAGTGACAATCATGCTCAAACAACTCATTTTATATTCAAAATTAACGATATAATATCGTCAATGCTATTAGAAGTAGCCTTCACGCTTTTTCTTCTCCATTGAACCTGAACTATCGTGGTCAATGGCGCGCCCTTGACGCTCTGAGGTGGTTGTTAGCAACATCTCTTGAATAATTTCAGGTAGCGTCGTAGCTTTCGATTCTACAGCGCCAGTTAGTGGGTAACAACCGAGTGTACGAAAACGCACCATTTTTTCTTCTGCCACTTCCCCTTTGTTAAGCTTCATTCGCTCATCATCGACCATAATCAACATGCCATCACGCTGAACGACAGGGCGAGGTTTTGATAAATACAAACCCGGAATTTCAATATTTTCAAGATAGATATACTGCCAAATATCTAGCTCTGTCCAGTTAGATAGTGGGAACACACGGATACTCTCACCTTGGTTAACCTTGCCGTTGTAAATATTCCATAGTTCTGGTCGTTGATTTTTAGGATCCCAACGATGATGTTCGTCGCGAAACGAGTACACTCGCTCTTTCGCTCGAGATTTTTCCTCATCGCGTCGCGCACCACCGAAAGCAGCATCAAAACCATGCATATCTAGAGCCTGTTTTAAGCCTTGGGTCTTCATTATATCAGTATGTTTTGAACTACCGTGCACAAAAGGATTGATCCCCATAGCCACACCTTCAGGGTTCTGGTGAACAATAAGTTTCATTCCAACCTTATCAGCCATGTAATCGCGGAACTCGATCATTTCTTTAAATTTCCATGTAGTATCGACATGCATCAGAGGGAAAGGAGGAGTACCAGGAGCGAAAGCTTTCTGAGCAAGGTGTAGCATTACTGAAGAGTCTTTACCAACTGAATACAGCATCACCGGGTTATCAAACTCAGCCGCGACTTCACGCATAATATGGATCGATTCAGCTTCCAATTGCTTTAGATGCGTCATTTTTTCCGGCGTTATTTTCGTTGTCATGTTACGTTTCCCACATCCATTGAATGTTTCTACCTCAGTTAAAGCACTGAAGAGTATTTATTCGACTAAAAGTTCGATTAGATATTAAATCTGTTTGCCAACAGTATACCAACATAAGCGAAAACAATAAAACGAGACAAGCGAAGATCCCCTTTAGGATTCAAAACCTAGAATCAAAATCAGAGAGCTTAATGAACCTTTTCAGTAGTAAGTTGATTAAGTTACTTAGAAGCTACTAACTGTAAAGCAATTGAAATGATTAAAACCGTTTAACTGTAGAGTTTGATAGAAGGGGATGAGTCTAATTCTATCTATAATAGATGCTAGAGAAAAATCACCTACTAGTTAGTAGGTGATTTGGAGTAGATAATTAAAACGATAACTCTACTTAGCAAAATTCACAATTGGAAAGCACGGGAAGAAGCCATTGTCAGCACAGTTGATCAGACCAATCTGTACGCCTTCGATTTTGTTGGTTTTGTTGAAGATACCAACCTGAACCGTAGACACTTCTGAAAGGTTAGCTGCGCCAACATCAACCATAGTGTTACCTTCTGAGTAGTTCACAAAGCTCACGTTTGCACCTTTCACATCATTAGTGATGTTCACCGCACCTAGGTTAAGACCCGTCGTTTGGCCTGTGTTCCAGTTAAAAAAACCCAGTGATGCCCCTGTCATTTCTTGGTTCACTTTAGATGCACCAAAAATACCAAGGTTCACACCTGTTGTGGTTTGCGTCTCAGACATACCAACAACCGCAAGGTCGACACCTTTAAGGTCATTGACTTGTCCGTGAAGCAGAGCCAGACGTACACCGCCAACCGCATCAGAATCCGGAGCGTTGAAGCCATTAATTGTTGAAAACATAACAGGCGAAGAAGCAAATGCTGCCGGTGCCATTACCGCTGCAGATACAGCAAGTACTGAAAGTAATTTTTTCATTGGGGAGTCTCCACTGACTTATTGTTGACTTGATTAATCTATATTAAATCAAGTATTTATTGTCCTTCACTCAACAGCTATCCATGTTAAATCAATGTCATAACTGTACCATTGAATATAAGACCCTAAATCATAAAGAGCAATATTGAGCAGAGGATATCATGAGAGGCAAGAGTAAACATCGGCAGTCAGGTTTCTATAACTAGACGATAAAGATTCCCTATCACGCTCGTGCCTCGCTGTCGGGAGTGACGATTTCAAAGCATAAAAAAACGGAGACCGAAGTCTCCGTTTTCTAAAGCTTATGTATGACTTTCTCTGTTACGAGAAAGGGGGATGATTACATCATGCCGCCCATGCCACCCATACCGCCCATGCCACCCATATCAGGCATTGCAGGGCCAGAATCTTGAGGCTTGTCAGTGATCATCGCTTCTGTTGTGATCATAAGACCAGCAACGGATGCTGCGAACTGAAGTGCAGAACGAGTTACCTTAGTTGGATCTAGGATACCCATTGCAATCATGTCGCCGTATTCGCCAGTAGCCGCGTTGTAACCGTAGTTACCTTCGCCAGCACGAACATTGTTAGCAACAACAGACTCTTCATCACCTGCGTTCTTAGTGATTTGACGAATAGGCGCTTCCATTGCACGTAGTGCAACACGGATACCTACGTTTTGCTCTTCGTTGTCGCCTTCAAGGCCAGCAACTTTAGATGCAGCGCGGATAAGTGCAACACCACCACCAGCAACCACACCTTCTTCAACAGCAGCGCGAGTTGCGTGAAGTGCATCTTCTACGCGGTCTTTCTTCTCTTTCATCTCAACTTCAGTTGCAGCGCCTACTTTGATTACTGCAACACCGCCAGCTAGCTTAGCTACGCGCTCTTGAAGTTTTTCTTTATCGTAGTCAGACGTTGCATCTTCGATTTGTTGACGAATTTGAGAAACGCGACCTTTGATCATCACTTCATCGCCCGCACCATCAATGATGGTTGAGTTTTCTTTAGTGATCGTAATGCGCTTAGCTTGACCTAGGTCTTCTAGCGTTACTTTTTCAAGGTCTAGGCCGATCTCTTCAGAGATAACCGTGCCGCCCGTTAGGATAGCGATGTCTTGCAGCATAGATTTACGACGGTCGCCGAAACCAGGTGCTTTAACCGCAGCCACTTTAACGATGCCACGCATGTTGTTCACAACAAGAGTTGCTAACGCTTCGCCTTCGACATCTTCAGCTATGATAAGAAGTGGACGAGATGCCTTAGCAACTGCTTCTAGAGTCGGAAGAAGTTCACGGATGTTCGAAACTTTCTTGTCGATTAGAAGAATAAATGGGCTTTCTAGATCAACTGAACCGGCTTCTTGGTTATTGATGAAGTAAGGAGATAGGTAACCGCGGTCGAACTGCATACCTTCAACTACGTCTAGCTCGTCTTGCAGAGCCTGACCTTCTTCAACCGTGATTACGCCATCACGACCTACTTTTTCCATCGCTTCAGCAATGATGTTACCTACTGTCGAATCAGAGTTCGCAGAGATAGTACCTACTTGAGCGATAGCTTTCGTGTCTGAACAAGGAACAGAAAGGTTCTTCAGCTCTTCAACAGCCGCGATAACCGCTTTGTCGATACCGCGCTTAAGATCCATTGGGTTCATGCCAGCAGCAACGGCTTTTAGGCCTTCAGCGATAATAGACTGAGCCAATACTGTTGCTGTCGTTGTTCCGTCGCCCGCCGCGTCATTCGCTTGCGAAGCCACTTCTTTAACCATTTGTGCGCCCATGTTTTGGAACTTGTCTTCAAGTTCGATTTCACGTGCAACTGAAACACCATCTTTAGTGATAGTCGGTGCGCCAAATGATTTGTCTAGAACAACGTTACGGCCTTTAGGACCTAGCGTTACTTTTACTGCGTCAGCCAGAACGTTTACACCTTCTAGCATTTTAATACGTGCGTCGTTACCAAATTTAACGTCTTTAGCAGCCATCTTAATTTCCTTTAAAATTCTTTATTCAGTCAGTTCAGTTTTATGGGTCGGATTACTCAACGATCGCCATGATATTGAACTCAGACATTATCAGTACTTCTTTGCCATCGATCTTTTCCGCTCTAGTACCGCGGTCTTCTGCAAAGATAACTGTGTCGCCAACTTTAACGTCCAATGGTTGTAGTGAGCCGTTTTCTAGAATGCGGCCTTTGCCAACAGCTAGAATTGTACCGCGCGTTGATTTTTCAGCGGCAGAACCAGTTAGAACGATGCCACCAGCAGATTTAGATTCAACTTCTTGGCGCTCAACGATAACTCGGTCGTGTAGAGGACGGATATTCATCGGTCGTATCTCCTGATAATTTCCATTTAATATGATAATTGCCACGATTGGCATGGGGTTAAAGAGTATGTTGGGGCGATGTGGAAGAACCCAAGGGGGGAAAGAAAAAATTGTGATCGAAAGAGCAGATTCTCACCCCTCATCTTTCCTTGCTTTTCGTTTACTCGTATCCCACATCTGTTTATCCTACGGTTTTAGTTCCAACGGCGTTTTACATGCAAGATAAGCATGGGCTTCTCACGGCCCCGATAGCACAGACTCTACGCACCATGACCATACCGACTATCTTCGGCATGGTGGCGATCTTGATGTTTAACCTTGTCGATACTTTCTTTATCTCATTGCTCGGCACACAAGCACTCGCAGCGGTGAGCTTTACCTTCCCAGTCACCTTCGCCATAAACTGCATTACCATGGGCATAGGCATTGGCTTGTCGACATGTATTGGAAGATTACTTGGCCAAGGTTGCGCGCAAAATGCAGCTTGTTTTACCTGCCACAGTTTATTGCTTGCTGTGCTGCTTGTTGGTTTTGCATCAACACTAGGGCTTTTCACGCTAGAGCCTATGTTTACTCTGTTAGGTGCTGAACCTGAGTTACTGCCACTGATATCCGAATACATGTCGATCTGGTATTTAGCGATACCGCTGCTTGTTATTCCTATGGCAGGCAACAGCGCAATACGAGCCAGTGGCGACACCAAAACACCCGCCAAGATTATGATGCTGGCCGGCCTTATTAACGGCATTCTCGACCCGCTGCTGATCTTCGGTTACGGTCCTTTCCCAGAGCTAGGGATTCAGGGCGCAGCCATTGCCAGTGGCTTCAGTTGGTTTGGTGCGTTATGTGGTTCACTGTATGTGTTAACCATACGAGCAAAACTGCTTGCTCCGCCCAAACTAAAAAGCATCATCGATGACTGGAAACAGATCTTAACCATCGGCACACCCGCTGCTCTTTCTAATGCTCTGAACCCACTTGCTGGCGCCATAATCATGATGATGTTAGCCAAACAAGGAACAGAAGCAGTGGCAGCTTACGGAGCTGCCCAGCGTATTGAATCAATTTTGATCATCGTGTTGATGTCTTTAACTTCTGCCCTTACGCCTTTCATGGCGCAAAACTTTGGCGCAAACAACCCTCAACGCAGCTTTAAGGCACTGTTCCTCAGTATGCGTTTTGCTGTGATGTTCCAAGGTTTGATTTTCTTAATGATGGTGCCATTGAGCATCCCTTTAGCCGCCCTATTTTCTCAAGAAGAATCCGTACGAAGCATCTTGTGGCATTACCTGTTAGTTGTCCCATTTAGCTATGGCTTCCAAGGTATTGTAATGATGCTGATTAGTGCCATGAATGCGATGCACCAACCGCTCAAAGCCTTTCAATGGAGCTTCATGCGCCTGTTTGTATTCACCTTGCCCTTTGCTTGGATAGGCAGCCAAATCAATGGTGTCGAAGGACTGTTTATTGGTTTAGCTTTAGGGAACATTGTCGGCGGTGTTTCAGGGTATTGCTTTGCGCTTCGTGTTAGATCTAAAGCAGATGCGGGATGCGAGTAATCGAGATGCGAAAAGATATAAGAGCAGATACGAGATTCGGGTATCGAGATTCGAAGAACTTGAGAACAGAAAGAGACTAGAAGAAGGAAGATGACATGGAAGACACCATTTACAAAATGCTCTATAACGCACCGATTGGTAAGATGATCATTGTGAGTAATGGAGTGTCGATTATTGAAATTGACCATATAAATCATGAAGAGCTAATGATTAGCAATCCAGATGACCTTTGCCAACTGGCAGCGAAACAGTTAGGTGAATACTTCGCAGGTCACCGAACAGAATTCGATTTGCCATTAAGAGCGATAAAAGGCACTGACTTTCAAAGTAAAGCTTGGGTAGCTTTAACAACCATTCCTTACGGCGAAACCATCAGCTATGGCGAACAAGCAAAGAGAATGGACAACCCAAAAGCCGTAAGAGCGGTGGGTGGTGCGAACGGCAAGAATCCATTTAGTATTGTTGTCCCCTGCCATAGAGTCATCGGTGCGAATGGAACATTAACCGGCTACACGGGCGGCATGAACCGCAAAGAATGGTTACTGGATTTTGAGCGTTCGGTTCGACTCAAGCTAACAAATAACTCTCTGTCATTCCCTACAGCGAGGGACGAGCGTGATAGGGAATCTCTCTTTATGTTGAACACCAAGTATGACAAGCAATACTAGGCGTAAGATTCCAGATATTTCGTTCCTCAATTCTGGAATGACAGGATAAGAAGGTAACGAGTAAACGAGAACCGGAATGCGAAATGCAAAGAAGGAATGGTCTCTCTGCTTTCGGCTTTATCGCTACTCGGTTACCCGTATCTGCCCTTAAGCTCTTCGCATCCCGATTACTCGTACCTCACATCTATTCCTCAAACTCCAGATACAAAAAAACGGCCACACTTGCGTGCAACCGTTCTAGTATTCGATGAAAGTTAAAACTATTTATCTAAAACAGTAACTACTTAACGATCACGTCACCTGACATTTCAGCTGGGATATCAATACCAGACAGAGAAAGCATCGTTGGTGCAAGGTCAGACAGTTTACCGCCTTCTTTGAACTCAACGTCTTTACTACCTACATAGATAAGTGGCACTGGTAGGTTAGTGTGCGCTGTGTGGATGCCGCCTGTTTCTGGGTTTACCATCATTTCCGCGTTACCGTGGTCAGCGGTGATAAGCAGTTGGCCATCGGCTTCTTTGATTGCTTCAACCACTTTGCCAAGACATTCGTCTAGCGACTCTACCGCTTTAACCGCTGCATCGTAAACGCCAGTGTGGCCAACCATGTCACAGTTAGGGAAGTTACAAACGATAGCGTCGTATTTGCCACCTTTGATTGCCGCAACAAGCTTTTCAGTCAGCTCTGGTGCGCTCATTTCTGGTTGCAGGTCGTAAGTCGCAACTTTTGGAGAAGCAACAAGTTGACGCTCTTCGCCTTCAAACTCGTCTTCTTTACCGCCGTTGAAGAAGAACGTCACGTGCGCGTATTTCTCTGTTTCAGAAATACGTAGCTGTGTTTTGCCTTCTTTCGATAGCCATTCACCGTAAGTGTTCTCTAGAGAAGCCGGGGGGAATGCACATAGCAGTGGGATGTCTGCTGCGTATTGAGTCAGCATCACGAAATCGATCGCTGGGAATACGTTACGAGCAAAACCGTCGAAGCTAGGCACGAATGCACGTGTGATTTCACGCGCACGGTCAGCACGGTAGTTCATGAAGATAACCGCATCGCCATCAACGATAGCGGCAGACTCTTCGCCTTCCGCTTTAATTTCAGTCGCTTTCACGAACTCATCGTTTTCGTCACGAGCGTAAGCCGCTTCTAGGCCAGCTACTGCAGTGTCGAATGTGAACTCTGCTTTTGCTTGAGTCAGCAGGTCGTAAGATTCTTGAACGCGATCCCAGTTGTTATCACGGTCCATTGCGTAGTAACGACCAATAAGCGAAGCTACACGACCTTTACCTAGCTTAGCGAATAGCTCTTGGAAACGTGCAAGTGTATTTTCTGCGCTACGTGGCGGTGTATCACGACCGTCTAGGAATGCGTGTAGGTAAATTTTCTCTGCGCCACGCTCTGCTGCCATTTCAACAGCTGCATAGATGTGATCTTCATGAGAGTGAACGCCACCTGGAGACATAAGGCCCATGATGTGCACTGCTTTCTCAGCTTTCACTGCTTTATCAACCGCATTCACTAGCGCTTCAGTTTGAGCGAATTCGCCGTCTGCGATTGATTTAGTAATGCGCGTTAGATCTTGGTATACCACGCGACCCGCACCAATGTTGGTGTGACCCACTTCAGAGTTACCCATTTGGCCATCAGGTAGGCCTACATCTAAGCCAGAAGCCGAGATTAGCGTGTTAGGTTGGTTAGCAATAAGACCGTCTAATACAGGTGTATTAGCGTTCGCGATAGCGTTGTCTTGGTTGTCTTCACGGTAACCGTAACCGTCAAGGATCACTAGAGCCATTGGCTTCTTAGCTGACATAGGACTGACCTCGTTCAATTCAAAATAAATCGGTATAAAAACAAATTAGCGTAATTTTACTACAGTTTACAGTCAAAACTGTAGTGGAAGATCAAGAAACGTCGCAGGTAAGGTGATCGGATATGAAAAAAAATGTCGTTTACATTTTTATTCTTCCAATCAAGAACGCTCAATCAGTGATAAAGCGCTCATAAGGTCTCATGTACGACCGAGAAAGATCACGTAGATTCTACCTTACTCTTTTCTATCGAATCCAAATACACTAAAATTCACGAAACATACTTAATTAGGCTTAGTCGTGCTCCTTCCTTTACTTGATCTCGCGTTCTTATTCTTCTTTTCTCTTGCGACTATCTTTATTTTACGTAAATTTGCTAAGAAAATCGGTCTCGTAGATGAACCCGACTCTCGTAAGTTTCATAGTGGAGCAATACCACTCGTTGGCGGCATTTCAATTTGCATTTCACTTCTCTACTTTCTACTAAACAACCCAAACATTCTACCGAACACACCTCTCTATGCTGCGTGTATTCTCATCTTAGTTGGGGTAGGTTCTTTAGATGATAAGTTTGATTTAAGCTTCAAGTTGCGCTTCATGATCCAAGCAGGGTTATCTGTGGCCATGATGATGATTGGTAACATTGAGCTAAAAACGATAGGGGATGTACTCGGCAGTGGAGAGATCATTACGTTAGGTTGGTTTGGCTACTTAGTTACTATTTTTGCGGTAGTTGGAGCAATAAACGCATTTAATATGGTAGATGGGATTGATGGCCTACTAGGAGGGTTATCCGTGGTCACCTTTGGAGGTTTGGGGCTAATGCTCGCGTATGATGGACAGTACAACCTCTCATATATATGCCTAGTGTTAATAGTCGTTATCATCCCTTACATACTACTCAACTTAGGTGCATTTGGACGAAAAAGAAAAGTATTTATGGGGGATGCTGGAAGCATGCTGATCGGATTTACAGTTATCTGGCTTCTGCTTTTATCAAGCCAAAATGGAACATCTCCCCCCCTACGTCCCGTAACAGCTCTGTGGTTAATTGCTGTCCCACTAATGGATATGACTGCGATAATGATACGAAGGGTACGCCGTGGTGATTCCCCATTCAAACCGGATCGAGAGCACCTACATCATATCTTTCAAAGGTTAGGACTCAGCCCAAATCAAACACTAGTTTCGATATGCTCCATAGCAACTTTATTCGCAGCTGTCGGAATTGGTGCCGAAATAAACGGTGTTCCCGAATACATTATGCTTTATTTATTTTTAGCATGCTTCCTGCTATACGTAAAACTACTAAGTAAGAAGCGACACCAGGCACATAAATAAACTAATACTTCGAGTACTTGCAGATAAAGTGTATCGCCTCTTTTTCAATGGTATATTTCGATAACGTTTTAGGCTCGCCAGAAGCAATGGGTAACCACCATAACGCCCTATCGGATACACCGACTGGCTATAAACAATTTTTAATTGATGGATTGATAACCACATGAAAGTGCTACATATTTACCGTACTTGCTACCCTGAAACAAAAGGGGGATTAGAACAAGCTATTCGTTATATTTGTAAGGGCAGTAGTGAACAAGGTATCGAAAATACCATTCTAACATTGGGTATTGAGGATAAAGAATATCATTTTGAAGGCACACGAATCATCGTCGTCAAGAAAGACTTCGAGATATCATCTAATGGATTTTCATTTCGTCTAATTCGTCGGTTTAGAGAACTCAGTAAGAAAAACGATATTATTCACTACCAATACCCTTGGCCTACCGGTGATTTACTCAGCATTTTTTCCGACAAAAAACCATCACTGGTCAGCTATCAATCTGATATTGTTAAACAAAAATGGCTAAAAAAAATATACTTCCCTCTTGAGCAGTATTTTTTGTCTAATGTTAATCGTATCATTGCGAGTTCCCCTCAATATGCGCAAACAAGTAAAAATCTAATCAAGTATGCGAATAAAGTCGATACTATCCCTCTTGCGATCGATGAATCTACTTATCCAAAAATCAGTGAAGACGATATCCAAAAGTGGGAAGACTACGTTGGCAGAGACTTTTATCTATTTGTAGGTGTGCTTCGATACTACAAAGGGCTGCAATACCTTCTTGAAGCAGCAAAGTTAAATGGGTTACCTATTGTAATCGCTGGTGATGGTCCAGAAAGAGCCAATCTAGAAATGTATATAGAAAAGCACTCTCTTACCAATGTAACACTCGTGGGATTTATTTCTGAAGAAGACAAAGTCGCACTTCACACACTTTCAAAAGCATTTGTTTTTCCATCGCATTTACGCTCTGAAGCGTTTGGGATTTCATTAGTAGAAGCACAAATGTTTGGCAAGCCAATTGTAAGTGCAGATATTGGAACCGGTTCCTCTTATGTCAATATCGATGGAGTAACAGGGCTAACCGTACCACCGGCAGACGGCTCACAGTTTTCAGAGGCTATGCAAAAATTGGAAAACGATTTATCACTGTGCCAAAAATTAGGAAGTAGTGCTCGTCAACGTTTTGATAAAGAGTTCACAGCTGAGCGCTATGCTGATAGCTATATTTCGCTGTATCACGAACTAATCTCATCACATAATCATACAACAGAGTAAATCATGAACTTCTCGAGGTAGCAGACGCTATCTTGAGGAGTTGATCAACTGTATGTGACCACTTAAAGCCTGAAGCCCTTTTTATACCACACTCTACCAACTTAGCTTTACGTTCAGGGTCCCTAATAAGCTCTAAGATCGCATTTGAAATGGAGACTTCGCTGCTAGGATCGACTAAAAGAGCTCCGTTTGCTGCAACCTCTGCTGTTGCGCCCACATTAGAGGTAATAACAGGAGCACCCGAAGCCATGGCTTCAATAACAGGCAAACCAAAACCCTCATATAGTGACGGATAAATAAAAGCACCAGCCGATGCATACAAACGCTTTAAGTCATCATCCGCTACGTACCCAGTAAATATTATTTGCCCACGCTCAACTAAGTCTTTCGCATTATCCATCAATTCTGCATTTTTCCAGCCTTGGTCTCCAACCAAAACTAAAGGGTGCAACTTACGAACTGAATCAGGTAAAAGCTTAAAAGCGTCAATTAGCTTGTTTAAGTTCTTTCTTGGCTCCAAGGTTGCAACACTAAGAAGAAATTTATCATGCTCTATTTCGAGCGATTTAAGTAAAATATCGCACTCCTTTTTGGAATGAGCCTTAAAACCGCCAGAGACTCCCAAGTACAATGTCGAACTTTTGCTTTTACTGCTAGGAAAGAAGTCATGAAGTTCATCTAAAATAAAATCAGAATCGACAACTATATGATCAGACCTAGCAATGGTTCCCTGCATTTTATCCTTTAAATATGAAACCCTAGTGGCCGGATGAAAGCTAGGGTGAGATAGGAAAGATAAATCATGAACCGTTGTAATGGTTGTTCCCGAATAATTAAATGGGACAAAACTTGGTTCAAAATACACATAACCTTGATTCGCAAGTGTTTTTAATTGTTGTTGCGCTCGAAAAGAAAGCAAATAGCTTTTTAACTGATAAATGCCAGGAACAGATCTCAATAGCTCCACCAAAAGTCGCTTTTTAGGGCTTGGTGCGCTCTGGTCGGAACTTGGAAAGTGAAAGCAATAAGCGAGATCCGATAGCGCATCTCGAGTTAATAACTTACCGTTTCTAATACCAACAACATCTATATCGTGAGAGAGCAATTCACTGAGAATATTAAGGGTATAGTATCCTATACCCGTTAATGGCATTCGTATTGGCGATACATTGATCAACAATTTATTTGGCATGGTACATATCGGTCAAGGTTTTCTCTATATTGATCAAGGGTGCCTGACCAGTTAGTGATGCTAGTTTTGCATTATCCCCACCCAATACTTTAATCTCATTGTCACGAACAAAGTCTGGGTTGACTCTAACCTGGATACTGTATCCAGCAATATTTTCCATCATCGTAATTATCGATTGCAAGGAAATCACCTGACCAGAGCACAAATTCACAATCTCTGACTCAACATCAGATTCTAAAAGGTTAGCATAAGCTAGCGCTATATCGCGAACATCACTAAAGTCGCGAGATACATCTGTATTACCTAATTCTATCTCTAAAGCATTTTTCTTAAAGTGAGATACTATTTTAGGGATTAAGAAATTTTCAGCTTGACCAGGACCAGTATAGTTAAATGGTCGGGTGATAATCATTGGGATTTCGTTAAACCAGAGCTTTGCCATATGCTCCATTGCAAGTTTGCTCATCGCATAATGATTAACAGGCGAAGGCAAAACTGATTCTGAGATGCGTTGTACATCTTCGGGGTTACCATAAATGTTCGCACTACTCGCAAAAATAACTTTATCTAATTCTAGCTTAAGCTCTTTCGCTGCTTCTAGTAAGTTCAGCGCACCAAAAACATTGACGTCATAAAACGCTTTCTGGTCAGAATGCCCAACAAATGATAACGCAGCAAGGTGAATAATATAATCTGGTCTAACTTCATTCAGACATTCTACTACCGCATTGCGATCTGTCAGATCGCAAGCAACTTGGCCAGGTTTGGCTTCACGGTATACTAACCCAATGACAGAGTAGCCCCTAGAGAGTAACTCTTTTTCTACATATTTACCGGTGAAGCCATCAACACCTGTTAACAATACTTTTTTCATAATTTCATCTCAAAAAAAATGGCAACAGAAAACTGCTGCCATTTAGCAAAAAACGTTAAAGATTAGAACGAGAAGCCTTGCTCGTTACGACGAAGATCTGCTTCAACCATCATTGCACATAGCTCTTCTAGTGTTGTTGTTGGTTCCCAGCCAAGTTCTTTCTTCGCCTTTTCTGGGTTACCGATCAACAACTCTACTTCCGCAGGGCGATAGAATTTAGGGTTAATTCTCATAACGACTTTACCAGTAGCTTTATCTGTCGCGGTTTCGTTCTCTTCAGAGCCATTCCACTCTAGTTCAATGTCAGCAGCTTTGAATGCCATCGTAACAAAATCACGGACTGTTTCAGTACGATTAGTAGCAAGAACATAAGTATCAGGCTTATCTACTTGTAGCATACGCCACATACCTTCAACATAATCTTTAGCAAAGCCCCAGTCGCGCTTCGCATCCATGTTACCAAGCTCAAGCACATCTAGCTTACCTAACTTGATTTTCGCTACAGAGTCAGTGATTTTACGTGTAACGAATTCTTGACCACGCAACGGTGATTCATGGTTAAACAAAATACCACTAGTAGCAAAAATGTCGTATGACTCACGGTAGTTAATCACCATCCAGTGCGCATACAGTTTTGCAACACCGTATGGGCTACGTGGATAGAATGGCGTAGATTCACGTTGAGGAATTTCTTGTACCTTACCAAACATCTCAGAAGTCGATGCTTGATAAAAACGAATTTTAGGGTTAACGATGCGAATTGCTTCTAAAAGATTAACCGGACCAATACCCGTAATTTCAGCAGTAGTAAGAGGTTGGTCGAATGACACGCCCACGAAGCTTAGCGCTGCAAGGTTGTAAACTTCATCAGCACCCGTGTTTTGTAATAGACGAATACTGCTAGACAAGTCTGTTAGATCGTATTCCACAAGCTCCAAATTAGGATGGTTCTCAATTCCTAACTCTTCGATACGCCAGAAGTTCACAGAACTTGTACGACGGTATGTACCGTATACTTTATAGCCTTTATCCAAAAGTAGTTCTGCTAGATAAGCCGCATCTTGGCCTGTAATCCCTGTTATTACTGCTGTTTTCATCAAGTTATACCTTTTACCAATTCACTTTAAGTGTTTATATCTCAATTAGATAATCAATTATATATTGAAGACGTCTGAACAACCAGATTATATAAAGTTTTCAAAATCACCAAGTAACTTTAGCCAACAACATTATCTTAAGTTGACGCTTAGCCGATCACTCTACGAGTGAGTTGTTCTTTATTGTTGCCTTGTACTAATTTCATCCCTGGGTGCTACTAAATGATGTCATCAAAATGCATTTTGGAGCAAGTGGATTCAAACAAGTCTTGAGTCCAATTAGACTTTATATCGTAACGTATCCCAAGACTTTCCTCTACCTCCAATTCGAGCTTTAGCTAACGAACTTGCCCAATGAATGAACCAGCGAAGGAGTTATAACAAATCGATTTCGGCTCAGGTTGCCAACCTACAGCGACCTTGCGCGTTTAACCGTTCAATCATAAGATAACCTGCTACTGTGAAAGATATTGTCAACGATTCTCGCAGAAAAAATCAACGAGAGAAAACCCAAAATTTATACACAAAATAAGTAATCAGGGGAAGAACCGTACTGATTAAGACGATTCCAATCAAATAATGCCAGTTCATAACCTCAGCCAAAGATGAGAACAACACCGTACCAATAAGAGCGGTAGCTGACGCGAAAAGGAATTTTAAATACTTTGATACACTGGCGTTGGAAGAAAATACCCAATAAGCATTCATAAAATACGAAAGGATGTTCGTAATAAAAAAAGCTATTATATTAGAAAGCACTGGATTTAATCGCACTATTTCTACAGCTAGAATGACTAATGTCGTATGCACCAACGTATTGACAACGCCAATCGTCCCAAACTTAATCAAGCTTTTATATCTAAAAAAATACCGAGCTAAGATACTCATACTATTTAATTATTTTCCTAGCTATATAAACTGGTCTATTTTTAACCTCTGAATAAGTCCGACCTAAATACTCTCCCAGGACACCAATACCGATCAATTGTATCCCTCCAATAAATAGGATAGTTACCATTATTGACGCAAAACCTGGAGTATCAACACCAAAAACTAACGTTTTAAAAACCAAAAACAAAGCGTACATTATAGAAAGTAAAGAAATAGTGAGCCCCAAATATGACCATGCTCTTAATGGAATGGTACTATAGCTAGTGATACCTTCCAAAGCAAAGTTCCATAACTTCCATGTGTTAAAGCTTGTTTCCCCTGAAGCACGGTTTTCTACATTATACTCTATAGTAACGGACCTAAATCCGACCCAGGCAAATACGCCTTTCATAAAGCGGTGAGACTCTTTCAACTTATTGACTTCAGCCACAACAATGGCATCCATTAATCTAAAGTCCCCAACACCGGATGGTACTTCAATGTCTGATATAAGATTATGAAACTTATAAAAAGCATTTGCTGTGATTTTTTGGATTCGAGTATCCGTATCTCTGTTTGCTCTCTTAGCTAAAACAACTTCATGACCTTCTTCCCATAAACGCACCATTTCGGGAATCTTTTCGGGAGGGTGCTGTAAATCAGAATCAATTACAACAACAAGATCACCGTTCGCATTATCTAAGCCGGCTGAAAGAGCAGCCTCTTTACCAAAATTTCTGGACAAATCAACTACGCAAACCCCTTTATAGCGAGCCTGCATATCAACTAACCTGTCATAGGTTTGATCTGTACTGCCATCATTTATCGCGATAATTTCTAAATTGTAGTTATCCAAATCCTTGTCGAATATAGTAACAATCCGAGAAAAAAAAGCTTCCACCCCATCCTCCTCATTATAAAAAGGAGAAACCACACTCACCAACTTATTTTCCACGTCTATACCTTTTGGTTTTAGGTCAAATGCCAATACACTATGTGAAAACATAGTTATATATTATACTCATAGCTAAGTGCTACTTATTCACGCGACAAATGTACATCCCAGGCTCCAACTTACAGATGATTTTTACATCTTTAGGGAATAACCCCTGGATACTTGTAACATTAGGATAATCATCTGAAGCAAAAACAAAAGCTGAAGATTCATTTATCGCTAAAGATATTTCTTCTTCAACATCCGAACAAGACGCTTGGTATCTAGCTATATACCCCGTGTTCAGCTTGATATCACGTTCAGATGCATATTTCATGAGAGGTAATAATGTATTATGAGGAGAAGACTTTGTCGGGCATCGGAATTTAGGGTAAAAATAAATCATACTAACCCCCTCTCCCGTCGCTAACTCTACTTTTGAAGGCGTAAGAATAGAGGTGCTATTTTGAGACACCACACTAGAAAACACATTAAGCCGACCTTTCAAATCTACAATATGAATAGCAGTAAAAATTAGGATTATACCAAGCCCAAAATATCTTTTTCTTGTGCTTGTGCTTGTGCAGTATCTTGAAATCACGACAATAGAATAAATAGCGATGGCGTATCCTACAGGCCAAAAAAATCGACCCGACGCCCTAAATTGAGACGTAATACTATCCATAAAACTTGGGTATGGAACATTTATTATATTATATGTACCAAAATACACCTTATTAGACAGAGCATATGCAGTAAACAAAAAAACCAAAAAAAACATAAACTTATGCTTGCGTAAACATCCAAAATTATTGCCCATATCCAGGGTGATAGCTAATGGAAGCAAAGCCAAAAGACCAGCTCCTAAATAATTAAAACCTTCCCCTTGCCCTGGCATGGTAACAGCATTAATTCTAAATAAATCCCCCCCTAAAAAAGGCGAAAGAATATTCATGGAATATAAACCAAAACCTCCATCACCAACTACACCAGATGAAGAAAAAGGTAGTAATGTAATTAACATAGAAGAAAGCACCATTAATACAGGTGAAACTACAAAAATGATATTTTGTTTGAGGTTATAGGACTTCCAAAGATGAGAAACTGCCGCTATATAAATACAAAAGCTCATTACAAACAAGTAAACATTAATATAAAAAGCACACAGTAAAAGCAACATGGCCGATTTAAACTGAAGCTCCCCTAACTTAGTCGAGCGAACATACAAACAGAAAGAAAATAAAAGCAGCCAATGTGACATCAAAGATATATGCCCCATGCGAGCCATTAAGGCAGGGCTAAACACAAAAAACACGGTCAATGCTACTAAAGCGATCAAAGAGTTTATTTTTAGCTCTCTTAGAATCCACCAAGCACCAACACCTTGCATCAAGTAACAAAAAAACACCCAGTAACCAAAAGGATTAAACGGGAAATAACTTTCTGGAACTAAGACCTTAAGAATAACTGAATAAATAGGAATTATATCAACAAACGTAGCTCTTGTTCCGTAAGGGTAGTTAAATGTATCGAATGATAACAGTGGCCACGACCATGGTGCATCAAAATAAGCATTAAAGCCTGCTACATACTGAGTAATATCAGAGTTTTCTGACAACCAATAACTAGAATCACCTGAAACAAAGCCATCAGGAAACATAATAACTAAAGATAAAGAAATACAGATCAGACTAAAAAATAGTGCAACAAAAGAATCAGAACGAAAAACTAACACACCACTACTTATTCCATTTGAATTATTAAAAACACTCACCTTATTATTATCCTCCGCAATAATAAAAATTACATAAAAAACGTTACAATTCAAAAAAAAATATTAAAGTAACTATTTACCAAATAAAACAAATGAAGGCTAGAGGTGTTTACACTCTCTAGCCTGGAAATATTAAACTGTCGTCTAGTAATTATAGAGCGTAAAAGTCTTTAATATACTTTGAAACCAATTCGACATCACCCCTTTCCATCCCAAAATAGAGAGGGAGTCTGATTAGCTTTTCACTTTCATTAGTTGTATATGTGTCGTCACCACAGAACTCTCCAAACTCTAATCCTGCAGATGCCGTGTGCAATGGTACATAATGAAAAACGGCTGAAACTTCCCGCTCTTTCAAATAATTTAGCAGTTCTGTTCTAACATCTAGTGCCTGGCATTTAAAGTAGAACATATGAGCATTATTAGTCGCAAATTCAGGAATTGAAGGCAACTCAATAAGCCCTTTATTTTCAAGTTCTTCCAAGTAATTTTGATAATAGTTCCAAGTTACAAGACGGTCGGTATTTATACGCTCTAACTCTAGGAGTTGCCCGTAGAGATATGCAGCTTGAATCTCGGAAGGTAGAAAACTAGAGCCAATATCAACCCATGAATACTTATCCACATTTCCCCGAAAGAACTTACTACGGTTGGTGCCTTTTTCTCGAATAATTTCGGATCTTTCAACAAACCTTTTATCGTTGACAATGAGAGCTCCTCCCTCACCGCCACTGGTTACGTTCTTCGTTTCGTGGAAACTAAATGCACCAAAGTGCCCAATGCTGCCTAACTGCTTGCCTTTGTAAGCACTACCAATAGCTTGCGCTGCATCTTCTACAACAAATAAGTTGTGCTCATTTGCAATCGACATGATCGCATCCATATCGCAGGCAACCCCGGCGTAGTGAACAGGGACTATAACCTTGGTTCTTTCGGTGACTGCAGCTGCAATACAAACAGGGTCAATGTTCATCGTATCTTTTTGCACATCGACAAAAATTATCTTTGCGCCTCTGAGCACAAACGCATTAGCCGTTGAAACAAAAGTATAACTAGGTACGATGACCTCATCACCTTCTTTTAGATCAATTAATAACGCAGCCAGCTCTAACGCAGCAGTGCAAGAGGGAGTGAGTAACGCTTTTTCGCATCCCGTCAAATCTTCAAGTAACTTCTCAGACTTCTTACAAAAAACGCCATCCCCACAAAGCTTTTGGGACGAGATCGCGTCTGAAATATATTGTAACTCCGTACCTAAAACAGGCGCTTTATTAAATCGAATCATAACCTACTTCCTAATAACTCTCTGATAACTACTGTCTGTAAATGTTGGCACCATTGCTTATTTTCCAGATAAAAAAGAAAAGCGTGCGTATACCTGATTCAAACATGTCCTGATCGCTAGCTTAATGCCCCATAAATTTACGCGCATTGATAACGTACCTCAAGCAATGTCTAAGGCGATCCGTTATATATATCATAAAGCTACCAAAACTTTTACATAAACCAACTTAGACTCTGCCATCGCAACTATAGATAAACACCACACCCAAACTAAGTGGAAAAATTTCTTCACCTAGAAGACCCGACAATAAAAGCACATAGCGTTTCTTAATTAAGGGAAAAAATCTACTGTGCCTCTATAGGCTTGATAGCTAGTCTGAATGCAACTGCTAGTTCACATAAAATCTAAATATTCATAAATTGGTGAAATACATAGTTGAAGTATACCGTTTAGGTTCAAAAACAGACAAAAAATTTCAAATAACAGCGTATTTTAACTATAATAGCTAACAGCACCATCACGACCTCATGATCAGATACTCAAAATAAGTGCACAGAAAATGGTATTGGCACACCCTAAAATTCGAGTTTCTGTCATTAAATTTACTAATTTCAATCTAAAAAGAGCTATTACTTAATACTCTATCCTTAATGTAGACGGCAGGTATACCACCAACAACGGTATAAGGTTCAACATTTTTCGTAACAACACTTCCTGCCGCAACAATAGCCCCTTCTCCAATGGTTACCCCTTGCAACACTGTCGCATTACCACCAATCCAAACGTTGTCTTCCACAACAATTGAAGCGGAATTATCAGGTAAACTAATATCTCTACCATCGTGGCCTGCTGCAAAAAACCTGATTGCTGGCCCTAATCGCACATTGTTTGCAATTGTAATCTTGGTGCTAGCCTTATCATGCCACGATGTATAAAACTCACACCCTCGATTAATTGAAACATCCTGCCCCAAATATATTGTCGATGGATAACGAAAGTACACATTGGAGTCAATAAACACGTTGTGGCTATATTGCCCCAATAGACACCGCCAAACCGGCCCCCTGAAAACAGGAGGCAAAAAGAATATGACACTGTGTATTATATTGATTCCGTATGAATAGTGTAAAAATGCGAATCGAAGAATGTTTTTTTTCATGAAATATTACACCATATAAACTGATACACCAATGAACACTAAAACAGCTCCCATAAATTGATTACAAGTCACATTTTCTTTTAAGAAAAAACGTGTCATGAAAAGCACTACTAGGCCATTCAAACTTGTCGCCATATACACAACATCCACAGATAAATACTGTAAAGCGTTAAAACTGATAATTGGCGCTAACATCAATAGCGCGACTGTAAAAAACAAAGTGATTTTGCTTTTATTCCTACTGTACTCTTTATAAGTTACAACTCCTATTGAGGTTGCCAAAATAGCAGCAAAAACAAATAAGTAACCAATTAGCATTTTCTTTTTGAAACCTCCATCAAATAAAGCCCGGAAAGTATAATCCCCAGACCTACGACTTTCTGAAGACTCAGTTCAGCCTCCCCTGTAGCAACCGCATAAATGAAAATCAAAGGAAAAAACATGGCTGTTAATGGGTATGTTTTTGATAGATCATAACGACGGTTCAACCAGCCCCATGCAATAAACTTGATAACATTCAAAAAAACTACGGTAGCAATAACTGCGATACCTACCCAGCTAAACAACTCAACTTGAGATGCTGATTCACTCAAAATAACCGATGTTAGAAAGGTTAAAAACACCGTAAATAAGACAGAGACAATTCGCATAATCAATTTCTAACGTTCAAAGTCAGGATACTGGCCTAAATATAAAAAAGTATCTCTATAATAATCGTAGAGGTACTCCATCACTTCCTCTGGTGGCTTTTCTTTATTTGAGCTAGTATTTTCAGCCCTAAAGAAGCTTTTCGGTTCATATTTATGATCAACACCTAAAAACTTGTAGGTTCTTGACAAGCTTAATAGATGCTTAGTTAAATTTTCTGTCGAAAGAATGAGTAAGCTATCTTTAGGGAAATACTTCTCATACAAGTCAATATAATTTTTATACAAGCCCCTGCCTAAATAATCGAACGGGTCTGTGGACAATACGGACGTTAGCGAAGGAGCCTGTTCTCTATTTAGGATAGCATCACAAATCCCTCTACTTTCCAGGCCATTACTAACTGAAAAGTGATAGTTTGACAATGCTCTTTCAACGGGGTTTCGTAAGACCATAATAATCTTGGCTTCAGGAAACATAGTGGATATTCTTTGAGCAGCTAATTCTGACTCAATATAAGTTGTGCTTTTTTCACCGCACGCAAGGATGTCACTTTCAACATTTGAAAAATATTTTGATAAGTAGCTGTGCTTGTTATCGTCAAATTCATCACCTAAAAAGTGTTTAGGCTCAGGTCTAACGGGCTCGGCCATCGCTATCTGAGGGTGTTGCTGTAACATTTTATAGAGCCATGTTGTACTGCTTCGTTGAGCCCCTACAATAAAAAACTGGTTCATTCGACTTCCTCTGATACGTGATAAGCGCAATCATGGGACAAAGTTTTTGAAATTCGTATAACATATTCACCCAGTACCCCAAGCAATAAGATAACAAACCCATTCAAAAATGATAGTAATGCAACTAATGTTGTCCAACCTTGTACACTACTTCCAAAAAGCAATTGATTAACTATCATAAAAAGTCCCCAAATAAAACTAACAATAGATATACCCCCACCGAGTATTGATAGCGCTTTAAGTGGATAAGATGAATAATTAAAAAGTAACCGGCTGACAAGTATAAGTATTTTCCCTAAAGAATAATTGGACTCACCATCATCCCTTTTAGCGTGTTTAGTCATAGTATTGCCTATTTTACTGGCGTGCATTAGTAATAGACCAGGGATGTAAGGTTCGTTTACACGATATTTGATAATGCGCTGAGCCAAAGCTTGCGTAAATATTCTAAAATTAGTAAGTACAATATCATCAGGTTTATTGAATATTTTGTTATTTAAAACATCAATTAGTTTCGTTCCTAAGCGTCTATAAGGTGCATGTTTTTTTTCTTCAAACTCAGCAAAAACCAGATCATAACCTTCATTTATTTTTTCTACTAACTTACAAATTTCGCTTGGCGGATTCTGTAAGTCATCGTCCATGGTAACAATATAGTCACCCGTCGCTTTCTCAATTCCACACATTACGGCCGTATGTTGGCCATAATTCTTTACGAGATTAATAGCCTTAACCTGAACTATATCAGTTGCTAATTTCGAGATAACTCTCCAGCTTTCATCAGGGCTTCCATCATTGACCAGAATGATTTCATAGTCATGTGTGATTTGAGATACATAAGGAATGATTTCATTCACTGTCTTCTCGACGAATAGCTGGCTTTTGTAAACTGGGATAACTATTGATAACTTCACTAAGAATACCTTTAAAACTAAAATTCATCATAATCCTCCTCAATTGTACTCTATTAACAAGTCTCTGAACATAAAGCCAAGCTCTCTTGGGTCTGTTCCCCCAGGCTTAAAAGAAAGAACTTTAAAGTCCAATGTCTGAATTGTTTCATTAAGTTCAAGGAAAGAAAACTTGATTTGATTATCATTTATATAGTTGACATCACTAGGCTGAATGTTTTCATTTAAAGTTAATGTCGGTAAGTTTCCTGAATGAAAACCACCATGGAGCGTTATTGATAACTTGTTGTAAACAGGGCGGCAACCTTTCAAGTGAATAGACGCATGACCGCTACTCCACCTATAACTACCTTCATCATTATAAAACCCGGAAAAGTCATACCCTTCAAGGTCAAAGTTTATTTTCTCTTTAGACTTAAGCTCCAAAAATGATGAATTAATATCAACCTTAAAACTGACATTCATCGGGCCAAAATCCGTTTTATCAGGAAGGCCTTTTTCAAGTTTGGATAAACCACTGTGCATTTTTACCGGATGTGCCTTTTTCCCTTCAGGAAAAAAAACACATAGTTCAGTCGCTATATTTTTTTTCATAGGTAATATTGTATTCGAGTATCCGTTATTGACACTCAACTCACCATCAAAAAGAGAAGTAATAGAGGAGTATAAGTACATGTTCGTATCTATTGGTGTGTTTCTAGGGGACATTTTGAAGTCACCGTCAGACCAAAAATAACGACTCCCTTCTTCTGATGAGACATGGTGATATCTGGATTTGTACTCTATATTATTTTCTAAATGATCATAAAGAGAAAAATTTTCAACCTTATTTCCATTTGTTACATATTTAACAGTAGTTTCATATTTATTTCGTAATGATTGGTTATCCATACTTCTCCGATAGTATTTATCAAACCACGGGGTAAAACCAATTTTCATCTCTTGCTTGGTATCAAACCTTAGAAGCCATTTTTTATCTAAACGAAATTTTATTTCCGATACTGTTAAGTACTCTTCTCTCCCTACATAATGCTGTGTGATTCCAACTTTATATTTAACAACACCATTAATCTTTATATAATCATTAGATATTATGTAATATGTTTTGTTATTACTCGATTTCCAAGAGTTTATTGAAAGATCAAAATTACCAAGAGGTAAATGCCTATACCTAAAATCCTCAAAAAGTAAGATGGTAATATTATATTCATTACTAAAAGTCTGATCCTCTATCGCCTTAAAGTCCTTCTTAAAATCTTTAGTTTGGTTAGCGAGAAAGACTCTACTGCTCTTATATTCCTTAGCCTCAAAGTATTGGAACGATAATAATGTAGAAAAAACTATGATTCCTAGGATTAATTTACGTTTCCAGACGTTGATACACAACGATAACAATAAAATCAACCCTGCGTACGGTACATATAAGAAGTATGGGTTAGGAAAGTCATTTCGAGAGCTAATTGAATAGATGAAAATATAACTAGCGCACAGACCTAAAGTTGCGATTACAGAAAGTAATGGTAGCTTTCTCTTGTAAACTCCATAAGAAATAGATAATAACAAAAAAATTGACAAGTTTAACTTTACATAATAATTATTTGGCAGCAACTCCAAAAATAGTTTCTCCAAGTTATTATACACATGTTGAATGCTAAAATTTGGAATTGTTCCGGTATAATTACTTTCCGGAGAAAAGGATATAATGAAAAGATTTATGACTATCGGTAAAATTAAAAATAACGCATGATAAGCAGAGAATTTTATATCTTTACTTATCATGTAAATGTATAAAACTAACGTTGGAATAACAACAACAAACGAATAGTTCCCGATAGCTAAAATAAAATAAAATAAATAAACAAAGGTGAATGCAACTTTGTTTTCTTTATACCTATCTGAAACTAGCACTATCAATAAAAATAAAGACAAATAGTTAACAGCAGATGAGCCTATATATAGGCCTAGATTGTAATAAACAGAATCGAGTGCAAAACAAGCAGCAAATGTAACTGCACTAATTATAGTTAAACGTTTTTCTATTTTTAGCACCTTATTCATAACTAAAAAAAGCAAAAAGGCATTAAGTCCGTTAAAAATCAAGTTTAGAATATAATGCCAAGTAGCATTACCGATTAAAACCCCTTCCAAAGCTCTCACAACAGGAATAACACCTATAAACCGCCCTTGTTTTGTCCACTGCTTTTCGTAACCTTCATATATATTGGATATAAATACATCAAACCCTTCAGGTGTAAATATACTATCGCGTAAATAATTTTCACTACTTATCCAAGCATCGTCCATGAAATACTCATAGCTCAACAATTCACGTCCCGAAACTAAAGATATAACAATTAGTAAGAATAAAAACAAACTATAATTAAATTTCATAGAGATTATATTAACCGCAAAAAACAAAAAACATACTAAATAAGAACTTTGTTTTATTAAAAATAACTAATGAACAAGTAACATATAATATAGACAAAAATGCCTAGCTACCTCTAGGCTAGGCATTTCCTATAATAAACATAATTACCATTATTTCATCATACTGAATTATAGAACCATCACTTAAATAATTAGACAAAAATTCTCAGTGAATCTATTTTACATTTAGACATTTCAAAAGCTGCTTAGAGCTTTCTTTCCATGTCAAATATGGCATATTATCAGACTTAGGGTGCTCATCTCTTTCATACAAGCTCAGCCAACTTTTTATCGCCAATTCTAAATGAATTGGGTTATCGTCTTCTGAGAAGTAATAAGCATGCTCACCAGCCACCTCACGAAACACTTGAATATCGCGTGCTATAATAGGCGTTTTATGCATAGCAGATTCAATTAGGGGTAAACCAAAACCCTCACCTTCACTGGCAGCGATAAGACAGCTCGCATCTTGATAAAGCATGTCTAAATATTCATCACTTATACCTTCCAACCAAAAAAGGCGTTTATTGAGTTGCTTATGCCCCTTGAGCCTTTGGAGAGTTACGTCATTGCACCAGCCCGCTTTACCTACAATAATTAAAGCAATGTCTGAGCCCGATTCCCAAAGTTTCTCAAATGCATCTAACACCAACCCATGCGCTTTTCTTGGCTCAACAGTCCCAACCATCAAAAACGTTTCCATGGTATCGCAAAGAGATTCAATATAGCTTGCGTAACTAGGTATACCTACACTAGGTACGGTATCATCCAGATTAGCTCCTAAATGGAAATGCTTATTATCAAAATAGGCAGGGGTAAGTTTGTTATTTCTATCGATCCATTCTGACAATTTTTTCGATACGTCTTCCGATATACACAGTGCACCATCAGAACTAATCACAGCCTCTAACCATTGATTAAAACTAGAAACAAGCTCGAGTACAAAGTAGTTAGGGTGTGATATAGGAAGCAAATCATAAACAACAAAGTATGACTTTACATTTTGTTGCTTCAATTGTTGTATTAAGTTCTTTTTCGAAAATCCATTATCGGGATGAAGATCTAGGAAAACTAAAATATCACCATCTTTAAATTCTATAACATTGCTATTTTGCGTATTTATATCTGGAACTGAAAAGTTTCCATTAGCTATATTCGGATAGTAGTAATTATTGTCACCAGGATATGAAAATGCGACTTGGCAATCGTAACTTTCAAGGTTTTCTTTTAGTAAAACATCACATATTGCTCTAACCACACGTTGTATTCCCGTCGCATGGTCAAAATGCACTAAGGAGCTAATATCTAAAAATAGAGTGTTCTTTGATTTTATATTAGGCATGATTTCAGTTAACAATTCCATATTTAATTGAGGCGCTTCGTTTTCACTATCTACATCTACATCTACATCAGGCAAACTATAAGTTATTGGACTAGTTCTCATTAGTTTCGACTGAAATTGTAACGCACTCTCTTCCCATGTTAACCAAGGCATACCGACTGATACAGGGTGTTTGTCCGCATCGTATAAGTTCGACCAGTTGACAACTGCATCTTTAACCACTTCAAAATCGATACTATCTTCAAAAAAGTATGCATGTTGTCCTGCTACCTCACGAAATACAGGAATATCACGAGCAATGATAGGAATTCCGTATTGAGCAGCTTCTATCAGAGGTAAACCAAACCCCTCACCATAAGAAGCGGCAATTAAAGCTCGAGCATTTTTGTATAGGTACTGTAACGTTTCGTCTGCGCAGTCACTCAACCATTTGATGTTTGATGCTTGTAAATTAGCTAACTCTAATTTTTTAATTAGACTCTCAGTATTCCAACCAACCCGACCGACTATAAGTAAGGTATAATCCTCGAATGAGCCACTCAATCTTTCAAATGCATCAACAACTTGCTGGTGTCCTTTACGTGGTTCAATTGTCCCAACCATTAAAAAGGTTTTAGATAAATCTATTCCTTTTAGGCCTTCCTCTTCAACCTCTAATTGAGTATCTTCTGAAGGTGAAGCCGAAAAGTCAGCTCCTAAATGGAAATGTTCAATGGTATAAGGTAACTCTCGAACGACTGACGAGGATAGAATGAACTCTTCGAGCTCATGAGCAACCGATTCTGATATACAAAGAAGTAGATCCGATCTTTCAGAAATCATTTTTCCCCACAATGGAAAAGCGTCTCTAATTCCAGAGTGAAAGAAAGTAGGCATTGTTATTGGCAAAATATCGTAAACAACAATGCATATATAAACACCAATTTCACGCCACTTCTTGTATATTTGTCCAGTCCGTTCTGCCGCGTGAGCGACTAAGTCTAGCCCTACGAAAACATCACTTGAATGTGGTTGAACATAACCTTGGTTCACACTTTTTATGTGCTCGTATTTATTCTCATAATCACGCGCATAATAATAGTTACCATCAGATGCAAGGTAGATCAGTCTCATTTGATGTGAAAGCTTGAGCCCACACATTTGTCCGATAATAGACTTGACGACTCGTTGAATTCCTGTCTTTGCATCACTTTCCGCTAATGCCGTTATATCGATTAGCAATTCAGGCTGACTTTTGGGTGCTGATTGATCAATAGCACTAGCGATATTACAAAGATCAGTGTCTGATAGAACAGCAGGTGTAGATACACCCTCAATACACTGCTGATACAACTCTTCCTTTGATATATATGCTTTATCCGGAAGGGTAAATGACTCAATTTCTTGAAGAAACCTTTCAGCAGTCGTAGTCCACGAAAATTCTTTCACCCTTTTTTTAGAATTATTAAGCAATAACTGATTAAACTCCGAATCAGTTATTGCTTTTGTAATCACCTTTGCCATATCAAGAGAGTTAAGAGGATCAAACAACGCACTCTCTAGCCCAATGACCTCAGGAATGCTTGTTACATTAGAACCAATTACAGGAGCACCACATACCATAGCTTCTAGACATGGCAGACCAAACCCCTCATGTAAAGATGGAAAGACAAATAAGCTACATCGGTTATATAAAACAGCTAGTTCTTCGTCTTTTACATGCCCTGTAACCGTCCATTCATCTTGTAAAATACCAAGCTTATTCGCCTTTTTGTTTAGAGTCGCCTTTCGTTCCTCATCAATATACGAAACAATAACCAATTTAAAAGAACTTCTGATCTCTTTATCAAGCAGTGAGTAGGCTTCAAGTAAACCAGCAATATTTTTCCTTTTATCAAGGTTCGCTGTATATAAAAGATAGTTACCGCAAATGTTAAATTTATCTAAAACTTCATCAGAGCTAGTCTCTGAAAGCTTAGCATTTAAGAAAGTATGAGATACCGAAGATGATATGTTCGACAACTTTTCGTTGCCTAGTTTTAGATACTCAGAACACTCTCTCTTGGTGCTATCAGAAATTGCAAATAAAAGGTCAGCACGCTTCAGTTGTTCAACTTTTTCATAGTACCATGCTTTATGCAGCGGGATTTTCAGGTACTCTTTTTCATTAACTAGCGGGATTAAATCGTATACAGTAACAGCGGTAGGGATTGAATTTATCTCAGGTATACTAACGACTGAATTATTGTCAAAACCTTCAAACAAACTGCTAACATGAACAAAATCCGGATTAATTAAATTAATCTCATATTCTCTTATTTTTTCTGTCGCACGTATAAGCTCAATATTATTTTCAAGACCAGATGTTCTTGGTAAACCGGAAAAAGTATGGATATTCTCACAACCTATAATAGGCTCGAATACCGTTCTCAACGGTAATATTGATTCAGATAAGTTAGAATTAAGTAATATATGAAAGTCATGCTTATCACTACCAATTGAAATCAATTCTAAAGCTAAGTCTAATGAATAACGTCCAATCCCTCTCAAGCGACTAGGACTTTGACAAGATTGTAAGTCAATTAAAATTTTCATAATTTTTTATTTCTTTTAATTGTATTTAATATTTCATTCCCTCTATCTGTTAAGACCTCAGTATCAACAGGCATTATGGAAGATTCATTGTTATTTATGTACATAATTCTAGTAAATCGCTCTAATTTACTGCTTTTTCTGATCAATTTTAATATTTGTTCTTTTAGCGTCGGGTTTCTAATAATTACGTAAATTGGGTACCTAATTAACCGACGGGCAACCTTTAAAAAGAGTCTTTTCAATTTTCTTGCTATACGAAACGGTAAGCGCACTAAAAATCGTATCGGTTTTGTAATACGCCAAGAGTTTGAGTTTAGAATTGCATTAATCATTCCCTCAGCTTCACTCAATTTAGCTTCGACTGCATGAACACTAGCGAGCGCTACACTTGCCTCAGCTATTGCTTCATTCGCTCTAGCTT
>NZ_JBFRKT010000010.1:52942-54725 GCF_041469545.1 Vibrio sp. 10N.286.49.C3
CTTCTGCTTCATTCGCTCTAACTTCTGATTCATTGCCTCTCATTTCAGCATTGCGAGTTTTCGTTTCAAATCTAGCTAACTTAACTTCTATTTTATTAACCTTTCGTCTTGACTGAACAGACAAGATGTTGTTTTTATCCTTCTCCAATTCTAAGCTTTGGTTATAATTCTCTAGGTTTTGGTTACAAGACTCTAAGCTTTGACGACAAGTTTCTAAATTTTGATGACAAATAGAAAGCTCTGTCATATAGTTTCTCGCAAGCTCTCTGGCTCTTTCTGAATCTTTTAGTATTGAGTTAGCATCAAGCTTTGAATCTTTAGGGAAATATTCATCTTTAAAAGCTAATACGTTTTCTAATAACTCGCTATCGTAACCACTTTCTAAAAATAGTTCGTGAATTGTAGACTCAATATTTGAGAAGAACTCAACATCTTTATTTGTAAACTGACACTGCGGAACTTGACAGTCCGAGAAATCAACACCTTGAATTCCCATATTATTAAGTTCTTCTGATACTAACTCTTTATAATCATCACATGTTGATAGCTTATCAATGTTGAAAATATAATCAGCTGTTTCCAGAGCCTCAATTAGGCTAGATAACCAAATGGCATAAAAAAGTAAATAGCTATTTTCAGCGCTTAATTTAACTTTCATCAATTGGGAGAACCGACTTAAAAGATCATCATTACTATATTTAGTTATGTTGATCTTTTCAGAAATTTGCTTAATAATATCTGGCTGTGGACTCGCCGATAAGATTAGTAAATTCACGGTGTCAAAATAATCAGTTACTTTGTATGACCACCACTGATCCCATGGGTTTCGCCACAGATAGAGGTGCGTGCCTGCCATTTTGTCTTTAATAGCCGCCATTCTTGAACTCAATCTACACTCTTGAATCACACAACGATGTTCACTATTCTCTACAAGAATATTTAGATAATCACATAGCGATTCAACGTTCGTGTTGAAATAATTATCGTATATATCATCTTGATTTAAGTAAGGTAATGCTTTATCTGAGATCTTGTACAACTCATGAAAATATGATTTTTCCAAGATTGGGTGTCTTAGTTGATCGTTCTTTTCACTTCCGGTATCTTGATTTAAAACCTCATGGTCGTCCAATGCCATAATACCGATTTCATGAACGGGCTCTTGGTAGCAAGTATATCGCTCTCTATTTTCTCTAAACTTTTTAAAAATATAAGTACTACTCGCTCTGAATATACTATGAATAAAAATCACTTCATTATCATTGTTTATTTTCATATTGCTCACGCTTTCTTCAATGCAAAGTTAACTGGTGTGTTTACCAATCCATATTTCACATAAGTATACTCATCTTCGACAACTCGAAAAATCAATGCATCAACTCTTCGGTGTAAAAATATAGGCGAATCTTCACTATCATCCCTCAGGCCAACATTAATGTAGTAGGTTCCAGGTGCAAAAGAGTTTTCGATATCAAATTCAATATCAACCACATCTCCTGATTTGTAATTTTTATTTTCTAACTTGTAATCTACGGTATCCACACCAAGTAATGAAATTCCATCCTTTGTTTTTATCATAAAAGAAAATATAATATCATTTACATCTTCTTTGAAGGCAACATTATATTTTAGTATAATTTTAGACCGACTAGAGAATACATTGGTTTTTTTGTTTTTTATGTTTTCCAACCAAAGGTTTTTAATTTCTGCTCTCTTATCGCCATATTGAATTTCACAGTCACTAATCAGTTCTGGATCTATTGCATCTAAACTGTCTATTTCA
>NZ_JBFRKT010000010.1:55454-215968 GCF_041469545.1 Vibrio sp. 10N.286.49.C3
ATCTAAACTGTCTATTTCATTATCGGAGTTAAATAGTTCTTTTTCATACTGATCAGCAACACTTTTTGCATCTCCAAAGGCTGCCAATTTCCCGTTGTTTAATAAAAGGCCTTTATCACAAATCCGTTTCATACTTTCAATGTCGTGAGTCACAAAAAGTAAGGTGGTACCTTTATCTTGAAATTCCTCGATTCTACGAAAGCATTTGCGCTGGAAAGAAGCGTCTCCAACGGATAGTGCTTCATCAACAATGAGTATGTCTGGTCTAATTGCAGTTGCAACAGCAAATGCTAATCGAACTTGCATCCCACTTGAATACACCCTAACTGGTTGATCGATATAATCACCAATATCAGCAAAGCTTTCAATATCAGAGAAGCATGAATCAATCTCTTCACTGGTAAGCCCTTGAAGCTGCCCAGCCATATATACATTTTGTCGCCCAGAGAAATCAGGGTGAAAGCCCATGCCAAGTTCAAGTAACGCAGCAATGCGCCCCTCAACCATGATATCTCCGTCAGTAGGTTGAGTTGTTCCCGTTATCATTTTTAGTAGTGTACTTTTACCCGCACCATTAATACCAACTACACCAACGGCTTCTCCGGGTTCAATAGAAAAATTGATATCACTTAAAATCCATTTCAATTTGTGTTTAGTAAATGGCGATATCCATTCAATAAACCGAGCAAACCTTGAGTTGTATAATTTATATGCTTTTCCAACATTGTTAACTGTGATTTTACCCATTACAATTCATCTACCATATCTGAAGAATGTTTACGAAACAAAGTTAGACCGACTAAACAGCAAAATATCGCAAAAATTAATACAGGAAATAAAAGTTGCCAATCTGGCGACTGCTTGTGTACAAATATTTCTTGATAAGATGATACTAGTCTAGCCATTGGGTTTAGCATTATGGCTGAATGTAATTCATCAGATATTATATCAATAGCATAAACAATAGGCGTAGACCAAAATAAGAACTGAAGACACACATCAACAAATTGTCCTACATCTCGAAAGAAAACATTCAAAATACCAACAATAATCCCAATCCCAGAAGCTAGTATAATTTGCAGGGTCAATACAATTAAGAAATCGAAAATAAGACTACCTGGGAATTGACCAATTGATAGCAAGAAAATAATAAATAAGGAGAAAATAATAAAAAAATTAATTGTTGATGAGATAACAACTATTACAGGCAAGCATATTTTCGGAAAAGACATTTTTTTCAGTAGATTAGCATTATCGATAAAAACGCCTTTACTCCTGCCTATTATTTCTGCAAACAGCCCCCACGTTAAAACACCAGCACAAAGGTAAATACTATAAGCATATGGGCCAGTTTCGCCAGGAAGCCTAGCTTTCATTACTTGAGAAAAGACTAATGTATATACAAGTATCATTGCTAAAGGTTGTAATATCAACCAAGCAGCGCCTAACATACTCGTTTGATAGCGAGACTGAAAGTCTCGCTTAACACTAGCAACAATAAAGCCTCTGTAATTATAAATTGCTAATAATAACCCTTTCATTAATGACTGGCCTTTAACAAATCTAGTATTTTTTTAGTTTTTTCTTCCATTAACTCGATATCTGATCGAGATTCAACATTTAACCTCACAACAGGCTCAGTATTTGAAGAACGTAAATTAAAGCGCCAATCAGCGAACTCTAAACTAATTCCATCCGTCTCATCAAAAACTAAGGCATCATACTTGTATGACTCTAAAACCTTAGCAATTGATTCTTGTGGATTATCTAGCTTAGAGTTAATTTCGCCAGATGAAGGGTATGCGCTGATACGCTCTGAAACCGTTTCTGAAAGCTTCATGCTTTTAACTGACAACAGCTCGGTTACTAGCAACCAAGGAATCATACCTGAATCGCAATACGCGAAATCACGGAAATAGTGATGCGCACTCATCTCTCCACCGTAAATGGCGTCCTCTTTACGCATTCGCTCTTTGATAAAGGCATGACCGGTTTTCGACATTACAGGAACACCGCCCGCTTTAGAGACAACGTCAATAGTGTTCCAAGATAAGCGAGGATCATGAATAATTTTCGCGCCTTTCTCTTTTTGTAAGAACGCTTCTGCGAGTAAACCTACAATATAGTACCCTTCGATAAAGTCGCCATTTTCATCAAATAAGAAACAACGGTCAAAATCACCATCAAAGGCGATCCCCATATCAGCCTTATGTTCTTTTACGGCATTTGCTGTATCTGCACGGCATTCTGGCAATAATGGGTTTGGGATACCGTTAGGGAAGTTACCGTTTTCCTCATGGTGAACTTTGATAAGTTCCAGCGGAATATTCAGTGCTTGAAAACGCTCTTCAAGAGCATCAATCACGTGCCCTGCAGCGCCATTACCAGAGTTGATCACCAGTTTCATCGGTTTGATATTAGCTGGCGTAATATATCCCATCAAATGATCGGTGTACTCTTTCAAAACATTAATTTGCTTGTAGGTTCCTTTAACAGCAACGTCAATGAAGTCATTGTTTTCCGCTAACGTTTGAATATCTCGTAACCCGGTATCACCACTAATTGGTCTTGCTCCTTCACGAACAAGCTTCATACCATTGTAATCCATAGGGTTGTGACTAGCTGTAACCTCTACACCACCATCAACACCTAGATGAAAGGTTGCAAAGTAGATTTCTTCCGTACCTGATAAGCCAATATCTAGAACGTGAACACCCGCCTCCATCAAACCGTTAGCTAAAGAGAGTTTCAGTTCTTCACTCGTAAGACGAACATCACCTCCAACAACAATGGTTTTTTCATCTGCACTTTCACTTTTTAAAAACTGACCGTAAGCTCGGCCGATTCGGTACGCGATGTCATTATCGAGTTCTGAGCCTAGCTGACCGCGAATATCATAAGCTTTGAAGCATGTTAACTTTGTCATTATTTACTTTCCTCTAAACGTACTACGTCGTCTTCGTTTAGGTATGAACCTGATTGTATTTCAATAAGCTCGAGTGGTATTTTACCTGGGTTTTCAACCATATGACTTACGCCAACTGGAATGTAGAGTGACTGATTTTCAGAGATAATTTGTTCTTCGCCATTGCTACTTACTTTGGCAGTACCAGAAACAACGACCCAGTGTTCTGCCCGATGATAATGCATCTGGAGTGATTGTTTTTTACCTGGTTGTACGGTAATACGATTCACCTTGTATCGGTCACCACCATCAATTGCATCAGACTTACCCCAAGGGCGGTAAACTTCTCTATGCTCTCTGAATTCAGCTCGGTTTTCGGCCTTCAGATGCTCAACAATTTTCTTCACTTGTTGAACATTGTCTTTGTGAGCGACCAAAACTGCATCTTTGGTCTCCACGACAACGATGTCTTTTACTCCAACAGAAGCTACCAGTTTATTCGGAGCGTAAATGTAACACCCTTCAGTATCCTCTGTTATCGCATCTCCATGAATCACATTTCCAGAGCTATCTTTCTCTGAAACTTCCCATAACGCGGACCATGAACCAACGTCACTCCAGCCGGCATCCATTGGAACGACTACAGCCTTGTCGGTGCGCTCCATTACAGCATAATCAACCGAATCATCCGGGCATTTTAAGAATTCACTCTTATCTACACGAATAAAGTCCATATCTTCTGTCGTGCCATTTGTTGCTTTTAAACAGCACTCATGAATTTCTGGTGAATATTTCTTAAGCTCTTCAAGAAAGATACTTGCTTTGAACATAAAGCATCCGCTATTCCAGTAGTACTCTCCACTTGCAACGTATTGTTCAGCAACTTCTAGTTGAGGTTTTTCAACAAACTTGTCTACAACATAAGCTGCATCACCTTCTTTAGATCCTCGCTTAATATAGCCATACCCCGTTTCAGGTGCAGTTGGTACTATACCGAAGGTTGCTAACTTACCAGCATCTGCAACAACCTGAGCTTTACGAATTGAATCTTGAAACGCTTCCGTATCTTGTACTATGTGGTCAGCGGCTAGAACAAGCATCACAGGATCATCACCATGCGCCATAGCTTGCATTGCAGCCAATGCAATAGCCGGTGCTGTATTTCGCCCTGCAGGTTCCAAGATAATACGAGCTTCCTGCCCAAAAGTACGAAGTTGCTCCGCAACCACAAAACGATGGTCCTCATTAGAAATAATGATCGCTTCAGAAGCCGACATACCACTAATTCGATCTAAGGTGGACTGCAACATCGTTAATGAATTGTGATTATCTAGCGCTAAAAATTGCTTTGGAAACGCTGAACGCGACAGAGGCCATAAACGAGATCCAGAACCCCCAGCCATAATGACAGGTATAAACATAATTTTTCTTCTTTAATTTGTAATCAATACTTTGGCCCCTGCTTCGTTGTCAGAGCAAGGGATAACAATAAATAGCTTAAAAACAGCGCCAAACTACTCAACAGTTGGTTGTCATACGCTGGATTAACAATGAGCTTTAGCTACATTTCCTTTCGAAGATATACGATATTCATCAACATATGCTGGTATGAAAACTGACTTTCCTTTTTTCAACGTCACAACCTCACCAGAGTCATGAGTTAACGTCAGTTCAGCATCCAACGGCAATAAAATCTCGGCACTTTCTGGACAAACAAGCTCATTATTCGGGTTTTCATAAACAGAGAATCTGAAATCAGGAACCGGAACGGGATAAGTGAGAACACCATTCTCAATTATCGGCGCTAACTTTAGCGCATCAAACGGCTTTTCCTCAAAAAGAGTACAACTAGCGAGTTCTTGAACATCAATGTGTTTAGGGGTTAAACCTGCTCTAAGAACATTATCAGAATTAGCCATAACTTCTAATGCCGTCCCTTTTAAATAGGCATGGGGCGTTCTGGCATCTAAATACATCGCCTCTCCAGGTTCCAAAGTAATGACATTGAGCATTAATGGGGTGAACAAGCCGACATCACCAGGATACTGATCTGACAATGTTAAGATTAGTGAAGACAACTCTTGGGTTACATTATCCTCAACTTGGGAAACTAATGAGTCGACGGCTTCGACTTTGTTATCCCCTTCCAGTGAGAGGATACCTACAAAAAACTCACGAAGTCCTTCTGAAGAAGGGTTTGCATTAAAATGTTCAAGCAACTCACTTAACTGTGGAACCCCAACACCTGAAAATAGTGAAATAATCTCAGGGATTGCTCGGAAACCATTCATAGCTTGATAAGAAGTTAAAGCATAAACCAGTTCAGGTTTGTGATTCGAATCCCTATAATTCCTGTGATGAGCTGAAAGAGGAACCTGAGCTTGCTCTTCTTTGTGGAAACCAAGCTCAGCTTCCTCTTTACTCGGATGCACTTGAACAGACAGTGCACTTTCAGCGGCTAGAATTTTAAATAGATACGGTAACTCTCCAAATTTCTCACTTATCTGCTTTGATAGAAACTCATCTTTGTGAACATCAATCAATTGAGACAATAATACTTTTAAGTCGCTACTTTGAACCTTTGAGCACCCATTTGGATGAGCCCCCATCCACATTTCAGCTTGTGGTTCATCGCCAATGTTATCTATATCAAATAACTGATTAAACGAAGACTTACTACCCCAAGCAAAATTTTGAATGACATTATCCATCTCAAAAAATTTTTTTTCTTTTTCAGCTTCAAACATTTATGTAATTCCTGACACCTTAAATTTTAGCCACCTCAAAAAATAGGCATGCTACCGCCCTTTGATAATCAGGCGAAATCACACTACGCATATACAGGAATGGCTTAATACTTATGTTATTATCTCCAATGTCTCAGTAGGAAGCAAAAAAAATTCTATTTCTCCTCTTACCAATCACAGTAATGGCTTTGAGGTCTAAATGGTAAGAACCTAACTATGACTTCGGCTCTATATACACCAAACCCAAAACCTCGCTATACTCCTACCCTATAATTTTTCGCCCAATAACGAATAAGAGTTCAAGATATGCAAGAGTTAGTTCCATTTGTTCAAGAGAATATGATTTTAGCCATCGTATGGATCGGCTTGGTTGTTGCCATCATTGCGAACGTTATCAAGACATCAAACGCAGCTTACAAAGAGATCACGCCAGCGCAAACCACACACATGATTAACCGTGAAAACGGCGTTGTGGTTGATATTCGTACTAAAGATGAGTTCAAAAAGGGCCATATTACTGACGCAGTTCACATTTTGCCGTCAGATATCAAAGCAAATAGCTTTGGTAGCCTTGAAAGCCACAAAGCCGACCCAATCATCGTAGTATGTAAGACAGGTCAAACAGCTCAAGAAAGCGCTAACCTACTGGTTAAAGCTGGTTTCGAAAACGTAAGCGTGCTGAAAAGCGGCTTAGTGGCTTGGAGCGAAGCTAACCTACCTTTGGTGAAAGGTAAAAAGTAGTTAAAGGTAAGCTGACCTAACTAAACGAATATGACTTTAAGGTTTTGTTCAACAGAGATGGCGAACGAAACCTAATTATAAATTTTTAAGGACAAGAAAATGGCTGAAGCAGCACAACAAGACGCACAACAAAACTTCGCAATCCAACGTATCTTCCTAAAAGACGTATCTTTCGAAGCGCCAAACTCTCCAGACATGTTTCAAAAAGAGTGGAACCCAGATGTAAAACTGGACCTAGACACTCAAAGCCGTGAACTTGGCGAAGGCGTGTACGAAGTAATCCTACGTCTAACGGTTACGGTTAAAAACGCAGAAGACACTGCATTCCTTTGTGAAGTTCAACAAGGCGGCATCTTCTCTGCAAGCGAAATGGAAGCTGGCCAACTAGCTCATTGCCTAGGTGCATTCTGCCCGAATATCCTGTTCCCATACGCTCGTGAAACGATTTCTAGCCTAGTGGTTAAAGGTACGTTCCCACAACTGAATCTAGCACCAGTTAACTTTGATGCTTTGTTCATGAACTACCTACAAAACCAAGCTCAACAAGCTGAAGGCGAACAAGCTTAAGTCTCAAATTAGAGCTTAACTCTAACGATTCAAGCGCTAGTTAGCTTTTAAATGCACATCGCAACTTCTGCGATGTGCATTTTTTCTTTACACTGTACTAAAATTGAAAGCTCCTCTGATTTTAGTGGATAGCTTTTCCAAGACTCTTCGATTTCCCTCATTATTTTTAGGTGGAAGCATGACAGAAACAACTCACTCGACAAACGCTTACGGCAAAGAGATCGCCATGGCAGTAATTGGCGCAGGTTCTTACGGAACATCTCTAGCTATCTCTCTAGCGCGTAACGGTGCAAACGTTGTTCTGTGGGGGCATGATCCTGTTCACATGGCTCGTCTCGAATCCGAGCGCGCAAATAATGAATTTCTACCAAATATCGACTTCCCAGAAAGCCTAATCATCGAGTCAGACCTTGGGAAGGCAGTAACAGCAAGTCGTGATCTTCTTGTTGTCGTCCCTAGCCACGTGTTTGGTATCGTTTTAAATAGCCTTAAGCCTCACTTAACAGATTGTTCTCGTATCTGCTGGGCAACTAAAGGTTTAGAGCCGGAAACTGGTCGCCTGCTAAAAGATGTCGCTCACGATGTGCTTGGCGATGGGTACTCGTTAGCAGTTCTATCAGGACCTACCTTCGCCAAAGAGCTAGCGATGGGTATGCCAACGGCAATCTCTGTGGCTTCCCCTGATGCAGAATTCCTTGAGCAACTTCAAGAAAAAATTCACTGTGGCAAAACGTTCCGTGTGTACGCAAATTCAGATTTTATTGGCATGCAACTTGGTGGTGCAGTGAAAAATGTCATCGCCATTGGTGCTGGCATGTCGGATGGTATTGGTTTTGGTGCCAATGCACGTACTGCACTTATCACTCGCGGTCTAGCTGAGATGAGTCGACTAGGCGCAGCTCTTGGTGCGCAACCAGAAACCTTCATGGGCATGGCTGGACTGGGTGACCTAGTGCTAACCTGTACTGATAACCAATCACGTAACCGTCGCTTTGGTTTGGCACTTGGCGCAGGTAAAGATGTAGATACAGCACAAGACGAAATTGGCCAAGTAGTGGAAGGTTATCGCAACACCAAAGAAGTTTGGTTACTATCAGAACGTATGGGCGTTGAAATGCCTATTGTTGAACAGATTTATCAAGTGTTGTATCAAGGGAAAGATGCACACCTAGCAGCGCAAGATCTGCTTGCTAGAGACAAAAAGTCAGAAAGATAGTAAGAGCAGGTACGAAATTAGAGTAAGCGAGATACGAAGAGAGTTAGAGGTACGGGTAATCAAGATGCGAATAGCATAAAGTAAATGACCCGAACAAAGCTCTCCAACTCGCTCGTTCCTCACTCTTGAAGATGACGTTAATATAATGCTCGTCATTGAAGAATGAAGTATCTGGAATCTCATTTACGCTAATTGGCTTTTCTAAGCTCTTCGTATCTCTCATGTCGCTACGCGTATCTGATTTAAAAGAATGGATGGAAAAATGAAACACTGTGAACAGCAAAAAGTTTGGCAATGCATAGTGAAGGAAGCTCGACAGCAGTCAGAGCAAGAACCTATGCTTGCGAGTTTTTATCATGCCACGATCATCAACCATGAAAGTTTAGGTGCAGCCCTTAGCTACATCCTAGCAAACAAATTAAAGACAGCTTCAATGCCAGCAATGGCAGTCCGTGAAGTAGTTGAGCAAGCATTTAAGCAGGATCAATCGATTATTGATGCTGCTGCTTGTGATATTTGCGCAACGGTAAATCGGGATCCTGCGGTCGAGATGTACTCGATGCCTCTGCTGTACCTTAAAGGCTACCATGCACTTCAAGGTTATCGAGTAGCGAATTGGCTATGGAAACAAGGCCGTATTGCGCTTGCCACTTACCTACAAAACCAAATTTCAGTTGCTTGCCAAGTTGATATTCACCCAGCGGCTCGTATCGGTAAAGCTATCATGCTCGACCACGCCACTGGTATCGTGATTGGTGAAACTGCTATCGTCGAAAATGATGTATCGATCCTTCAAGACGTGACCCTTGGTGGTACCGGTAAAGAAGGCGGCGATCGTCACCCTAAGATTCGCGAAGGTGTGATGATTGGGGCTGGTGCTAAAATCCTGGGCAATATTGAAGTTGGTGAAGGCGCGAAGATTGGGTCTTGCTCTGTTGTACTACAAGCCGTACCACCTCATACAACAGTCGCAGGCGTTCCTGCAAAAGTTGTCGGAAAACCGAAAACAGATAAGCCCTCTTTAGATATGGACCAAGGCTTCAATGGCCGCTCGCAAAACTTCATCCATGGTGATGGGATTTAAGAGCTGATTGTAGGTTCGATGAACCGAGATACGAAAAACTTAAGAGCAGATGCTAAGAACTAATAAGAGCAACATGACGATAATGATGAAACCAGTCCAAATAATTAGCACTGTTCTTTTGATATCTGCCAGCCTTTGCGCTGTTTTTTTCTCTGCATCGCCACTTGCCGCATCGAAAGGGGAACTGAAAGGTGTATCGAGTGAGATATCTCGCCAACAAAAAACACTATCCTCACAACAGAAGAAGCTCGACAATTTACAAGCAAACCTCAAGCAGCAAGAGCTCTCTATCTCCTTGCTTGAAAAAGCCATTAAAACAAGTAAAAAACAACTCAATACCGCCAATACTAATGTTGCTAGCTTAGATAATAAGATTAAAGCGCTTACAGCACAGAAAAAAGCCCATACCGATAAGTTAGAGCAGCTGATTCAGACTTACTACATGACCAGCAGAGCTAAAGCCTCTTCTCACATCTTAAATACTGGCGTTGAAGAAGACCGCATTAGTCACTATTACCAACACCTCGCCAAAGCGCGTTCTGCAACAATCAAAACGATCGAACAAACTCAACTTGAATTAGAAGAGAGCCATAAGCAACGCCAGCTTGAGCAAGAACAAATAGCAACGCTGTTAAATCAACAGGTAGCAAAGCGCAACAAACTATCGCAGACCCAAACACAGCGTAAAAAGACCGTCGGCAGTATTAAGAAAAACATCTCTGGCGACAAAAATTACTTAGCCGAACTTCAACGTAATGAAACTCGCCTAAAAGCCGAAATAGCGAAAGCAGAAAAAGCCGCACGAGAGAGACGCAATGCTGTCCCTATGGATGGCTTAGCCAAACGTAAAGGTAAACTGCCTTGGCCAATCAAAGATAAAGTTCTGCATAACTACGGCTCACGCCAAACTGGCCAAGTAAATTGGAAAGGCATGGTGATCAAAGCGAAATACGGTCAGCAGGTAAAATCTGTTTACTCAGGAACCGTCGTATTCGCCGAATATTTGCGTGGTTATGGTTTAGTGGTACTGCTGGACCACGGTAAAGGCGACATGACACTTTATGGCTTTAACCAAGCCCTACTAAAAAAGGAAGGCGATAAAGTTAAAGCTGGTGAGGCTATTGCGCTTGCAGGTGACACTGGTGGTCAAACCCGCCCATCGCTGTACTTCGAAATTCGTAGAAACAGCCAAGCTCAAAACCCGAAAAGATGGTTGGTGAGATAAGAACGGATTCAGTATTCGTGTAACCTAGATGTATGAGGTGAAGAGTGGGCTCTAAGAAAAGAAACATATACCCCCTCAGCCCGGGAACCATCACTTATAAAACTTCGTCATTCCAGAATTGAGGGACTAAATATTTGGAATCTCGCTTGAGATTGCTCCCCTCGAGGATAAAGAGAGATTCCCTATCACGCTCGTTCCTCGCTGTAGGGAATGACGTCACGATTTATATCCCACCACTCGAATCTGCGCTTTCCCGCTCTCGTTACCCGAATCCCGCTTACCGCTTACCCACATCTTCGCTTTTATTTGCTATTCAGCGCTTTTACACCATCTTCTAGCAATGTCAGTTGCTCAAAGCCTTGAGGAGTTGCAATCGGTTTAACCGTGGCGATCATCTGCAGCATTCCTTGGTGCACAACTTGCTCCGTAATTTGAGATTTTGGAGACATCGCCGACTGATACGCCAACCAACCCGATGCAATCAAGTGAAGAGATGTGACCATCGACTTCATTTCTGTATCTGTTGCTTTTAGCAAGTTCAACTCAACAAAGGCTCTCATAATATCCACAAGATTCGTTTGCAGCTTTTCTTGAACGGCCATGTAATCAAGATGCAGTTTTTCATCACGAGACAATATTTCAGGCAGGTTCGCATAGAAGAATCGGTACTTCCACATCAATGTGAAGATTGAATCTAAGTAGCTTTTTAGTAGCGTCAGACTTTCTTGCTGCCCTTGAATCGGAGTAAATCTTTCAAGTAACTCTGTCGAGTAGAGAGTAAAGATATCACGTACAATTTCTTGTTTATTGCGGAAGTGGTAGTAGAGGTTTCCGGGGCTGATTTCGATGTGTTCAGCAATATGATTGGTCGTAATACTACGCTCGCCGTGCTCATTAAAAAGCTCTAGAGCTGCGTAAACAATCTTGTCACGTGTTTTCATTAGCATTAGTATCCCTATCCGTTTAGTGGTTCAGTATATCGCCACTAAACAGATAGATCGACCTGTTCACATCTGGTCGAATTAGCTTTGACGAAAACAGGCTAAGTTCAGCACTTAGCAGACAACCATCTTGAGTGCATCGAATCGGTAACGCCTTCGAACGTTAATAAAACACTACCCTTTCTATAACTAAGGCCTTACAGATTTCTGGTGTATGGGTCTTCTATTACCTGTCGTAAACCCGAACCTCTGTTGATTTAGTTTGTATCCATATATATTTTTCGCTTACCGCAGCAACTATGCGATATAAACTACAGCATCCAATTTAAAGCCTTTTCAAAAGATAATGCATAACGATCTTTCTCTGCTAATTCAACAGGGACATCTTGATTTAAAGGCCATTTTATATCCAACCCCGGATCATTCCACGCGATTGACATTTCCGCACCTGGGTTATAAAAATCCGTACACTTATAAACAAACTCAGCCATTTCACTCGTCACATAAAAACCATGAGCAAAACCTTCGGGCACCCACATTTGACGCTTATTTTCTTCGGAAAGAAGCTCTCCAACCCATTGACCAAAGGTCGCAGAGTCTTTTCGAATGTCAACAGCAACATCAAACACTTCACCCGATACAACTCGGACCAGCTTACCTTGGGTATTTTTAGTTTGATAATGCAAACCGCGCAAGGTTCCCTGCTTAGACTTAGAGTGGTTATCTTGTACAAATTGTGTTGGCTTACCTGTGACTAACTTTTCAAATTGTTTTTGGCTCCAAGTTTCCATAAAAAATCCGCGCTCATCGCCAAACACTTTGGGTTCTATAATTTTCACATCAGGTATGCGGGTATCAATTACTTTCATGCTCTTATCCTGCGTACGCTTTAATATTGCTTAGTGCCGCCTTCCAGTCACTAGGCCCGACCGAGAAAAGGGTCGTGATTTTTTCTGTACTCAATTGAGAGTTGCTTGGACGCGTTGCTGGCGTGGGATATTGGTCGGTAGGAATGCTCGTTAGGTTCGGTTTATTTGCAATAACGCCTTGCTCGACTGCAACATTGAAAATAGCATCAGCAAATTCAAACCAACTCACATGCGGCAGACCCGAATAGTGATAAACACCATATTCCACCACATCACCTTGATTAATGAGGTTAGCGATTTTGATCAAGGTACTTGCGATATCACCTGCATACGTAGGTCCACCAAACTGGTCACCTACGATACTCAATGTGTCTCGATTTTCACCTAAACGAAGCATGGTCTTAACGAAATTATTGCCATTTTCACCAAACACCCAAGCAGTACGAAGGATGATATGTTTATCACACGCTTCGGTAACAGCTATTTCACCGGCTAACTTACTTTCACCGTAAACACCTTGTGGGTTTGTGATATCACTCTCTAGATACTCCCCTACTTTATTGCCTTCAAAGACATAGTCCGTCGAAATATGTAGAATCGCAGCCCCTAGATTTTGCGCAGCTTGTGCTAAGAACTTGGGACCATCACGATTAATCGCATAAGAAAGTTCAACTTCTTCTTCAGCTTTATCAACCGCAGTATGCGCCGCTGCATTGATAATAATCGTGGGTTGAAATTCGGTAACAACTGCATTAACTGACTCTTGGCTCGCAATATCAAGATGCTCTCTATCAAGCGCTAACACCAATGTATTCTCATTATTAGTCAGTTGCTTAGCTAGACAAGAGCCAACTTGACCATTACAGCCAGTAATTAGTACGCGCATTAAGCCTTTGCCTTATGTTGAAGGCCAGTGACTAAACGAGTCAAATACTGACCGTATTCATTTTTCATCATTGGTTTAGCGAGTGTTAACATGTGCTCATCAGTTAACCAACCATTGCGCCAAGCAATCTCTTCTAAACAAGCAACCTTAAGCCCTTGTACATTTTCAATAGTTTGAACAAAAGATGAAGCCTCATGAAGACTTTCATGTGTACCAGTGTCTAACCAGGCAAAACCACGGCCTAATAGTTCCACATTCAAAGAGCCATCATTTAGATACATTTCATTGAGAGTGGTAATTTCCAACTCTCCACGATGAGATGGCTTCACTTGCTTCGCCATTTCAACAACTCGGTTATCATAGAAATATAATCCGGTCACCGCATAGTTAGATTTGGGTATTTCTGGCTTTTCTTCAATCGAAACGGCTTTCATTTTTTCGTCAAATTCAACCACGCCAAAACGCTCGGGATCTTTGACTTGATAACCAAATACGGTAGCACCAGACTCTCTTGAAGCGGCATTTTTTAGAGTTTTAGAAAAAGCCTGACCATAGAAAATATTATCCCCTAACACCAAACAAACACTATCATCACCAATAAACTCTTCACCAATGATAAAAGCTTGCGCTAAACCGTCTGGACTTGGTTGAATTGCGTATTCAAGGTTAACTCCAAAATCAGAGCCATCACCTAGCAAGCGTTGAAAACCAGCATTGTCTTCAGGTGTCGTGATAATCAAGATATCTTTAATACCAGCCAACATTAACGTCGAAATGGGGTAAAACACCATTGGTTTATCATAAATAGGCAATAGCTGCTTAGAAACACCACGAGTCAGAGGATACAAACGTGTACCTGATCCCCCCGCGAGGACAATACCTTTCATTATTTGATTACCTTTTCATTTTCCTGCATTCCAGAAAACGCACCTAAACGTTCGCCGGCATATGAGCCATCTAATACTCGTGACCACCATTGCTTGTTATCTAAGTACCACTCAACCGTCTTACGAATACCTGATTCGAACGTTTCTTCAGGCTTCCAACCCAATTCACGTTCAATCTTTGACGCATCGATTGCATAACGTACATCATGCCCAGGTCTATCAGTGACATAAGTAACTAAGTCAAGGTACTTACCCACACCTTCTGCCTTATTTGGAACCAACTCTTCAAGTAATAAACAGATCGTTTTTACAACATCAATGTTTGCTTTTTCATTATGACCACCAATATTGTAGGTTTCCCCCACTTCGCCTTCAGTTACCACTTTGTACAACGCTCTCGCGTGATCTTCGACAAACAGCCAGTCACGAATTTGCATACCATTGCCATACACAGGCAGAGGCTTCCCGTCTAGAGCATTCAAAATCATTAATGGAATGAGCTTTTCTGGGAAATGATAAGGCCCATAGTTATTTGAGCAATTAGTTACAACGGTTGGTAAACCATAAGTACGTAGCCAAGCTCGGACGAGATGATCAGAAGATGCTTTTGAAGCTGAGTATGGGCTTGATGGCTCATACGATGTTGTCTCGGTAAACAAGTCATCCGTACCTTCTAAGTCGCCATAGACTTCGTCAGTAGAGATATGGTGGAAACGAAAAGCAGCTTTATCACTTTCAGAAAACTCATTCCAATAGGCTCTAGTTGCTTCAAGTAATGTATATGTACCAACAATATTAGTTTCGATAAATGCAGCAGGGCCGTCAATCGAACGGTCAACATGAGATTCAGCCGCCAAGTGCATCACCGCATCGGGTTTATGCTGTTCAAATATACGGTCTAGTTCAGTACGATTACAAATGTCGACCGCTTCAAATGCATAGCGCTCATGGTCTTCAAGCTCAACAAGAGACTCTAAGTTACCTGCATAAGTTAATTTATCGACATTAATAACACTATCAGATGTATCGTTAATAATGTGACGAATGACCGCAGAACCGATAAAACCAGCACCGCCTGTGACTAATATCTTCATAAAAACCCTAAAATATAAAGTGACAAAACTCTTTTCATTGTGTAACTCAGTCGCTCGCTATTCAAGTAGAGTTTGAGCTATTAGCACCAACTCTAAGTTTCATTAACTCAAATAGCTCCGAGTCAATTACTACCGCAATAAATCTCATGCGATGACCTTCGCACAAACTCGTAAAGTAGAGAACTATCATACTAGCCTCCATAAACTCGAGTTTGAGATAAGTAATAATGACTAGATTAACACAATCATATCACACTAGAATTAAAGAATTATTCCGCTAGCTCGCTTCGTTTGTTCCTTGCTATACTCGCGTGAGTTTGTATTCAAAAAAGTAGGAAGAAATATGATTATCGTAACTGGTGGTGCAGGCATGATTGGCAGCAATATTGTTAAGGCACTCAATGAAGCAGGCCACAACGATATTCTAGTTGTCGACAACTTAAAAGATGGCAAAAAATTTAAGAACCTGGTTGACCTAGATATCACCGATTACATGGATCGTGATGACTTTCTAACTCAAGTTATGGCTGGTGATGATTTCGGTCATATTGAAGCAATTTTCCATGAAGGTGCATGTTCTGCGACCACCGAGTGGGATGGCAAATACATGATGCTCAACAACTATGAATACTCGAAAGAGTTGCTGCATTACTGTATCGAGCGCGAGATTCCGTTCTTGTATGCTTCTTCTGCTGCCACTTATGGTGAAACCGATACCTTTATTGAAGAGCCGCAGTACGAAGGCGCGCTAAACGTATACGGCTATTCAAAACAGCAATTTGATAACTATGTGCGTCGCTTAACTGCAGATGCAACCGCACACAACGAAACGCTTTCTCAAATCACTGGGTTTCGATACTTCAATGTCTACGGTCCACGTGAACAGCACAAAGGCAGCATGGCTTCTGTCGCTTTCCACCTAAACAATCAAATGAACGCTGGTGAAAACCCGAAATTATTCGCAGGAAGCGAAACCTTCAAGCGTGATTTTGTGTATGTTGGTGATGTTGCGGCCGTAAACCTGTGGTTCTTAAAAAATGGCGTATCAGGTATCTTCAACCTAGGTACAGGTAATGCCGAATCATTTGAAGAAGTCGCAAAAGCGGTGATTAAACATCACGGTAAGGGAGAGATTGAAACTATCCCATTCCCTGAGCATTTGAAAGGTGCTTACCAAGAGTTTACTCAAGCTGATTTAACTAAGTTGCGTAATGCCGGTTGCGATGTTCAATTTAAATCGGTTGCTGAAGGCGTCAGCGAGTACATGCAGTCAGTTAATCGCTAGATTACACTCTCCCGAAAACAAGCTAACGGTATACTGTTAGCTTGTTCAATATATATCGCCAGTTAAAGGTTTACAGTGACAACTCAACGCGACGACTACGATCCTAAAGCATACAACCCCAAATTCATCAGTGCGTTTTTATCACCAAAACACTGGGGAACTTGGCTCGGGCTATGCCTATGTCTACCCATTTCTTTGCTGCCAAACTCGATTCGAGTAGCCATAGCAAAATTCGTGGCGACAAAAATGGCGAAGAAGCAACGTGGCTCAGTACAAAAGGCACGTATAAACCTCGCGCTTTGTTTTCCAGAAAAGTCTGTTCAAGAGCGTGAAACCATTCTAACCAATTGCCTAACAACTGCTGGCGCCTTTTTACTTGGTTTTCCTGCCATATCATTACGCAGTAAACGTTGGCTTGAAAAACACTCAGAAATCATTGGATTAGAACACTTACAACAGCTACAAAAAGACAATCAAAGTGCTATTTTGCTCGTACCTCACTCTTGGTGCATCGACATTCCGGCTATCCTTTTAGCTTCAAGAGGCTTACCCGTTTCTGCGATGGCAAATAGCCAGAAAAACCCTCTGACCGATTGGCTCATGCACAAGCAAAGAGTTCAGTATGGCGGACGAGTTTATGATCGCAGTGGAGGCATTAAGCCATTTATCAAATCAGTCAAAGATGGCTACTTGGGATATTACCTGCCAGATCAAGACCATGGCCCAGAGCAAAGTGTATTCTCAGATTTCTTTGCGACTGAAAAAGCAACCTTGCCCGGACTTGGAAAACTAGCAAAAGTAAGCCGAGCGAAGATCGTTCCAACCTTTGCCAGCTATAATATTGAGACGGGTAAATACGAAATTGAAATCAAAGCACCCATTGAGTTATCCGGCGATGAACATCAAGACGCTAGGGCAATGAATGAAGTCGTTGAAGGTTTTGTTAATCCGAAACCTGAGCAGTACATGTGGATTTTAAAGTTGTTAAAAACACGTAGGAATGGACAAGACCCATATGTGGGGTATTAACCTACATATGGGTATAAACCTACACGTAGGCATATAGACCCGATTGATTAGTTAGAAGTTTCTAACTAATCAATAACTTAAAATCTTTGATATTAATAAAGGCACCTTGATGCTCTTTGATTTTTTCAAGTGGCCATTCCCACCACTGTTCCATTAAAAGAGCTTCCCTTTCCTCTTCAGTAAAGCGCTTCTTAATTTCCTTCGCTGGAACACCACCCACAATACTAAATGCTTCTACATCTTTGGTCACAATAGAACCTGTTGCAATCACTGCACCATGCCCGATAGCCACTCCTGGGAATATTTTCACGTCTTCACCAATCCAAACATCGGATCCAACAACAACTTGGTAATGCTCTTCAACATACTTAGTATGCGAGTAAATAGTACCTTTGTTAAAATCCAACCCTTGTTTTTGCATCAATCGATGATCTGCTCGATGAAAGCAAGGGTGAGTCGACACATAATCATTGACCGGGTGGTTATTTAGGACAATTTTCACATTATTAGCAATCGAGCAAAAACGACCTATTTTGACATTGTTCATATTACAATGAGTATCAATATAAGTACCGAAGCCAATATATGAAGCATTCACATCACAATCGCTTGCTACAGAGTTACAGCCTTCAAATTGAGTGTCTGTAAAGTTTGATTTTCGAGAAAGGAAATTCTTCTGTTTTTTTTGAGCACGAATGAATATTAGCTTCTTAATCTTGCGTATGATTTTTTTCATAATGAGTCTATTCGCCATTGCCAGATAGGAGTTTGTGATAAAAACCATCAACAGTGTAATCTTCAAGCTTAATCAAAACTGATTCGTCAAAGTCGCTAGAGATAAAGCCTTCAATATTACTAGCAAGTTCATTTAGAGAGTCAAATATAAGAAAGTTATCTTTTGAGTGTAAAGGGTGATTGTAAAGACTCGTATTATTCGTGATTACTTTTTTTCGAGCATATAACGCTTCTTTAACCCTCATAGTATCAGACGTCTGTCCATCAAGAACCATTTCCAATACACATTTGGTATTGAGCATCACAGTTAGGTATTCAACATAGGAATAAGACGGTTTCTTGTCAAAAACAATAAAATTGCACTTAAAACCATCTAATGCACCTTTTATTTTCTGAACCTTTTCTTTCCTTCCTTTATCCACGCCGACAAAAGAAACATCGAAATCAGACGATTTTTCTATCTCATCGATGATTTTTAGTTGAGGCATAGGTAGGTAAATATGCTTAAAGTCATACTTTGCTGCATCACCCTCATCAAAAGTATATGTTTCAAAACCTTTTAGGTGGTGGTTCAGGCTTCCATCTGTGACATTTCTAAAAACAATCACCTTCCTCCCATCAATCTTTGATATCGACTTTATATCTCTCAGAGAATCGGTGGTGAATATGACATCGAAGCCATTTAGTGCCTTTATTTTTCGTCTTATGATCGCTCCATAAGCCTCATGATAGTGTTTTTTACTATAGAAAAATAAAAAGGAAACTAATTTAACTAGCCACTTACTTAGGAAAATATGATGCTTTTCATAATCAGACGATAGGACATCAATTTCTAGTTTTTCATACTGTTGCTTATAGCCTACAAAAACCAGTTTCGGTTTCAATTTATCGTTCATAAGGCAACCTTTTAAAAGACTCGACAATACTTCCTAATGCACTATTGGCTTTATTACCTTCAACTACCTTCTCGTAATAACTAACATACGCTGCAGCCATGACATTGGCATTGAATTGCTCTCTCGCGTATTCATTACAACGAGCAGATTCATAGGTGTCAGAATTTAAGATCCCTTCTACGAGATCTTGTTCACAGCTCGATAAAAGACCTACCTCACTAGAAACTAATTCCGGCAGTGAGCCATAAGGTGTACCAAACACTGGGCAACCAAAATACAAACTCTCTGTAATCGCCAAGCCAAACGGTTCATGCCAAGTCACGGGGAATATCAGACCTTTTGACTGAGTCATGATCTGAGATTTCGTTGTATCGTCCACCATCCCTAAAAAACGAACATGACGATCTAACGTTAACCTGAAACCCATTTTTAGGTTCAATCGATGGCCGCCCAACACATCAAGCTGCTGGCCAGCTTTCTTGGTAATATCAATGGCACCTTGAACATTTTTAACTCGCCACGCCGCTTTCCCAAGAAAATGGAAACGTTCTCGTTTCAAGTTAAAGTTAGGCTTTTGGTAGTTGTCCCAATTCAAGCCATTGTAAACATAAGCTTGTGCACCATGATTTTTTGCATGCTGAGATGAAACAAAGACGGTATTAGGGTCAATAGGGCCGTCTGAATTACCATGCTGCGTTAAAATGTAGGGATAAGAGATAGGCTCAAGATCAGAGTGGAAATGCACAACATCAATATCATTTGGAAGCTGACTTTGCAGTGGTACATTCGGTTGATACTCTATGACTCTCGCCCAATCACACTTTGTTCCTTTACCAGCGAGCAGCGTCACTCGGTGCCCGGCAAGATGCAAAGCATAAACTAAGTCCCAAATGACTCGTTCGGTTCCACCATAATTCACCACAGGTAACGTGGCTCTTGTATACATTAGAATATTCATAATTACTTAATTTTTAAAAGCTTTTACTTTAGCGACAACAGCTTGATGAACAAACTCTGGAACAAATTGCTCTATGTCTCCACCATGAATAGCGACTTCACGAACCAATGTTGATGATAAAAAAGCAAACTCTTCTGAAGGTGTCAAAAACAGGCTCTCTAGTTCTGGTTTTAATCGACGATACATTGTCGTCAAACCAAATTCATACTCAAAGTCCATTGTCGTTCTTAAGCCACGCACCAAAATTGAGGCGTTTTGCTCGGTCGCGAAATCAACCAGTAAACCGCTAAAACCTTCAACGGAAACATTAGGTAATTCATGGCAAGTTTCTCGCAATAAGGCCACACGCTCATCTAAGCTAAATAAGGTGGCTTTACTTGGGCTCTCTGCGACACCAATGACAAGTTTTTCAAACATACATGCGGCACGTTTAATTAAGTCATAATGGCCGTTAGTCACTGGATCAAAAGTACCTGGGTATATTGCTATTTTCATGACATTCCTTTATTCACTGGATGTTTTCTTGTTTTTCAATCGGCCTAATACACGGTCTAGCTGCTCAATCACCGATTCTGTAGAAATAAGAGCCATAAGATCTTTTCCTTTTACTCGGGTTCCCCATGGAAGCTCGTCAACCGCTTTACCGTGTTGCTCTTCGGCAATCTGTTCATAGACAGAAACCACACTGTCTAAACTATGGTAAGGCCCTGTTCGCATTGGGTTACTGTGCGCATACAAACCAATCACGGGGACACCTTGAGTCGTCGCAATGTGTGCAGGCCCTGAATCAGGAGCGATCACTACACTGGATTGACCAATCACTGCGGTAAGCTGCTTTAACGAGGTTGAGCCTACTAAGTTAATACAAGGTGATGTCATGTGCTGAGATATATTGTCGGTTAAATTGCGCTCTCTATCCGTTGGAGCACCACAAAAAACCACTTTGAAGCCTAACTGATAAGCGTGATCGGCGACAGCGGCATAGCGCTCAACTAACCAGTTTCTCTCATCTTTACTCGCGGCAGGACTAATAACAATATACGGCTCATACGCAAGCTCCATCGATAGTCTTTGATCTTCATCAGACAAAGCAAGATCCCATATCGGCACCTGTTTGGAACACCCCAAAAAGTAAGCAAATTCAGAGAAATTATCTAACACATGAGATGCGTCCGTTTTTGGTAGCTTGCGGTTGGTAAAGAGCCACTGCCCCTCTTTGGCACGTGTCCAACTAAAACCAAGTTTTACTTTTGCCTTTATTCCTAACGTTAACAGACTGGCTCTTAATGCAACTTGCATATGCAGTAAATAATCAAACCGAGTTGGACGCAGGGATCCCCATACTTCTTTCATTCCTTTTAGGCCGCGTTTTTTATCAAACACTACAACTTGAATTCCAGGTATATCACCAAGTAATTGAGCTTCGATTTTTCCCATCACCCACGTGATCTGACATTCTGGATAGGTAGCTTGAATAAGTTGCACCACAGAAAGGGCATGACAAACGTCACCAATGGCAGATAAACGCAGAATACAAATAGATTTTGGAGCAGAAAGAGCGTTATTCATTGATCGATTCCAATGGCATCATTTCTAGAACAGCAGAAACAACGTTATCTGGCTTGATATCTTGAAGGCATGGCGAATAGACATCATCGCTAATCTGACATCTGTTTTTATAGCAAGGGACGCAGTTACGTTCAGATTGCACAAGTCTAATATTGGCGACTCTTTGGGAGCTAACACCATTGCTGTATAAATTGTTCGTTACATCAATTGGCTCTTCATATGGCCAAGGTGACCACATGCTTGCTGGCGCCACGCTAATAATAGATACAATTGGGATAGAGTAACCTGATGCGAGGTGACCCGGGCCACTATCAGGTCCAAGAAAACCATCACTGTGTTTTATTAATACCGAAGTTTGAGCTAATGATAATTCCCCTAAAACACTGACCAGTTGGTTCGACTCAGGGACTTGGCTAATGATTTGTTCAACAATGGTCTCGTCTCGTTCTAATTTAGCGCCAGATAAGACAATATTATAACCTGCAGATATCAGACGATTGATGACTTCAACCCAATACGAGACTGGCCACTGCTTAATTTCGTTGGAGGATGGCGCATGTACAACAATGTATTTTGATGGCAATCTCTTTTGAACCGCTGAAGGCAATAACTCTTCGGGAGATACAAGCCGTGCAATACAATTAACATCTATGGTATCCAGCATACGAGCAACGCGACTCATTTTATGCTCAAAGCGATGCTGTTCTTTAATGTAATGAGTATAAATTAACTTTTTAACCCAAGCTCCAGAAAGCGATTCATCAATTGCACCCAGCCTTTTCTTGCCAAAGATAAAACTATAGATAGCGGTTCTATCATTAAGCATTTCATTGACGACTAAATCATATCGACCATGCGTTTTTAAAATCCGGTAATAGTCCTTAACGGATGCTCTTGGCGGAATTTCAACTAAAGAGTCAACGTCTGGATTGGTACCAAAAACCATCTCCCCTCTAGCATTAACTAACACATCTATTGTTGCGGTCGGAAACGCTTTTCTCAGACTATGGGTAAAAGCAGAGATCAACAAACTATCACCAATGCAATGAGTGGCAACAACTAATATTTTTTGGTAACTACATGAATCGTTCATTAATCTGTTCGGCGTTTGATATACTGTTCTACCAAGTATGCCATAAACTCCCCAATACGAGACAGTGATTCATGTTTACAACAAAGCAAATCCATAAAACAACGTACTGGTATAACCCTAAGTTACTCACTGAAGACGTTGAATTGGCTTTTTCTGTGGATTATTGGAAGGCGAATCAAGCAATACTGGGGCACGCTCAAGGTAGAGGAACAACATGGTTTGTTAAGGGAGAAAAAAGCGATTTCGCTCTTCGACATTATCACCGCGGCGGCTTGTTTGGAAAGCTAGTTAGAGACAGCTATTTATTTACTGGATTAGAGAGCTCACGAGCATACCAAGAGTTAATGTTACTTGAGCTTCTAGCTAAACATAACGTTAATGTCCCAAGCCCAGTTGCTGCAAAGGTATCGAGAGAAGGGATCGTTTACAAAGCCGATATTTTAATTGAAAAGATTTCCGACGCCGAAGACTTAGTAAAGATATTGTCGAACAAAAAACTATCCGATACCCATTTCAACGATATTGGCCATCAAATTCGAAAAATGCACGATGCAGGGGTCAATCATACCGACCTCAATATCCATAACATTCTCGTAGATAAAGCAGGTAAGGTTTGGATTATCGATTTTGATAAATGCTTAACGCAGACAGGCAGCAACTGGAAAAAGAGTAATCTAAAGCGACTCGAGCGCTCATTCGAAAAAGAAGTTCGATTAGGAAGGATTGATGCTCAGCACTTTGATTTTTCACAAATTGAACAAGGGTACAAAGTGAGTACCCTTGAGAGTCTATGATTTATTCTTCTTTCAAACCAAATAACTTACGAAGTTTCTTTTTCTTTTTATAGATATGCCCTCGAATCACTTCAGCAAGAGGGCGCTTGAAGGACACTTCTTTAGCTAAGCGTATTTGCTCTTCAAATGGTTTAACTCCATGTTCTTCAAAGAACTGTTCCAACACCGTTCTCGCCCAGTCTTTTCGTCCACTCGTTGAATAATGATTGAGCCAAGCTTTCGCTGGTTCAATATTCACCTGTGTAGAGAGCGCTTCAGATAACGCAAACTGTTCTAGAGTGTGTGCCTCACACCCTTCTTGACGCAACGCTTGAATCAACACATCGGCATAATCAAAAGCTGATGTGTGCTTCCCGGTGATACCGATGACTGCCGATGCCCACATAACTGAGTCTGGATTGGTGCGGTAGATACTGCCATCCATAAGCTTTATATCTCTATCTCTGATATGTGCGTATTCATTAGTGCTTGGCAAAGTATTGATGTTCACTTCTGAGCAAAACAGTAACGCGTTTTTATCCGATATAGAGTCGAAATAGACATTTGTTGGCACGTTAAAGTACGTATCTGTATCTAAAAAAAGCAGTTTATCTTCAGGACTCAACTCTAAATTATCACAAAGATATTTTAAGCCGCGGTTCTTGATTCTAAAGTGATAAGTATTGTCTAGACTCCATTCAGCCTTTTGAGCTGGCGATATCGGAAACACTTTAATTGGCATATTAGCGAAGTGCTCAGGCTCTTCTGCTAGAACAGAAATTTCAGGCCTAGTTCCATTTGCCTCAACCCAATTGGCTAAAAAAGACAAAATGCAAAACCTTGCGCCTTGATAGTAAGTTCTATCATTGCCATAAATGACAAATGTTAAGTGTTTTCTAGCCAATTCTGATTTCATAATTTAGTACTTCGTAATATTTTTAAAAAGTGCTTTGTGCTTGCTGCTGACATGGCTTCGAACATGAGTTCGGTATCCCTCTTTAAACCAACTTCTAACCGTCGCATAAAGCCCTGAGGTTCTACCACTCAACTCACTATCAAATGCACCGGTTTTACTGCCCTGACGAACCAAAGGTGGGTGTGTCCAAAAAATATTGTACTCTAATGTCGTTCGTTCATTACCAATATAACCATCAATAGGTGCGTCGGTTATATTGTTTTCCATATGCTCTACCATTGCGCGAGCAAAACTAAGGTCATAAAGCAAACCACCAGTAAGCTTGTTCGTTTTACACAAGTACAGATGTTGATTTGGTACTCTTACTGATGTGGGTACTAAACTCGACGCCTCTTCAATATTTACAAGATACTTTTCTTCACCAGCAAGTTCGCTTTGGAAAGCTTCTAGTTGCTCAATAAAATCGCTATTTAAAAAAGCATCATCTTCTAACACTAATACTTGTGGAATTTGTTCTTCTACGACTTTTTTCATCACTAAGTAGTGCTTATAAAAGCAAGACTTCTCAGGGAGCCTCAGTGAGTCGTCAAAAAAGCCATTTCTAACGTCATCAGATAGATCATCGATATCACCAGCTAACATATATTCGTAATCAGTGATGCCCACTTCTGGCAGGTGCTTATCTATATGTTTTCTACGTTCTTCGTAGCCTTTGCTTACATGGATAACAAAAGTTTTGATCATGGTGATGTCTCAATATTGGTTGACTGATTATTGGTGGCTGAATGATGTATCAATTGGAGTGTTTGTTGTAACGCACCTTGATTCTGTTGAACTATACCATAGCCTATTCGCCCTTTTTCAATTAACTCTTTAGGCTTGGATAATGCACTGATCATTTGTAAAGCAAGCTCATTCTCATCGGCTACAACAGACAGTGCGCTTGACTCGATCAATTGATTCGCTAGGTCTGAAAAATTGAAGTAGCTCGGCCCTGTTAAGCAGTATTTTTGAAGCAGCGCAGGTTCGATGAAGTTATGCCCTCCTACTTTCTTTCCAAGTAGGCTTCCTCCCATAAAGACAAGATCGCTCGCAGAAAGCATAACCATAAGCTCTCCCATCGTATCCCCTAGGTAGACATCGACATCGAGCGGTAACTCGTCAACAACTTCGGTTCGACGCACTAACAGTAAATCTTGGTTTTTGGCCAATTCTGCAACTGAATTAAACCGTTCAGGGTGACGAGGTACTATCACTAAGAGTAATTTTGGCAGTTCTCTTTTGGCTTGCTGGTAAGCTCTAAATATTTGTTCATCTTCACCCTCATGAGTGCTCGCGGCGACGAAAATCTGCCTACCCTGTCCAAAAATACTTCTAAGATGTTCACCTTGTGCGATTATATTATTATCAATCGACACATCGTACTTGATTGAGCCTGTGACAATGACTTTTTCGCTCGGCGCACCTAGCAACTCAAATCGAGATTTATCATCAGAGTGTACCGTCAATATTAAATTTAACTTAGAGATAGTCGGATAAATTAACGAACTCATTTTTTGATAATTACTGGCTGATTTTTCGGATAATCGTCCATTAACTAATATCATCGGAATATCATTTTTAGCAACGGTGTTAATGGTGTTTGGCCATAATTCCGTTTCAATAATGAGCATGTTATCTGGCTGAACGCGGTTGATAAAACGTTGAACACACCAACTAAAATCAATAGGCATATAACGATGGCTAATCGAACCGCTCATCTTTTCGACCTGCTCAGCGCCTGTACTCGTTGTTGTAGTGATCAGTATTCTTTTATCTGGGTTTTGTATCGCCAGTTGTTCAACTAACTTTTTACTCGCCAGCACTTCCCCTACTGAAACGGCATGAATCCAAATCACACCCGATTGTCTATTCTTAATAGGCGGTGTAAATCCGAAATGCTCTTTCCAGCGATGACCAAAAGGCGGTTTGTTTGCTTTGGAGCGATATAAGCCCCAAAGCAGAATAGGGCTAACAAGGAAAAGTAGCGCGGTATAGGCCCAACGAACGACGATGCTCATATAACGACCTTATTTATATTTTGCCTTGGGAAATAACATCAAACTGCTCAATAGCACTAATGACTCTACTCGGCATTAACTCAGTGAGGCACTTTAGGTGCTGCTTGGGACAAGTTCGTTCAAAGCAAGGTCGGCACTCAATATCGGTATTGATGATCGCCAGTTTGTTCGTTAGCGGAGGCGTATATTTAGGTGAACTAGAGCCGTAAACAGCCACGACATTACAGCCCACCGCGGCGGCCACATGCATCAGCCCAGAATCATTGCTAACGACAGTACGACAAGCCCCGATCAAGTCTACAGCCTGAATTAAGCTCGTATCTCCAGCTAAATTGAAGCAATGCTGCTGCATATTAACAGGGACTTGTTCGATTATCTTTTGGGTTACTTCACGATCTTTAGCCGAGCCAAACAACCACACTTGGTAACCTTGCTTTATCATCGCTGTCGCTGCTGTTGCAAAGTGATTATCAGGCCAACGTTTCGCAGGGCCAAACTCAGCACCAGGACATAAACCAAGGACAGGCCTTTGATTGTTTAAACCAAATTGCTCCATAGCCTCTTGCTGGGTGGAGTCAACAACTTGTAGGCTTGGAAAAGGTAATGATGACAATTCACCTAAACAACCACTACCCGTCATTTCAGCTTTAGGGTGCGCTAACGCTACATATCGCTCTAACATGTATTGAAACGCTTTTTTATTGGTTCTAACGTCATTAAGCAAACCAAAACGCATTTCGCCTTTCCAACCAACTCGTTCAGGAACACGAGCAAACAGGGGAATTAAAGCTGATTTCGCGGAGTTAGGTAATACGTACGCTTTATCGTACTGTACTTCCCTCAACGATTTGCCGATCTTATAACGAGATTTCAGATCAAATTGCCCATGCCCTAGTGGCATTTCAAGAGCTTGATTGACTTGTGGCATTCTTTCCAAAATAGGCTTACACCATGCTGGCGCTAAAACATCAATTTTTGCGTCAGGATACTGTCTTTGTAACTCAATATATAAGCCTTGAGACATCACCATGTCTCCAACCCATGACGGGCCAATAATCAGAATTTTCATTTGTCTTGCTCATTAATAGCGTGTTCGTTAATAGCTTGACCAGATAGTCTAAAATATTCTTGAAGTGTTTTAATGCAAACCAACTTTTCTAGTCGTTCATCTTGGAAAGGAGCAAGGTATTCATGCGCATTTTTGATCATCTGTTCAGACTCTTTAGGGTTGTCTAAATAGTATTTTATTTTTTGCTCAAAATCCGACCAGTCATCCTTCACCTCGACATAATGTATGCCTGGCTGCAAAGTGCCTTCCATAAACCACGTTTCAAATTTCATTTTTGGAGTAACGACAAGTGAGTTTGAAGACATTGCCCATTTCAAGTTTGATGCAACATCGTTCCCTTCAAGGCAAATAATGAATTTGTACTGAAGCTGCTCTTCTACTGTCATAAATGGCTGTTGCCACTCTGGGTGTTGCTCTGAAGTATTCGATTGACCTGCATTCATCAGTGGATGACCATACAGAGTTTTCATAAAACGAATTCTATGTGGTTGAGTCACAGCACCACGGAATACGGCCATATTTTTTTTATCAGAAAAACTTAAGCTATCATCCACGAATCGGAAATGACGACGCTTATCTAATTTAAATAGTACAGAGTTACTATTGTTCCCATCAATCGGACGAGCTTTAAATAACGTTGGAACTGGCTCTATATGCGTTTCATCACCAAAGTAGTAACTGAAACGAAAGTACTTTGGAAAATAATGAAGAAACTCTTTAAGATCAAAGAAATAAGATGTATAGCCTTTTCGAGAATAATTACTAATCTCGCAGCTTAGACTAGCCTTATCAAAGTCGCCGAGCCCTTTTACGTAATAATTTACTCTGCTTTTTATATAGTCAGCTTGATCGGAATATGACTTTTCCAGCTTTTCAAACTGTTTTGAAAAATACAAACGAGGTGCGATAGAGAGCAAGGCATGTTTTAGATAATAAAATATCTTCATAGTTTCTCTTTATATTTTATTTTTGCGTAATGTAACGAAGGCAAAGTCAGCAGCCATAGGTAAGGAATTATCTACAAAGCTCTAGAGTTAGACTCTGCCTTTAGAAATGAAGACGACAAATTCCACAATAATACCCGTAATTTTATCAGATAAAGTGCCCTAGACACAGCTTCAAGTGATATCAACTTCTGTATTGAGAAGGACACATCTATACCTGACAGCTAGAGCAATAAAACGTGTTTCTTTGCCCGATTTTAAATTCCTGAATCAGCTCTTCACAGTTAGGACACTGTTGACCAGCCTTACCATAAACCTGCAGCTCTTGAGCAAAATATCCCGGTTTTCCATCCGCTTGGGCAAAGTCTTTTAGCGTTGTTCCACCCTGTCTGATAGCCGTCGTGAGTACTTGCTTGATCTCTTTAGTTAACAAGAGCCACTCTTGTTTTGTAACCTTACTTGCAGAGCGCAAAGGATTAATACGTGAAGAAAATAGCGCTTCATTGGCGTAGATATTACCCACACCGACCACGACTTTGTTGTCCATAATGAACTGTTTGACGGCGACCTTACGCTTTTCTGCTTTCTCAGCAATGTAATCGGCGTTGAAGTCGTCAGTTAGTGGCTCAGGACCAGAACCAAGTAATACAGTATGTATCTCATCAGGCGCCGACCATAACCACGCACCAAAGCGACGCGGATCGTTATAACGCAAAATCTTGCCATTGGTTAACTTAAGATCCACGTGATCGTGTTTTGCTGGCGGGAAATCGGCATCCAACACGCGCAGTGAACCTGACATACCAAGATGCACAATCGCAGTGCCTGTATCTGTCTCAATCAATAAATACTTTGCACGACGCGAGATAGAGCGAATCACCTGCCCTTCTAATCGCTTAAGTTCTTGAGGGATATCCCAACGCAGTTTGGGGGTACGAAAGGTAAGCGTTTTAATCGTCTCACCGACTAAATGAGGCGAGATCCCCATGCGGCTTACTTCAACTTCGGGTAATTCAGGCATAGTTAGTCGTCCGATAGAGATGGTTCGTCTGATATAGATAGCTTGTCTGATTTGAATGACTGGTATGATTTAAAGGACTGGTCTGAGCCAAAGCTTGGAAACAAGTAGCTTTCTTCAATAGACACCGCTAACCACTGATCATTCCAGTTTTTTAGCAACCAGAACTGAGGCAGCTGATAATAAGTAATACGTTGTGGTTCTTCTTGATCTTGATACCACACCTCAATGGTATGCGGGGTATTCAATTGTGGTGAGAGATCGGTATAAGTTTGAGAGTCAATTTCGGTGCCCACAAGTTCCTGCCACCTCTGTGACAGCTCTTGTGCACTGGTAGTTTGAGGAAGCACTGTGTCTTTAAATTGATAAGCCCAATGATCGTCTTCTACTACAACTGACCAATTAGCAAAATGCAAAGCTTGAAGCTCAGCTGCTGGATTTAAAAGAGAAGGATAAGAACCGCTGATCTTAACTTCAGGTTCGGGCTCGATAAGGTACGCTTTGATCAAAGTTGGAAGGTTTAACACGCCAATAAAAGCGATCACACTGAACATGAGTATGTTGTTCCACCGGCGTCCACGATATCTCATCTGATTCTGCTCATCTAACCTATTGAGTAATCAGTATATCGTGAAAGTGGCAATACTTTCTATGTTGTACGGTTTTCTATCTATCAGACGCTATATCAAACAAGAATAATTGAGTTACTCAAATTCTAGATATAAAAAAACCCAGCTATAAGCTGGGTTTTTAATTTATTCTTCTATAAAAGAAGAGACAAAGGGGCTATCAATTACTTGATTTTAGCTTCTTTGTACATAACGTGCTGGCGAACTACTGGATCAAACTTTTTGATCTCAAATTTGCCTGGCATGTTACGCTTGTTCTTGTCAGTTGTGTAGAAGTGACCAGTTCCAGCAGAAGATACTAGACGGATTTTCTCACGAATGCCTTTAGCCATTGCTTAATTCCTCTTAAACGTTTTCGCCACGTGCACGGATATCAACAAGAACAGCATCGATGCCTTTCTTATCAATAATACGCATGCCTTTAGCAGTTAGACGTAGTTTAACAAAACGTTTTTCGCTCTCTACCCAGAAACGGTGAGTTTGTAGGTTCGGCAGAAAACGACGCTTGGTAGCATTGCGTGCGTGTGAACGGTTGTTACCCGTTACTGGACGCTTACCAGTTACTTGACATACTCGGGACATGAATGTCTCTCCAAATCGTTTCAGCTCGATATCAACCTTGGTGGCCGAACCTCTCTATCAATTCTGAAAATAGAGGTAAAAACCATAATGGAAAATCCATTCAAGGCTATCAAAGGTCGCGTATTATACTAACTTGACATGCATTGCTCAAGACCCGAACAGATCCTTTTTAAGGATTTCGTGATCTTTTTTTGAACAGGGCAGCTATTTGAGTAATCAGAGCTGATTTAAGGTTCTAAAATGTGGGCGGAATGATAGCAGATTTAACGCAACTAACAACCTAAAATGTGATTCAAATCCATCCGCGCTCTGCAAAAGAGATAACTTCGCCATCTCCAACGACAAAATGGTCGAGAATTCGGATGTCCACTAGTGCCAATGCGTCGGTTAATCTACGTGTAATTCGCCTATCTGCTTGGCTTGGCTCTGCGACACCGGAAGGATGGTTGTGCGCTAGGATTAAAGCGGCAGCATTATGATGAAGTGCCCGTTTAACCACTTCTCTCGGGTAAACAGATGCTGCATCGATGGTTCCTTCAAACATCACTTCATCCTTTATTACTCTGTTTTGGTTATCTAGGAACAATATGTAGAAGGCTTCTCGCTGGCGATCACGCAATATACTCGAAAGATACAACTTGGTGTGACTTGGGCTAGTTAGTGCATCCCCTCGAGATAAAGTCTCGGCCAAATAACGTTGCGTCATCTCCAAAACAGCCTGCAACTGGACATATTTCGCCTGCCCCATCCCTTTATGGGCACAAAACTCAGCCTCCGTTGCAGAAAAAAGATGGCGAAGCGAACCAAAATCTTTGATCAACTTGTCTGATAGCTCTAAAACATTCATTCCTTGTGTGCCCGTTCGAAGAAATATAGCTAACAACTCCGCATCACTTAAGGAGTCGGGGCCTCTACTCAGTAACTTTTCTCTTGGCATCGACTCAACAGGCATTTTACTTATAGGCATATAAAGGCTATCTAGGGTGATGAATACGATCCATCAGCCTAATCCGTTTGTCTACGGAGAGCTTCCACAGCTTTATAAAAAAGACTAATGCCTAGCAAAACCGTGTAATTGATAAGTTTGATAACATCAACTTGATGAGTGTCAAACCTGTTCCAATTCTGCTTCTAGGCACTAATCCTTTGTTCTGATATCGTTAGTCCCAGAGAAATTAAGGAACAGAATCATGCAAACATTGGTTAATCAACTGGATAACGCTGACCAACAAGGCCTAGCTGGAAAAAAAATCCTACTTGGCATTAGTGGTGGTATCGCAGCTTATAAATGTGCCGAACTGACTCGACGCTTAATCGAACGTGGTGCGCAGGTACAAGTCGTCATGACTAATGCGGCTAAGGAGTTCATTACTCCTCTCACCATGCAAGCTGTCTCTGGAAGGCCAGTGTCTGATAGTTTGCTTGATCCTGCTGCTGAAGCTTCCATGGGGCACATCGAACTGGCGAAATGGGCTGACCTAGTCTTATTAGCACCCGCAACCGCAGACCTTATTGCGCGTATGACCGCAGGCATGGGTAACGACCTACTGACCACTTTGGTTTTAGCAACCGATGCGCCAGTTGCGGTATCCCCAGCAATGAACCAACAAATGTACAGCCACCCTGCAACTCAAGAGAACATCGCAACGCTAAAACGTCGTGGATGTGAAATCTGGGGTCCGGCAGCTGGTGAACAGGCCTGTGGCGATGTTGGTATGGGGCGTATGTTAGAGCCAATGCAACTGGTCCATCGTTGTGAAGACTTCTTCCAACCTAAACCTCTGACTGGCCGTTCGGTGTTAATTACTGCGGGTCCAACTCGCGAAGCGATCGACCCAGTTCGTTACATTACCAATCATAGCTCGGGCAAGATGGGCTATGCACTGGCTGAAGCGGCCGCGAAACAAGGTGCTACGGTAACTCTAATTAGTGGCCCTGTATCACTCGCGACACCAAATCAGGTTAATCGCATTGATGTAGACAGCGCACAACAGATGTTTGATGCCGTGAATGCCAATGCTGCTCAGCATGATATTTTCATCAGCTGCGCTGCGGTTGCCGATTACCGCCCAGAGACCATTGCAGACCAGAAGCTTAAAAAAGTCGATAGTAAAGATGACATGACCATTCAAATGGTTAAGAACCCAGACATTGTGGCTTCCGTTGCCTCAATGACTGAAGATCGTCCATTTACTGTCGGCTTCGCAGCAGAAACTCAAGATGTCGAGAAGTATGCGCGCGGAAAATTGGAAAGAAAGAACCTCGACATGATTTGCGCCAACGATGTCTCTGTCGAAGGCCAAGGCTTTAATAGTAGTAGTAATGAGTTGCACCTTTATTGGAAAGGTGGCGATAAATCTCTACCTCTAGATAGCAAAGACTCTCTTGGTTTACAGATCCTTAATCAGATCCAACAGCTTATTGACGTATAAACGCACAAATTTTACCCTGACAATACGCTGACACCTCTCGATTCTGTTGACCTAGGTCTTACAAAACTAGGAACAGAATTGAATGGTGTTTATAATCCTTCTTCACTCAATCCTCATCTTTAGGAAAGGAAGTAAATAGATGGCCGGTACTCGAAAATCAAACCGTCGTGAAGAAATCCTGCAAGCTCTAGCACAAATGTTGGAATCGACCGAAGGCGCTTCTCGTATCACAACGGTAAAGTTGGCCAAGCAAGTTGGTGTTTCTGAAGCTGCGTTATACCGCCACTTCCCAAGCAAAGCTCGCATGTTTGAAGGCTTGATCGAGTTCATTGAAGAAGCGTTGATGTCTCGAATCAACCGTATTCTAGATGAAGAGAAAGACACACTAGAGCGCATACGCCTAGTGCTACAACTTATCTTGGTTTTCTCAGAACGTAACCCAGGCCTGACTCGAATTTTATCGGGTCATGCTCTAATGTTTGAAAATGAACGCCTACGCGATCGCATCAATCAGCTTTTCGAACGTATTGAGACACAACTTCGTCAAATTCTACGAGAAAGAAAGCTTCGTGAAGGGAAGTCATTCCCGGTTGATGAAAAAATCTTAGCGGCTCAATTGTTAGGTCAGGTTGAAGGAAGTTTAAATCGATTTGTTCGCTCGGACTTCAAATATCAACCGACAGAAAACTTTGATGCTTATTGGGCTCTACTCAGCGCTCAGATTAAGTAAACTCAATATCTTAAGTGATGGTTATGACGACGAAAAACTCTCCTGCAAGTAGCACGGTACAACACGTTATTAATAAGCCACCTTTTACCCTAGCACTACTGCACCCTAAATATTGGGGAGTTTGGTTTGGCTTTGGGTTACTGGCTTTTATAGTCAACATTCTACCTTACCGAGTATTACTACTATTAGGCCGTTCGTTAGGTGCTCTTGGTGCCCGCTATGGAAAAAAACGCGTAGCGGTAGCGACACGTAACTTGGAATTAGCCTTCCCCGATAAGCCAGCAGATGAAGTCGCGGCAATGGTCAGCGAGAATTTTAAAAATACTGGTATGGCATTGGTTGAAACCGGTATTACGTGGTTTTGGCCAACATGGCGCTTCAAGCGCATCCTAGTTGATAAAGATACCGAAGTTCTTCGTAGTCATCAGGCTAACGGTAAAGGCGTTCTACTATGTTGTGTTCATGCCTTGAATCTAGAGATCACAGCCCGAGCAATGCCGATCTTGGGTATTCCTGGCCTAGGTGTTTATCGCCCGCATAACAACCCAGCTTATGAGTTCATTCAATACCGCGGTCGAACTCAAAACGGCAACCGTCTAGTTCACCGTAAAGACGTAAAACGTATGATCCGAAGACTGCGACAAGGTGAGACCCTTTTCTACCTCCCTGATCATGACTACGGTCGCAATAAATCTGTATTCGTACCTTTCTTTGCAGTAGAGGATGCAAGCACCACCACTGGAACCAGCATTTTGGCTTACACCAGTCGATGCGCGGTCGTTATTGGGTCTGGCTTTAGAAATGCCGACGGTAAATATGAAATCATGGCCGACGAATCAATCGAAGATAACTATCCGCAGAAAGATGAAAAAGCGGCAGCAGCGTATATGAACCGCTATCTTGAGAAGATTATCTTAAGAGCCCCAGAGCAATGGATGTGGCTACACAAGCGCTTCAAAACCATGGAAGATCCAGAAGCGGAAAAAGGCATTCGTTACAAGTAAACGAGCCTTGTTCTGTCCAATAAGATTTTAAGTAAAAAAATGCCCGAAAGAGTTTCATCTCTCGGGCATTTTTCTTTTTTTAAACTCTAAACAGAGGGAACTAAACCATTAGGTTCAACTTCTTCAGTTTACGAATTAGATTCCGTATTGAGCTCGGTACGCTTTTACTGACTCAAGATGTGCTGCGTCTGTGCCTTTCTCTTCAAGAAAAGTCACTAAATCAGTCAGGCTAACGATTGAGATAATCGCACAACCGAAGTCACGCTCTACTTCTTGAATCGCAGACAACTCACCTTTGCCCTTCTCTTGACGGTCGATAGCAACAAGCACACCCGCTAAATCAGCGCCGTTTGCTTGGATGATTTCCATCGACTCACGAATCGCAGTACCAGCAGTGATCACGTCATCAACTAACATGATGCGACCTTCAAGTTCGCTACCCACTAGGTTGCCACCTTCACCGTGGTTTTTCGCTTCTTTACGGTTGAAGCAGTAAGGCGTGTCCACATCATGGTGATCCGCTAGTGCAACCGCTGTTGTTGTTGCGATTGGGATGCCTTTGTATGCAGGGCCAAATAGTACATCGAACTCAATACCTGAATCTGCCAATGCTGCTGCGTAGAAGCGACCTAAACGTGCTAGGTCACGACCTGTATTAAACAATCCAGCATTGAAGAAGTAAGGGCTCTTACGGCCAGACTTTAAAGTAAACTCACCAAACTTAAGTACTTCTTTCTCTAGTGCAAATTCAATAAATTCACGTTGATATGCTTTCATGTTTTTCCTCTACGTTTATTCAATAAAACTTAACTTACGCTCTGCACTACCCTTTCGAGTTTTACAGACAAAAAAATAGCCCCCAAATTGGGAGCTATTAAAAACTATTCTGCTAACGCCGACTTCTGCGCTTCGACGATATCGGTAATGCCCTTATTCGCCAGAGCTAAAAGCTGCATCAGCTCTTCGTGGCTGAACGGTTCGCCTTCTGCGGTGCCTTGAATCTCAATCATCTTACCGTCTTCCGTCATTACAACGTTCATGTCGGTATCGGCTGCTGAGTCTTCAACGTACTCAAGGTCACACAGTGCTTGTGCACCAACGATGCCCACTGAAACTGCCGCTACGTGGCCTTTCATTGGGTTCTTTTTCAGTTTACCGCTTGCTAGTAAGCTGTTGATAGCATCAGCCATTGCAACGCTTGCACCTGAAATAGAAGCAGTACGAGTACCACCGTCTGCTTGGATAACATCACAATCGACAGTGATCATGATTTCACCCATTACTTTCAGGTCAACAACAGCACGTAGGCTACGCGCGATCAGACGTTGGATTTCCATCGTACGACCACCTTGCTTACCGCTCGCCGCTTCACGACGGTTACGAGTGTGCGTCGCACGTGGAAGCATGCCGTATTCAGCCGTTACCCAACCCTTTCCTTGGCCTTTCAACCAACGCGGTACGTTTTCTTCTACCGTCGCATTACATAGAACTTTAGTGTTGCCGAACTCAACTAATACCGAACCTTCAGCATAAGCAGTGTAGTTACGAGTAATTTTAATTGGACGAATTTGATCTACAGCGCGGTCATTTGGACGCATTGGTATCTACCTTATTAACAGTCTGAAGTGATTTACTATCGAAAGAGTGCATCACCTAAGAAAGGGGTGAGACAGTTTTGATTGGGGCAAGATTATATAGCAGTTTATCTTTCAAATCTATTTACCATTCAAAGTGGCCTACTACTTAAGGCGACTTACGACTCAAAGATACTTACCGTGAAGGCTATTTATAACGGAAAATCGACAAGCTTCGGGAGCACACCATATCGTGATACTATGCGTGCGCGTTATTTTCAGAATGATAAAAGACAGGAAAATTCGATGATTTATAGTATGACCGCGTACGCGCGCAAAGAAGTAAAAGGCGATTGGGGTACAGCAGTATGGGAAATCCGTAGTGTAAACCAACGCTACCTAGAAACTTACTTCCGTATGCCTGAACAGTTCCGTGGTTTAGAGCCAATCCTACGCGAGCGTTTCCGTAAGCGTCTAGCTCGCGGCAAGGTTGAATGTAACCTACGTTTTGAAGCAAACCCAGCAGCGAAAGGCGAGCTAAGCATTAACGAAGGTTTGGCTCAGCAAGTAATCAATGCTGCTAACCAAGTAATGACGATGACAGGTGAAGACAGCCGTTTGAACCCATTCCAAATCATGAACTGGCCTGGCGTAATGGAAACGCCAGAGCAAGACATGGATGCCATCAACAAAGACCTACTTGAAGCATTCAACGATGCCATCGCAGAATTCATTGACGCTCGTGCTCGTGAAGGCGAAAACATGAAAGCGCTCATCGTTCAACGTTTAGATGCAATCACTGAAGAAGTCGTTAAAGTTCGTGCACGCATGCCTGAGATCTTAGAGTGGCAACGTGAGCGTCTTCTTACCAAGTTTGAAGATGCGAAAATTGAACTTGAAGGTTCTCGCGTTGAGCAAGAGCTTATCCTACTGGCTCAGAAGTCAGACGTAGCAGAAGAGCTAGACCGTTTAGACTCTCATGTGAAAGAAGCAAATGTAGTACTGAAGAAAGGTGGCGCTTGTGGCCGTAAGCTTGACTTCATGATGCAAGAGTTCAACCGTGAGTCAAACACGCTAGCATCTAAGTCTATCAGCACAGACATCACAGCATCGGGCGTTGAGCTTAAAGTTCTTATCGAACAGATGCGTGAGCAGATCCAGAACATTGAATAATAGTTCGTCAGTAACACACTGTGGATAGCCACTAGCTGAATCAGTGTTGATTAGATCAAGATAAGCTCCTAGTTTTAGGGGCTTTTTTTATGGATACAATAATGACAATCAGGATGACTAAGTGAGCAGATTATCACGCAGGAGATGTACTTAGCACAAAAGATAGATACAGCGATAGATAGAACAGAGCAGGTGTGCAAAAGGATTTTTAATATTTAGAGGAGGTATTGCAAGTGGAGAAGAGTGTTACTGTAAAACTGAGGGAAAACTGGTTTTAGAGAGAAAGTGACGCAAGTTGCTAATGCAACCTGCGTCGACTTAAAATCTTATAGAGCTACAACGTTTGCAGCTTGAAGACCTTTTTGGCCTTGCTCTACTTCGAAAGACACTTGTTGGCCTTCTTTAAGAGTCTTGAAACCTTCAGAAGCGATTGCACGGAAGTGTACGAATACGTCAGCGCCGCCGTTGTCTTGAGTTAGGAAACCGAAGCCTTTCTCTTCGTTAAACCATTTTACTACGCCGTTTGTTTTGTTAGACATGATGTGTCCCTTATATAAAAATAAAAAATTAATCGCCAAAAGTGCGATGCGCTGAAAGCTTGAATTATTTAATGTATCTATGAAGCCAAGGGAAACACTGAGAATAACAATGAAGCAATACTAAGGGTTTTACTTTACAACTGGATGTTTCATTTAATAACCCTGAAAACAGAGCAAGCACATTCTTGGTGATCCTGACCAGGTTGTAAAGCGTTATTTGAATAAAATGACTATTTTTTGTTCAATTAACTTCTATTCAGCCCCACAACATCACTGAACTTCATTTACAAAGCTATGATCTGAAGAAATTTACTCTTCCGCGGTTTGGTTCGGACAACACACACACGGCCAGTAATAATGTTCTACTAGAATCAAGAGTACGACAAAAGCAAAAACAAACGCCGCAACAGCACTCTCCACGTAACTAAACTACCAGTATCTTCACACCAAGTTCTCGTAAAGCATCAAGCACCTTAGGGTCAGCGCCGTCATCTGTAATCAATGTGTCAACCTGAGAAGCGGTAGCGAGTAACTTCCCACCATGCTTACCTACTTTGCTGCTATCTATCAGAGCCACAATACGATCACCATACTCCAGCAGCTTTTTCTCTGCCATATAGACCAATAGATCAGAGGTATGCACACCAGCTGTCGTAACACCCGTACCCGTAAAGAAGACAAAACGACTTTTATGGTCATCTGCTGCTTCTTCATCTGGAGAAATAGTGATCTGACGTTCGGGTAGATATTGGCCACCAAGTATGATGATACTTTGATGATCTTGACTAATCAGCTGATAAGCCAATGGCATAAAATTCGTCACAACTTGCACATCACGATGCGCTAAATGCTCTCCCATCAAAAAAGTCGTATTGCTACCACTCACAATAATACTGTCGTGTTCTTCACACATATCTGCCGCAGCTTTAGCAATTCGCTTTTTCGCTACATAGCTTTCTATATCTGTTTCGCAGGGGATAAAGCTGCTTGGTGCATGAGTTGCGGCTAGGGACGAGTCAAAATTGATTACCTCTGCCCCATTACGGATTTTTTTCAGCCTCCCTTCTTCCGCCAACTTTGTAATGTCCCGACGAGCTGTAGATAAAGAGATATCTAACATCTTCACATAGTCATTTGTCGTTATAAACGTATGACTCGTTAGATGATCTAACAAGCTTCTATGACGCTGAGCTTCATTCATTGTTCATACCATTAAGTTCTTTTGAATTATTTTGACGCATTATGAACTTTTGAGCAATTAGATTCTCAAAATGAACTCTTTTGAATTAACTTGACTCGAAATGTGTGATCGGAACCATTATTTTGTTCACAATAAATCAAAAATGACTTTACGTGACCGCATTTGACCATTTATAGTCGATTTGCGTCATAATAAGTCACTGGAGAGTAAAATGAAATACCAAGCAGTAATGATTGATTTAGATGGAACACTGTTAAGTGATGCTGAGCAGATCTGCGTGACTAACAAACAAGCGATTTGTCTTGCCGTTAATAATGGATATCAGGTGAGCTTGGCGAGTGGTAGACCGCACCAGCTGATGATGCCATATGTTGACCAGCTTCAATTATCGCTACCAATCATCTGCTGCAATGGTGCCTATATTTATGACCCTAAAACACAACGTGTTCAACATCAGCACACAATTAGTCATGAATCACTAACGGGCCTGTTGAGCTTACTGAATGATGGACATTTCGCCTTCACCATCTATTCAAGTAAAGGCATCTTTGCTCAAAAAGAATCAACTCATACAAAGGGTTTAGAAAAAAAGGCTGAGGTTATTAATGCCGCAATGGAGCTGCAGATTATCCCAACGCTGACCGAACTCATCGCTCGCAGTGGCGATGTATACAAAGTATTAGTGTCTAGCCAAGACAAAGAATCTCTAAACCAGTTACGAGATTCCTTAAAAACGCACTTCCAAGCTGACTTATCAACACCGAATAAATTGGACATTACGTCTAAAGCAGCCACCAAAGGTCACGCTCTTCAACAGTGGCTAAATGACCAAAGAATTTCATCTCATAACACCATTGCTTTTGGGGATGGGGACAACGATGCCTCTATGTTCCGACTTGTCGGAGAACCTGTCGCAATGGCTAATGCCAGCCCTGCTTTAAAAGGCATGGCTAATCTAATTGTTACCAATAACAACGGCTGTGGAATTGGCCAGTACCTTCGCTTGATAGTGCAAGAAGGCCAACACACATGCCAAAACACTTTTAGTTACTAAGGATAAATCATGAAAAAAGTAAAAATTGCCGCAGGATTAGCACACGTAGATTACGGCCACATTGCAGACGTAGTGAAAGAAGTATCTGATGCTGGTGCCGATTACATCCACTGTGATGCAGCAGATATGCATGACCTGAAAAACCTGCAATTGATGGGAGGGCATCAAATTGTTGAAGGCATTCGTCCTTACACTGAAAAGCCAATTGAAGTTCACGCTTACTTCAAAGATTGCGACAAATTATTTATCGATAAAATCGCAGCTGCTGGTGCAGACATGCTGATTCTACCAGCTGAGCATTTTATCGGTGCTCCTCTGTGTTACATCATTAAGTACTGTCAAAACCACGGAATGAAATTTGGTTTAACCGTTGGTGCATTAACGCCAGTGTCATTTGTTAAAGAATCTATCTACTACCTAGACCGTTTACACATTGTTATTCACGGCATTACTGATGGCGATGATGAATGGTTATGGCGCAAATCTGCGATTGCAATGATCCGCGAAGCACGTGAACTCATCAACGAACGCAACCCTAACTGTGAGCTATGTGTAGATGGCGGTATCCGTAACCACAACATCGAAGAACTGCTTAATGAAGATATTGATGTGATGGTTGCATCGACAAATATCTTTGGCCACAAAGACGGCATCACAGCAGGCGTTCGTGACTTCCGCGCTGCAATCGACCAACTGGAAGATAAAGCAGCGGCAGACACAAAAGAAGTCGAAACCGTTTAAGTAATTGCCTAGCGCAGTTTCTATCGAATCGATGCGCCACAGCAATCTAGAAATAACGGTGCTAAACCTACCCCCCTCTATGCTCGGGTTTGGCACCACTACCAAGGATTAAACCATGACACAGTTTCAACACTATCAACCGACCAAGCTAACCTTTGGTGCGGGTGAGATTCAGAAAATAGGTCAGCTTATCGCTCAATATGGCACACGTTGCCTAGTAGTATCCGAACCTATTTTTGATGCAGTAAAGCCAGCCTATGACCGCATTTTTACTTTGCTTTCAGAGCAAGGAATTGAAGTGACTCATTTTGATGGTGTCGTACCGAATCCGCCTACAACCGTCGTTGAACTTGGCCGCCAAGTGGCCATCGGAAATAACTGTGATGTGGTTTTGGCCATTGGTGGTGGTTCATCGATTGATACAGCAAAAATCATTTCGGCAACGATCAATGCAGAGTCTCTAGATTGGGCCCATTGGTTTGCCACTTATGATTCACCGTTTGGGGACGTCAACCCACTACCCGCGAAAGTCGTACCTTTGATCGCTGTACCTACAACATCGGGAACTGGCTCTCAAGTGACGCAAGCGGCAGTGATTACCGACCTTGAGCAACATGCAAAGCTAACACTGTTTCACCCTGAATTTTTCCCTTGTGAAGCGTTAATCGATCCAGAGCTCATGCTGACACTGCCTCCACGTATGACAGCTATGACAGGATTTGATGCTTTTTCACATGCGTTTGAATCATTTACGGGTACTCGACCATCTCCATTTGTTGATGGTATGGCGTTAGAAGCAATGAAGCTTGTCATTGATCACCTACCGAGTGTTGTCGACAACGGCGCAGATTTACATGGCCGTTGCCAACTCGCGAAAGCAGACACACTTGGCGGGATCTCGCTAGCTAATGGCGGTGCGGGGGCACCACACCCTTTAGGCGAAATCTTAGGTAGTAGCAAAACAAACCTACCACATGGGTTAACACTCGCAGTGGTTTATCCAGCTTATGTACAACTTCAATGGCGCAAGCAACCTGAGAGATTTGCTCAAGTGGCTGAGTTATTTGGTGCTGTGGGAAGTACCGAAGAAAAAGCTCAATCATTAGCGGCTGCTCTTGTGAAATTCCTTGAACGTATCGGTCTTGAATCGAACTTAACTCAAGTAGGTGTCACCAAAGAAGATGTTCAAAAGTTGGAGCCGGCTTTTTGCTTTGATCTACCACTAACCAGTGGTGAAGAAATGAAAAAAGTATTGCAGGCCAGTTTGGTTGAATAAGCGACAGTCACAAATTCACGTTTGTCATAATTAAAGAAAATGGAGATTGAAACATGGAATGCAAGAACAACACTTTAGGTCATACAGCTTTGAAATTGGAAAGAGAGGAATTCATTGCCAGTAACCTAAAAGCGTTGGTCTTTGACTTCGATGGCCTTCTCGTCGATACCGAAACCTGTATGTTCAAAGCCTGGGAAGCTTTGTTAAAACCATATGGCGTTGAAGTTTCGCCACTCCAGGTTGCTGGCCTAGTTGGGAGCTCAGCGCCAGCAACCTACCTTTATCAACTATTCAACAAAGCGTCGAATCAAAAGCTGTCCGATTCACAAATTCGCGATCGAGTGATCGCTCATGCCTACCAATTAATTGCTTCAATAACAGAACGAGAAGGTGTCCGTCAGTATCTAGACTTTGCTAAATCACACTCATTGAGCATTGCACTGGCCACCAGCTCAGAGGCTGAACATTACATGCCAATTCTGAATCGTTTGAACCTTACACACTATTTCGACTGTTTTATCGGAGCAGAAGACATTGCCTCAGATAGACGGAAACCACATCCCGATGTGTATTCAGCGGCATTAGAACAACTCGGTGTATCTGCCCATCAAGCCATCGCTTTCGAAGATTCCCCTCCTGGAATTATGGCGGCTCGATCGGCAGGAATACCAACAGTTGCGGTAACCAATTTGCTCACTCGTCACCTCGATGTCTCGCTAGCCAACGTGGTGCTGAGTTCGATGAATGATCAAACGCTACTGCAATTGATAAACCAACTTACCGAGAATGAACGATGAATAAATTAGAACAACTGAAAAAGCACACCACTGTCGTTGCCGACACAGGTGATATTGATGCTATTGCTGCATTTCAACCTGAAGACGCCACAACTAACCCATCTCTAGTACTAAAAGCCGCAGAAATGCCGCAATACGATCACTTAATCGCCGATGCGATCACTTGGGCAAAAGCACAAAGCAACGACAAATCACAACAGTTGATCGACGCTGGAGACAAACTGGCGGTCAACATTGGTTTAGAAATTCTAAAAACGGTACCGGGGCGCATCTCAACAGAAGTCGACGCTCGTATGTCATTCGACAGAGTCGCAAGCTTGGCAAAAGCTCGTAAGCTTATCGGCATGTATAACGAAGCTGGCATCAGTAACGACCGAATCCTAATTAAGTTAGCGTCAACTTGGGAAGGCATTCGAGCAGCTCAAGAGCTAGAGAAAGAAGGCATCAACTGCAACCTAACGCTGCTGTTCAACTTTGCACAAGCCAAAGCCTGTGCAGAAGCCGGTGTTTTCTTAATCTCACCTTTTGTCGGTCGTATCCTAGATTGGTACAAAACCAATACCGATAAAAAAGAGTACCTTCCTCATGAAGATCCTGGTGTCGTTTCAGTATCTGAAATTTACAACTACTACAAAGATCATGGCTACAACACGGTTGTGATGGGCGCGAGCTTCCGCAATGCCGATGAAGTCCTAGCATTAGCGGGCTGTGACCGTTTGACCATAGGCCCTGCAATTTTAGACCAACTTGCAGCACAAGAAGGCTCTGTTGAGCGCCTACTCTTTGCCGACCGTGACACCATCAAAGAGACACCAACAGCTATGACTGAAGCACAGTTCCGCTGGGAGATGAACCAAGACCCGATGGCAACAGAAAAGCTAGCCGAAGGCATCCGTAACTTTGCAGTCGATCAAGGCAAGTTAGAAACCATGATCGAAGCACGCCTGTAGGAGAAGCATAATGATTACACGAACTAAATTAGCCGACGCTATTCGCGTTCTAAGCATGGACGCTGTACAAAAAGCAGGCTCGGGCCACCCCGGAGCACCGATGGGCATGGCCGATATCGCTGAAGTTCTATGGCGTGATTTTCTAAAACACAATCCGAGCAACCCTAACTGGGCCGACCGCGACCGTTTTATCTTGTCGAATGGCCATGGCTCAATGCTTATCTATAGCTTGTTACACCTATCTGGTTACGAGCTATCAATGGATGACATCAAATCTTTCCGTCAATTACACAGTAAAACCGCAGGTCACCCTGAATACGGTTACGCTCCAGGTATTGAAACCACTACCGGCCCATTAGGACAAGGCATCACCAACGGTGTCGGCATGGCTTTGGCTGAAAAGGTGCTGGCTGAACAGTTCAACCGTGAAGGCCACGATATTGTTGATCACCACACCTACGTGTTCATGGGCGACGGCTGCATGATGGAAGGTATTTCTCATGAAGCATGTTCACTTGCCGGTACGCTTGGACTAGGGAAACTGGTCGCTTTTTGGGATGACAATGGCATTTCGATTGATGGCGAAGTCGACGGCTGGTTCTCTGATGACACACCAAAACGTTTTGAAGCCTACGGTTGGCATGTTATTGCTGATGTTGATGGTCATAACGCTGATGATATTCACAAAGCAATTACTGAAGCTAAAGCCGTAACAGATAAACCAACCTTAATTTGCTGCAAAACCGTGATTGGTTTTGGCTCACCAAACAAGTCAGCCAGTCATGACTGTCATGGTGCTCCGTTAGGTGCTGATGAAGTCGCATTGGTTCGACTCAACCTCGGCTGGGACCATCCTGAATTTGAAATTCCTCAAGATGTATACCAAGCATGGGATGGGAAAGAGAAAGGACAAAGCAATGAAGATGACTGGCAAACACGTTTCAATGCTTATCAAGAGACGCACCCAGAATTAGCCGCTGAGTTTTTGCGTCGTAGCCAGAACCTATTACCTGAAAATTGGGATCAGCACACTCAAGATCTAATCCAGACTTTGCAAGCGAATCCACAAACCATCGCGACTCGCAAAGCATCACAAAATACTATTGAAGCATTCGGACCATTACTGCCAGAGTTTTTGGGAGGTTCTGCCGATTTAACCCCTTCAAACTTAACTAACTGGTCAGGCTCAAAAGCAATTACCGCTCAAGATGCGTCAGGAAACTACTTGAGTTACGGCGTTCGTGAATTTGCGATGTCTGCAATGATGAATGGCGTGGCGTTGCATGGTGGCTTTATCCCATACGGCGGTACGTTCTTGATGTTCATGGAGTACGCTCGTAACGCGCTTCGTATGGCAGCACTAATGAAGCAACGCAGTATCTTCGTTTATACCCATGACTCTATCGGTTTGGGGGAAGATGGTCCGACACACCAACCGGTTGAACAAATCGCATCGCTTCGACTTACCCCAAACATGAGCACTTGGCGTCCTTGCGACCAAGTAGAAACCGCGGTGGCTTGGAAGTCTGCTATCGAACGTTTTGATGGCCCAACGTCATTGATTTTCTCTCGCCAGAACCTTGTTCAATTCGAACGTGATCAAGACACGCTGTCCAATGTAGCGAAAGGTGGATACATCCTTTCTGACTGTGACGGTGAACCACAGCTGATTCTAATCGCTACGGGCTCTGAAGTGGCACTTGCCATGGAAGCAAAAGCACAACTCAGCCATGTTCGCTGCCGCGTAGTTTCAATGCCGGCCACCGATATTTTTGACGCACAAAGCGCGGAATACAAGGAACAGGTTTTACCAAGCCATGTTACAGCACGAGTTGCCATCGAAGCTGGTATCCGTGACTACTGGTTCAAGTATGTCGGGCTACACGGCGACATTGTGGGAATGACAAGCTTTGGTGAATCAGCACCAGCAGAACAACTCTTCGAAATGTTTGGATTTACGGTTGAAAACATCGTTGAAAAATCCCTAGCGGTTCTGGAGAAGTAATATGAGCATGGCACAACGCTTTATTGAAAACCAAAGCCAAGACTGCCTGCGAACTAAGGCTGCAAAAGTAGCCTTAGAGCAAGTCCTAAAAACGCTAACACCTTCTAGCGTGATTGGTATCGGCACTGGTGCAACAGTTGAAGTCTTCATTCAACTATTGAAAGAAAGTGGCGCTGAGTTTGCTCATTGCGTATCCAGTTCGGTTCGCTCAAGTCGAGCTTTATCCTCTGCAGGCCTGAATGAGATATCCATATCTGAATGTGGCCGTGTTGATTTCTACATTGATGGCATTGATGAAGGTCTTACAACCGGCATGACCGTGAAAGGTGGTGGTGCAGCACTGGCTCGTGAAAAAGTACTCGCGACGCTTGCTCTAAGCTTCATCACCATCGCAGATAGCGGTCGATTGGTCACTCAACTCGGAAAGTTCCCACTCCCTGTAGAGGTTTTACCTGCCGCACAAACCGCTGTGTTTAATGCCTTACAAAGCCTTGGTGGACACCCGACGTTGCGCCAAGACTGCACCACTGATAACGGCAATATCATTCTCGATGTTGCTCATTTGGACATCGCTGAACCAAAGCGATTAGAACTCCAAATTAACGCTATTCCTGGCGTCGTCGAGAACGGTATTTTCGCGCAAAGAACGGCCGATTTCATGGCTTTTTCGAATGCAGAAGGTACGTATTTATTATCAAAGCAACACGTTCAATAACTGGGATTTATAATCAAAATGAGACCTCGCTTGCAAGTCTATTTACAAGCATGTCAGTAAGGATAATTTAGGAATAAAACATGACGGAAAGCAATTTTTCAGCTCAAACACTGCGCTATTTTGATTCAAATATTGAAACGTTTACGCGTGATCTATCTGAGCTAATTGCTATTCCGTCTGTACGAGATATCAGCAGCTGTTCACCCAATGCTCCTTTTGGTTTACCGATTAGAAACGCATTCGACTTTCTAATTAACTGGGCGAAACGAGAAGGGTTTGAAGTTCGTGACCATGATGGTTATGCCTTGGACATCAGCCATGGTGAAGGATCACAAGAAATAGGTATATTGCATCACGTGGATGTAGTTGAAGCTGGTGATTTAAACGCATGGCTGACACCTGCATTTGAGATGCACCAACACGGTGATGACTTATTAGGGCGAGGCGTTACCGACAACAAAGGCCCACTTATGGCCAGCCTATATATCCTCAAGATGTTTAAAGCGCTTGATGTAACACTCGACAAAAAAATAAGAGTGATCATCGGTGGCGCAGAAGAGACAACTTGGGAATGTGTAGAGCATTATTTTAATCATAATCCTCAACCGGATTATGGTTTCTCTCCAGATGGCGACTTCCCAATCGTTAATGGAGAAAAAGGCATCCTATATGCGTCATTACAACGAGAATTCCCAACTCACAATGGCCTAGGAACTTGTCAGATCGTAAGCATTGAAAGTGAGCGTGACAGAACATCCACCTGCTATCAATTATCGATTTATCTGACAGGAGAAAAAGCGGCTGAAGTAGCAGCAATATTTGAAACTTCAGCAACGGTCACTCTTGCCAATGTGGCACAAAGTGACAACCACCAACAAAAGGAGTTGTACTGCGTTGAGTTGTCAACGCCGTGGGAGAAATCTCGCAACCCGCATAAGGTCGATAACTGTATGGATCAGTTTGTTCGTCACATGCGACATGTTGAAGGGTTAGACACTAACTCTCGAAATTTAATTGATTTACTAGACGCGTGTTTTAGTGATTCCAATGATGCTTCGAAATTAGGGCTAGCACACCAAGATAATGAAATGGGGTCGACTACATGCTGTGTCTCCTCCATCAATTTGAATCAACATGGCTACAACTTGGATTTTGATTTTCGGTTTCCTAAAGGACTGACTATCGATCAAGCTCGTACCCAACTCCAGTATGTATCCCAACAATACGGAGTGAGATTGATTGAACACCAGTACTTACCTCTATCTTACCTCTCACCCGAAAGTGAACTTATCCAAGCAATGGGAAAAGCTTATTCCGAAGTTACCAAAATGGACGCTCAGTGCTTTAGTAAAGGTGCGGCTTCTTACGCGCGCGCGCTAAACAATGGTGTGGCATTCGGACCTACTTTTCCTGGTGATGTGACTCGTGTCCATGAGCCTAATGAAAGGCTCAGCCTCGAGTCATTAAAAAGAGCAATAACAATATACGTGAAAGTTCTCATATCACTTTAGGAGTAAATTATGAGAGATAAGGTTCAAGCACTTGCTGGAGGTATGATGGTATCCATCATCGTACTGGTTATCGCAGGTATATTTATTGGTGTAGGCGCTGGTGTTGTAAACCAAATGTCTGCTACCGACTCTGTTATTTGGGCATTCTTTAAGCTGATGTTAGATCTTGGCTTGATGGTCATGCGCAACCTACCGCCTTTCTTTGCGATTGGTCTAGCGTTCGCGCTGGCGAAATCTGAAAAAGGTTGGGCAGCCTTCACTGGCTTTACCATGTTCATGTGTTTCAATGTCGCTATCGGGTCGATCGCTGCATTTCACGGATGGACTCAAGAAACCACAAGCGTTGCGTCATTAATGAATGATGCTGGCTACGACAAAGTAGCAGCGCAAAACTTCAACTCTTTATGGGGTGAGTCTTTAGGTATCTTCGCTTACAACATGGGGATCTTTAGCGGTATTCTTGTTGGTTGTATTACGGCTTGGATCCACAACCGTTACTACAAATTCGAAATGCCTGCACTCTTGAGCTTCTTCTCTGGCCCTCGTGCCGTAGTGATTTTCGCTTACTTCGCTATCATGCCTATCGCGCTGTTTGTTTACTACGCTTGGCCGCCGATCGCAGGGGCACTGCAGTCCATCACTACCTTGATTACTAGCTCAGGTATTTTTGGCTCTTTCCTATTTGGCGTATTTGACAAAGGCTTATTGCCATTTGGCTTACATCACCTTATCGCCTTCCCTATTGAATACACTCGTGTTGGTGGCGTAATGGAGATTGATGGTGTTGTTTACGAAGGTGTTCGTAACATCATGAATGGCCAAATGAGTTCACCAGAGGCAACGAGCTACATTACACATAACTTTACCAGCGGTCGTATTCCAATCCAAATTGGTGGCCTAACGGGTGCTGCTTATGCAATGTACGTAACAGCAAAAACAGCCAATCGAAAGAAGGTAGCCGCTATCATGGTGCCTGCGGTATTTACGGCTGCTGTTATCGGTATTACCGAGCCACTGGAATATACCTTCCTATTCGTCCAACCATTCCTATTCTTTGCAGTGCATGTTCCGCTAAATGGTCTTGCTTATGTGATCACCGAAATGATGGGTGTTTCAATTCACGGTAATCAGCTGCTATTTATGGTGCCTAACCTACTACAACCTGAAAAGGTTCATGCTTGGGCTCTATTGTGGATTATCCCACTATACTTCGCGATTTACTTCTACACATTCAAGTTCTTCATCCTGAAGTTTGATTCAAAAACCCCAGGTCGCGAAGAAGAAGATGGTGATATCGCCCTGTATTCAAAAGAAGACTTTAAAAAGAAAAAGGAGCAGACCTCAAAAGGACTGCCTGTTGAAATCATTGAAGCGCTTGGCGGTGCAGACAACATCGAGAACGTAACAAACTGTGCGACTCGACTGCGTGTTTCGCTGCATGACGAATCACTAACGGCAAGCGATAAAGTTTGGAAACAACAGCTCAACGCAATTGGCGTCGTCAGAATGAATAAAGGCATTCAAGTGATATATGGAGCCAACGTTATTACGATTGCCTCTGGTATCAAAGAAGCCCTTGGTGTCGACTCTTAGCTAAGCGTAACTTCCGTAACCCTACTGTTACGAATCTATAGAAACCAATAACTGACAATTCCTCCTGTGACTACAAGTCACAGGAAGGGATTCGTGCACCTGAAATATGGGAAATATAAAAATGAAAGCAATGACAAAACATGCAGTTACTTTACTTGCTCTTTGTGTTTCTGGCGTCCTACACGCAAACGAAAATACAACATCAAGCTGGTCTGAGCGCAACCCGATCGTCTTCTGGGGAGATAGAGCCAATGAGGACTGGAGCTATGTCGATGGTCTAGACGAAAGTCAAAAAAGCTTTTCAGAAAAACTCAAACGCTTGGATATTGATGACAGTGGTGACTGGAAAGTCTCATTTAGCGGTAATGTAAAAGCCGCAGTCGATAACCGTTGGAATCACATGTACGACGGAGAAAACCGCAAGAAAAATGAACTGCGTACTCGCATGCAATTCTCCACCGATGTGACTTACCAAGACTGGATGCGTGTATTTGGTGAAATTCGAACCAACTACACTAACCTCGATAGTCCGGGTCCAGTTGACGATGCCGGTACTGACTTCCACCAGTTGTTTACCGAATTCAAATTACTCGATGACGGTGAGCAATACCTAAGTACCCGCCTTGGTCGCCAAGAAATATACTTAAATGAATGGCAAATGATGAACCGTGAACCAACGCCAGTTCAATCAAGTTGGAATGCAGCCAGCGCAAAATACAGCGTAGCAGGCATCAATTTTGACGCATACTACGGCGAGGAAGTATTCCCTCTCTACAAAGATGGCAGCTTCGGTGGTAACTGGGATGATAAAACCAATGGCAAAAAATCGACCGGCTTATTCGCTAATTGGAGAACTGACTTCGGGGCAATGCAAGCCTACATAATGAGTAATAAACTCACCAATGAAAGCTTTGTTAATGCACCTGACGGTGACGTCGACATTCAAGTTTTAGGCTTACATGCACATGATTTTGTGAGTGAAGGATTTGGTTACATGCTCGATGGTGTTTACCAATTTGGCGATCATGCAGGTAAAGATATCTCAGCCTACATGGCTTATGCCGATTTGAACTACAACTGGAAAGCAGACTGGAACTATCGCTTAGGTCTGAACCTACATTACGCATCAGGTTCAGATAAAGACAGCGACAAAGTGAACACGTTTAACCCTTTGTGGACAGGTGACCCACTGGGTTTCGCGCATGATGGCGCTTACGGTAACGCAATGCAGGTCGGTTCTTACACTGTGATTGAGTATCAGCCGAAACAATCCATCATCGCTGGCTTTATGTCGACATGGCGTGCCAACACAGATGATGCAATCTACACACTCAACCAAGATGTATTATTTGGTGCAGAGTCTGACGAAAAATACGCTTACACCCAGTTCTATCTGCAATTCCATAATTACATCACAGGCAACTTAAAGTCTGAGTTAAATATGTACTACGCATTAGATAGCGACTACATACGTGACGTAGTCGGCAGTAGCAGTGATGACATTTCCCGTGTTGAAATCGCACTGATCTATAACTTCTAACACTGCTTATCAGGTTAGTATGTTACTAAATGAATTCGCCCAGCAGTGCTGGGCGAATTTTTTAGATCATCATATTTCAGTTAATTGAATTACTCATCCGGCTGCTTGGTTCGAAGATCCACATATGGCCAGTAATGATGCCCGACTCGAATCAAAAGTGTTGCTGCTGCTAAGATAAACGCAGCAACAGACAACCAAACAATGAGCACTGCATCCAACTCTTTCATGCCCAGAGTAATGTAACGAGCAATCGCCATCATCGCGATGTAAATCGGATATCGAACAGGGATCTTACCGTTCATCACAAACTGCTGAACCATCGCCAACACTTCTAAATAGATAAACATCAGTAGAATATCGGTCAATTGCACTCGACGTTCAGCAAAAACATGCATGAACTCTTCGACCATCGCAAACAAGGTCGCGAGCGTGATCGCCACCAGCAATACCGCTTCCATAATGTGAAATACTTTTAAAAACGGCTTACTAAAAGATTTAGGTAAGTGAGAAGGCATAGTCACTCTTCAAAAAATAATTAATCCAGTCTCTACATTAGCATGCGCTCTAGAGAAGCGACGAATACAAAAATGGCCCCACATTCACTGCAGAGCCATTTGTTTGTCTTTTACTTAACGACTTCTAGTGACTAATTAGCCTTACAACAGAATCAGGTACGTTAAGAACACCACACATAGCCCGTAGATCAATGGGTGCACTTCTTTGCGCTTACCTGCAACAACCATTGTGAATGCGTAGCTGATGAAACCCATCGCCATACCGTTCGCTGGTGAGAAGCTCAGTACAGTGAACATGATGGTGAAGAAAGCTGCAATACGTGACTCTTTCTTTTCCCAGTTAATCTGACCAAGACGACCCACCATGTAGATGCCTACCACAACCATCGCAGGCGCGACCATTGCCGCTGAGAAAATAGAGAAGATTGGGTATAGGAATAGAGACACTAGGAATAGGCCAGCCACCATGACTGCCGCTAAACCTGTTTTCGCACCTTGAGAAGAGGCAATACCCGATTCAGAGAAAGCAGTAATCGATGTGGTACCTAGAATTGAACCAATCACAGTACCGCCCGCATCAGCCACTAGCGCCGATTTTGCATTCGGCACTTTACCGTCTTTGTCGATGATACCTGCATCACGGCCAACACCCACAATCGTGCTCAATCCATCGAAGAAATCGACAATCAAGAAGATAAGTACGATGAACAACAAATCGAACATTTTCTCAGGCGTAAAAGCTGAGAAGTCAAAGATAGCGCCAAAACTGCCTGCCATACTTGGTGGCATTGAAACGAATTGGTCAGGGATTGGAGCGTTTGATGTGCCCATGAATACATCAGCAAGAATGGTCAGTACGATAGCTGAAACAAACGAGATAAACGTGGCCAACTTAATATCACGAACCATACAGCCCAATGCGATGAAGATGCTCACATAAGCGATGATCACTTTTGGATCGGAAATGTCACCTAAACCAACCAGTACGAACGGGTTAGAAACGATGATACCCGCATTCTTAAGGCCTAAGAAAGCAATGAACAAGCCGAGAGACACAGTAATCGCCAGCTTCAAATCTTCAGGAATCGATTCAATCATCGACTTACGGATATTAGTCAATGAGAAGGCAAGATAAAGAATACCCGATAGGAAGATGCCAAATAATGCTTCATTCCAAAGTACCGCCACTGAACCACTTAACAATAAACCTTTGAAGAAGCCATTCATGCTCATGCCAGGTGCTAGCATGACTGGATAGTTACCCCAAATGCCCATGATAAGCGTTGCAATAGCAGCAGAAAGAGCGGTCGCCGTAAAGACTGCCCCTTTGTCCATTCCCGGAATGCCACCCAAAATTGCTGGATTAACCGCCAAGATATAACTCATCGCTAAGAAGGTAATAAAACCTGCGTATAGCTCAGTGCTGATCGTGGTCTTTCTCTCTGAGAGTTTGAACATGGTGTCAAGTGAGCCAGATGTCTTCTGGGCTTTCAGGGTGGAGTCGGTATTCACAACAAAACCTATGTATTAAATTAAGAAATTTGAGATTCAAATGCTGTGAGAATAGAGGGATCTCTACACTAAAAACTGTAGTCACCAAGGTAGGCTCGGTAGTAGAAACATTTGATCCATTTCATCAAACATATACAGCATTTAATCGTTTGCGCGGATTGTAAGGGTTGAGATTAAAACTTCAACAAATTTTGTTCAGATCACATAAAAAACTGAACATGATCAGTCATTACATTTATAGGAAGATCAGACAAAGGATCATTTGAGAATAAATAACGATCAAGCCAGTTGTTCTCAATCATCTAAATATGCTACTCTTCGCCTCCATTTTTCTGACCTAATTTTCACCAGTTGTCTCTATTAGTTTTACTTGTTATCCCTTTTTAGATGCAACCATCGGAACAAAAATTAGAGTCAGTGCTATCTTTTATAGTGTCGGTTTATCGCCCTCACTCAATCCAACCAACAGTGGAAATATACAGATGGGCAAAGGTACTCTTTACATCGTATCTGCACCTAGTGGCGCAGGTAAGTCGAGCTTGATCTCAGCAATGCTAGAAACCAATCCAACCTACGCAATGAAGGTATCTGTTTCACACACCACTCGCGGTATGCGCCCTGGTGAAGAAAATGGTGTTCACTACCACTTCGTAGAGAAGCATCATTTTGAAGACCTTATTAATAAAGGTGAATTCCTAGAGTACGCTGAAGTTTTCGGCAACTACTACGGTACTTCACGCGTTTGGATTGAAGAAAACCTAGACCGCGGTATCGATGTATTCCTAGATATCGACTGGCAAGGTGCTCGTCAAATCCGTGAACAAATGCCTCAAGCGAAGAGTGTCTTCATTCTTCCACCATCAAATGGTGAGCTAGAGCGTCGTTTAAATGTTCGCGGCCAAGACAGCGACGAAGTTATTGCAAAACGCATGAGCGAAGCAAAATCAGAAATTTCTCACTATGCAGAATACGATTATGTGATCGTGAATGATGACTTTGATGCAGCCCTAATGGACTTCAGAGCTATCATTCGTGCGGAGCGCTTAAAAGAAGATAAGCAAGCAGCGAAATACAGCGGCATGCTTACTGCTTTATTGGCGGAATAATCTAGATCCCCTAGATTTTCCATTGAGATAAGTATACGGTGAACTAGAAAGTCTCTAGTTAAACTTGTATACTTTCTCGTCATCAAAAATTTATTAGTTAATTACTATTTGGAGTCCTCATGGCACGCGTAACTGTTCAAGACGCTGTTGAAAAAGTTGGCAACCGTTTCGACCTAGTTCTTATTGCGGCTCGCCGCGCACGTCAAATGCAAACTGGCGGCAAAGATTCACTAGTGCCTGAAGAAAACGATAAGCCAACGGTTATCGCTCTTCGCGAAATCGAAGAAGGTCTTATCACTAAAGACGTACTAGATGCTCGTGAGCGTCAAGAGCAACAAGAGCAAGAAGCGGCTGAGCTTGCAGCAGTAAGCAGCATCGCTCACACTCGCTGATAGAATCAACGTCATTCGAACTAATTAACCTTCCGGGCCTTTAATTTGTATCTATTCGATAGCCTCAAAGACGTTGCCCAAGAATACCTAACAGAGCCTCAAGTTGAGGCTCTGCGTCAATCTTATGTGGTAGCGAGAGACGCCCATGAAGGGCAAACCCGTTCAACGGGTGAACCATACATTATTCACCCTGTAGCTGTTTCAAGAATCCTGGCAGAAATGCGTCTGGATATAGAAACTCTGCAAGCAGCCCTACTCCACGATGTAATTGAAGACACTGAAGTTACAAAAGAGGAACTAGAAGCTCAATTCGGCAATACCGTTGCTGAACTGGTTGATGGTGTATCTAAGCTGGATAAGCTTAAATTTCGTGATCGCAAAGAAGCGCAAGCAGAGAACTTCCGTAAGATGGTTCTCGCGATGGTGCAAGACATCCGCGTTATCTTGATCAAATTAGCTGACCGTACTCACAACATGCGTACGCTTGGGGCACTTCGTCCTGATAAGAAGCGTCGTATTGCTCGTGAAACCCTAGAGATTTATTCTCCGCTAGCTCATCGTCTTGGTATTCATAACATCAAGACAGAACTAGAAGAACTGGGCTTCGAAGCCCTTTATCCTAACCGTTATCGCGTCCTGAAAAACGTAGTGAAAGCTGCGCGTGGTAACCGTAAGGAGATGATCCAACGTATCCATAGCGAAATCGAAGGCCGCCTTGAAGAAGTCGGTTTACCTGCTCGCGTACTTGGTCGTGAAAAGAACCTGTTCTCCATCTATAACAAGATGAAAACCAAAGAGCAGCGCTTCCACACCATTATGGACATCTACGCTTTCCGCGTGGTGGTTGATACACCAGATACTTGCTATCGCGTACTTGGTCAGGCCCACAGCCTGTACAAGCCTCGTCCTGGCCGCATGAAAGACTACATTGCAGTACCGAAAGCCAACGGCTACCAATCTCTGCACACGTCAATGATCGGCCCTCACGGGGTGCCAGTTGAGGTCCAGATCCGAACTGAAGATATGGAGCAGATGGCAGATAAAGGTGTCGCGGCGCACTGGTCTTACAAAGGCAATGGCTCACGCAGTAGCAACGGGACAACCGCACAGGTTAAAGCACAACGTTGGATGCAGAGCTTACTTGAGCTGCAACAAAGCGCAGGTAACTCATTCGAATTCATTGAAAATGTTAAATCTGATCTGTTCCCAGATGAGATCTTCGTATTCACGCCGAAAGGTCGCATTGTCGAACTTCCAGCAGGCGCAACAGCAGTCGATTTTGCTTACGCGGTACATACCGACGTCGGCAACATGTGTGTCGGTGCTCGTGTAGACATGAACCCTTACCCACTCAGCAAATCGCTGAAGAATGGCCAAACTATTGAGATCATCAGTGCTCCGGGCGCACGTCCGAACGCAGCATGGCTCAACTATGTAGTGACCTCACGTGCGCGTACGAAGATCCGTCAGGTTCTGAAAACGATGCGTCGTGAAGAGTCGATTACCCTTGGCCGTCGCCTACTGAACCATGCACTTGGTGAACACTCTATTGCCGATGTCGGTCAAGAGAATATCGAACATGTATTGTCTGATCTACGTCTCGATAACATTGAGGACTTGCTAGCATCGATTGGTCTTGGTGAGCTGATGAGTATCGTTATTGCTCGTCGTTTATTGGGCGATGCTGATGAACTAACTGAAGTGGTAAACAACAGCGATACGTCTAGGAAGAAATTACCTATCCGTGGTGCTGAAGGCCTATTACTGACGTTCGCCAACTGTTGTCACCCGATTCCAGATGATCACATTATTGCTCATGTATCTCCAGGTCGTGGTCTTGTGGTGCACCGTGAAACGTGTCCAAACGTTCGTGGTTACCAGAAAGAACCGGATAAATACATGGCGGTTGAATGGTCTGACGATTACAACCAAGAGTTCACAGCAGAACTTCAGGTCGAATTGCAGAACCATCAAGGTGCGCTGGCTGAGCTAACTAACGTTATCTCGAAAACAGGCTCGAACATTCACGGTATCTCAACCGAAGAACGTGACGGACGCTTGTACACAGTGACTATCTTGTTGACCACGAAAGATCGTGTTCATTTAGCGAGCATTATGAAGAAGCTACGTGTGATGCCACACGCGCTCAAAGTAAGACGTCGTAAGAACTAACGTTCGAACTTATTGGCAACTTTGCTAAGAATTGAAATCCCCTTAATGCTTTATCGTTTAAGGGGATTTTTTATAACTGAATCCTCGAATTTATCTGACTCCATTCCTGCCTGTACAAAAATCCAGTAAAATGCTTGAATAGATTATCTCTCTTACGTTTATGAGCCTTGTTATGTCACAGCTTTTATCTGCTATCCCTCTCAACTCTTTATCTGGAGTCGGCGCAAAAGTCGCAGAGAAACTGGAAAAGGTTGGGCTTAACAATGTACAAGACCTGCTATTTCATCTGCCTTTGCGCTATGAAGATAGAACTCGTATCTATCCCATCGTAAAGCTGCATGCCGGACTGTGGGCTGCTGTGCAAGGCAAGGTGATGCATGTTGATACCATTTTCGGTAAACGTAAGATGCTCGCAGTAAAGATCAGCGATGGTAACGGCACGATTACTCTGCGCTTTTTCAACTTTACTGCAGGAATGAAGAATAACTTTGCCGAAGGCAAACAAGTGCATGCTTATGGTGAGATCAAGCGCGGCAATATGGGGCTTGAGATTGTTCACCCTGACTACAAATTCTTTGCTCCTAGGCAACAACCAGACGTTGAAGCCAACCTGACTCCAGTGTATCCAACCACTGAAGGGCTAAGACAAGTCACGCTGCGTAACCTCACTGACCAAGCCTTAGAGCTGATCGACAAGGCCGCGGTTAACGAGCTTCTCCCATCAGGTTTATACGACCACCAAATTACCCTCGCACAAGCACTGCATACCATTCACAGACCACCTCCGGGAATTGACCTAGAGCTGTTTGATGAAGGCAAGCACCCTGCGCAACTGCGCCTAATTATGGAAGAGTTACTGGCTCAAAACCTGTCTATGTTGTCTGTTCGTAGCAAAGGGCAGCAAGACAAGGCAATGCCTTTTCCTCCAGTAAACACTCTTAAAGATAAGCTACTGGCTCAGCTGCCGTTTTCACCAACCAATGCCCAAGCACGAGTGACCAAAGAGATCGAAGCTGACTTGGAAAAGCCGCACCCTATGATGCGTTTAGTGCAAGGTGATGTGGGCTCTGGTAAAACCTTAGTCGCTGCACTCGCGGCGGTTCGCGCACTCGAACACGGTCAACAAGTAGCACTGATGGCACCAACTGAACTACTCGCAGAACAACACGCGATTAACTTTGCCAACTGGTTTGAGGCAATGGGTATTCAAGTTGGATGGCTAGCAGGTAAGCTCAAAGGTAAGGCTCGTGAAACTGAACTAACACGTATTGCCAGCGGCGAAGCACAAATGGTGGTGGGAACTCATGCGCTATTTCAAGAGCATGTCGAATTCAAAAACCTTGGCTTAGTGATCATCGATGAGCAGCACCGATTTGGTGTCCACCAGCGATTAGAGCTGCGTGAAAAAGGCGCGAAGCAAGGTTATTACCCTCACCAACTGGTGATGACCGCGACCCCAATCCCACGAACGTTAGCAATGACGGCCTATGCCGATCTTGAAACTTCTATTATTGATGAGTTACCACCGGGGCGAACCCCAATTCAAACCGTCGCGATTCCTGATACCAAGCGCGATGACATTGTTGAACGTGTGAAAAATGCGTGTCTCAATGAAGGCAAACAAGCTTACTGGGTGTGTACGTTGATTGATGAATCAGAAGTACTGGAAGCTCAAGCTGCAGCGGATACGGCAGAAGAGCTGCAACGCAAACTGCCCGACGTAAAAATTGGTTTGGTTCATGGCCGAATGAAACCCGCAGAGAAACAAGCGGTGATGCAGGAATTCAAAGAGAATAAACTGCACCTGTTGGTTGCTACAACCGTGATTGAAGTAGGTGTAGATGTACCGAATTCGAGCTTAATGATCATCGAGAACCCAGAGCGTCTTGGTCTAGCGCAACTGCACCAACTGCGTGGCCGTGTTGGCCGAGGTTCGGTCGCAAGCCATTGTGTACTGTTGTACCACTCCCCACTATCTAAAACCGCTCAGAAGCGCTTAGGGGTACTTCGTGAAAGTAACGATGGCTTTGTTATTGCTCAGCGTGATTTAGAGATTCGTGGCCCCGGTGAACTACTTGGTACCAAACAAACAGGCTTGGCTGATTTCAAAATTGCCGACTTAGTCCGTGACCAACGTTTGATACCTGAAGTGCAGCGTATCGCGCGTCATATTCACGATAGCTACCCAGACAACGCCAAGGCGATCATCAACCGCTGGCTGGGTGAACGCGATGTGTATTCTAAGGCGTAATTCGCCCTCATATCTTGCTTAAAACGTAAAAAGGCTTCTACAAGGAAGCCTTTTTCGTGCGTATAGCCTAAGGTTTCACAGGGAAACTGATCTGCGCCTTCAAGCCACCTTCACTGCGGTTATTCACCACCACTGCACCTTGGTGTTGGCTGACAATACGTTTCACGATCGCCAAGCCTAAACCTGTCCCTTCACTACCACGAGCCGTGTCACCACGAGTAAACGGTTCAAACAGCTTCCCGATCTGGTCTTGTGGAATACCCGGACCATTATCTTCTACCGTTACCCAAGCCAGTTTGTTATCTGCTGTCATGCCAGTCGATACTTTGACCCAGCCATTACCGTAGCGCAGCGCATTTACCACCAAATTACTCACCGCACGCTTCATCGCGATCGGGTTACCCAACGCAGGTTTCATGGTTTCTGGAATATCGGTTTCAATCTGAACCTCATAGCCTCCTTCAGAGCTAGAGACCTCGCGCGCAATATCATCGACAAATACCGCCTGGAATGAGTCTCGGTCAACAGGCTTTAGGTAATCCATAAACTGACTGATGATCTCATTACACTCTTCAGTATCACTGATGATCCCTTCCGCTAGATAACTGTCTTCTGGCGACATCATCTCAGTCGCCAAGCGAATACGCGTGAGTGGTGTACGCAGATCATGGCTGATACCCGCCATCAGCAGGGCTCTATCTTCTTCGAGTTCTTGAATGCCTTTCGACATCTGATTAAAGGCTCGAGTTACCGAGCGAATCTCTTGCGCCCCTTGCACTGGAAGTGGCGGTGGAATATCACCACGCCCAACACCTTGCGCGGCTTTCTCTAGGGCTATCAACGGCCGATTTTGCAAGCGGATAAACAGCCACCCACCAGCAACAATCAACAACGCCATGATCAGGCTGTTACGAAATAGAGGCGCAAAGTCTTCTTCTTGCAGTTCAGACAGGGGAATACGAATCAAGGAGTTAGGCAACTGCGCAATGTCCATCCACAACACGTAACTTTCTTTGCCCAAAACCAATCGCACTTCGGTCTCAGAGCCGAGCTCTTTGGTCATCTCCTCACTCATCAGGTCAATCGCGACCGCATGATAGTACTCGCCCGACGCTTCACTGTCCTTGGCATGAACCGTAACCCCGAGCTGCTCAAGTACACGCTGACGCAGTGGCGCATCAATCTCGATATCACTGCCTTGGTCCAATACTAAGTTTAGTTCGTGAGCCAAAATCTTATTAAACTGCTGTAAACTCGGCATCAATGCATAATTGAACACCGCGTAATACGAAAAAATTTGGCTGGCAACCAACAGGGTTAAGAAGAGCACTATCGACTGAGTAAAGGAGCTACGTATGCGCATAGGAGACCTAAAGTGAGGGATGATAAAGGGATATAGTGGGAACTATAGCTGTAATACCAATCACAGTAAGTAAATGATCATAAATAGCGCCGGAAAAAAGCTTGAGAACAAGGCAGCAATTTTTGATAAGTAGTTATTCTACAATCAAAATTTCTAACGAAGTTATCGAGCGTTTTAACAAGCTAGGATGAGCAGTTATTTACTACGATTGGTATCTCTCATTGTGCTGAATACAAAACGGGCCATCGCATATTAATGAGATGACCCGTAAATAAAGAATTCTGAATCACAGAACGAGCAAAGCTAGATTACACAGCTTTGCCATCTGGAACGAATACATAACCCAAGCCCCACACCGTTTGGATATAACGAGGTTTACTTGGATCTTCTTCTACTAGACGACGCAAACGCGAAATCTGAACATCGATAGAACGTTCCATCGCTGAATACTCACGGCCACGCGCCATGTTCATCAGCTTATCGCGAGACATTGGCTCACGAGCGTTAGTGACCAGTGACTTAAGAACCGCAAATTCACCAGAGGTAAGAGGCATAGGCTCTTCACCGCGGAACATTTCACGTGTACCTAGGTTTAGGCGGAACTCACCAAACTCAACCACAGACTCTTCTGTGCTTGGCGCGCCCGGTGCTTCAATCACTTGGCGACGCATTACCGCTTTGATACGAGCAAGCAGTTCACGCGGGTTAAATGGTTTTGGCAGGTAATCATCAGCACCCACTTCCAAACCCACAATGCGATCCACTTCGTCACCCTTTGCGGTCAGCATCAGAATTGGTAGCGAGTTGTTTGCGTTTCTTAGACGACGGCAGATCGAAAGACCGTCTTCGCCCGGCAACATTAAATCCAATACCATCAAGTGAAAGTTTTCACGGGTTAACAGGCGGTCCATCTGCTCACTGTTTGCCACGCTACGCACTTGAAAGCCTTGCTCTGACAGATAGCGTTCTAGCAGTGCACGTAAACGAGCATCGTCATCGACCACTAAAATTTTGTAGTTTTCTTGCATGTAATGGTTCCACCTATTAAAGCTTAAACCTAAGGTTAAGCATTCTTGGTAAATTGTATATTGGTATAAGACATTAAAAATGTAACATTATTGAGGGAAAAGTCGCCTAAATAATTGTTAACGTATGTTGCCTTTCTATATATTCTATCTTAGATCATCATTTCATTAAGTCAGATTTATGAAAACCAAACTTATCACCCGCGAAGGTTATAACAAGCTCAAAGCAGAACATGACCACTTATGGCACGAGAAGCGTCCTGAAATCACCAAGATAGTCACTTGGGCTGCAAGCCTTGGAGATCGTTCAGAAAACGCAGATTACACCTTCAATAAGCGTTTGCTTCGTCAGATTGATCGCCGAGTGCGTTTCCTACGCAAATTCCTACCAGATGTCACTATCGTGGATTACTCGCCACAACAAGAAGGTAAGGTATTTTTCGGTGCTTGGGTCGAGATTGAGAATGATGATGGGGAAATTAAGAAGTTTCGCATTGTAGGTCCTGAAGAGATCTACGGCGATGCTAAAGGCTATATCTCTATAGATTCACCCATGGCTAGAGCTCTGCTCAAGAAAGAAGTGGATGACGAGTTTACGGTAACCACACCGGAAGGCGACAAAGAGTGGTTCATTAACTCTATTCGCTACGCAGACGACGAATAATCAAACCTAATAAACACTTAGCGATGAGCTGAGGGTTCAAGCAAACTCAAACACCAGATAAAAGAAAACCCCGCTAGGCTTTCGCCTGACGGGGTTAAGTCTCTATCGCAGCAATCCGGCTACTGTTTATCTCTTCGAGATAAGGTGCTCCCTGCATCTTTCCTTGATAGTGGCTAAATCCTTTAACCAATTTCCTTTTTGTTCATCGCCATCCTAGCGGTGTCCATTCTAGCCTGTCATCCTGACTGGCGAATCTCATCCAGAGATTATCACATCCTTGCTGACCACTAATCCTAAGTAATCAAATCTTCATCCTGAAGATACCTAGTCCATTAGGCTTTTTCCTGTTCCTGCCAACTCCCTGTCGACAAGTTAAATATTACGGTATTTGGGCGACTTTCCTAGACAGTCCCAAAAAACATTTCAGGTGAGAAATACACCCACAAACACACAAACAAATAAAATCAGTAACTTAGATTTATTTTAAGACGATTTCATCGATTTAAAGTGACTTAGTCGCACACCACGTGTGAGAGATCTCGCACAAAGTGGGTATCAGAAACGGAAATTGGACTTCTGACAGGATAATTACACAGTCAAAGCTAGAAAAAGCGTACGCTCACCCCCATGTATTTGTCATGATATTAAATAAGAGATTCATCGGATGAGCCAAGCTATCTGTCGACTGATTGCTGAAGAACTGAATGTTCGTTCAGAGCAAGTCACCGCCGCAGTAAACCTAATTGACGACGGTAATACCGTTCCCTTTATTGCCCGCTACCGTAAAGAAGTCACGGGTGGCTTAGACGATACCCAACTACGCAACCTTGATAGTCGCCTTTCATACCTTCGCGAACTAGACGATCGTCGCCAAACTATCCTGAAATCGATTCAAGACCAAGGCAAGCTCACGCCAGAACTGGAGCGTGATATCACTCAAGCCGACAGCAAGACGCGCCTTGAAGATTTATACCTGCCATACAAACCAAAGCGTCGTACCAAAGGTCAAATCGCAATCGAAGCAGGCTTAGAGCCACTTGCCGATACACTTTGGAATGAACCACAGCACGATCCTGAAACCGAAGCAGCTAACTTCATCAGCAGCGATAAAGGCATTGCTGATACTAAAGCCGCACTCGATGGGGCACGTGCAATCGTGATGGAGCGTATTGCAGAAGACGCAAACCTACTTGAAAAGATTCGCCAACATCTAACACGCAACTCTGAGCTCGTTTCACGTGTCGTGGCAGGTAAAGAGCAAGCTGGCGAAAAGTTCAAAGACTACTTCGAACACAACGAAACGCTAAACAAAGTGCCTTCTCACCGTGCCCTTGCCATGTTGCGCGGCCGTAATGAAGGCTTCTTAACGTTGGCAATGAATGCTGATCCTGAACAAGAAGAAGGTGTACGCGGTTCATACTGCGAAAACATCATCTCTGATCACTACGGTATTACCCTAAGCAGCGCACCTGCAGATGTATGGCGTAAGCAAGTGATTAGCTGGGCATGGCGTATCAAGGTTTCTATGCACATGGAAACTGAGTTGATGGGCGCGATGAAAGAACGCGGTGAAATCGAAGCGATTGAGGTGTTCGCAACCAACCTTAAAGACTTGTTGATGGCTGCGCCTGCTGGCCCTCGAGCAACTTTAGGCTTGGATCCGGGTTTACGTACCGGTTCAAAAATCGCCGTTGTAGATTCAACCGGTAAGGTTCTGGCAACAGAGACCATTTACCCTCACCCACCACAGAAGCAATACGACAAATCTGCGCACGTGGTTGAGCAGATGGTTCGCCAATACAATGTTGATTTGATTGCGATTGGTAATGGTACGGCTTCGCGCGAAACAGACAGCTTTGTGGCTGATGTGATTAAGCGTGGCAACCTAACAGCGCAGAAAATCATTGTTAGCGAAGCGGGCGCATCGATTTATTCTGCTTCTGAGCTAGCGGCAAAAGAATTCCCGAATATGGATGTCTCGATTCGTGGTGCGGTGTCTATTGCGCGTCGTCTACAAGATCCACTGGCAGAACTAGTGAAGATAGACCCTAAATCGATCGGTGTGGGCCAATACCAACACGACGTTAGCCAAACTATGCTCGCTAAGCGCCTAGATGCGATTGTCGAAGACTGTGTAAACGCGGTTGGTGTTGATGTGAATACCGCTTCTGCTGCGCTTCTAACCCGCGTAGCTGGTCTTTCTAGCACCATCGCTCAAAACATCGTCGACTTCCGTGATGAGAATGGTCGTTTCGAAGCGCGTACTACCTTGAAAAAAGTCGCTCGTTTAGGGCCAAAAGCCTTTGAACAGTGTGCTGGCTTCCTGCGTATCATGGATGGTAAGAACCCGCTAGATGCATCATCGGTTCACCCAGAAGCTTACCCATTGGTGAAAACCATCGCCGAGAAAAACCATAAAGACATCAAATCTCTGGTAGGTAACACAGACTTCTTACGTGGCTTACATGCGGTTGATTACACGAATGAAAATTTTGGTGTACCGACAGTAACCGACATCATCAAAGAGCTGGATAAACCGGGTCGAGATCCTCGTCCTGAGTTCAAGACGGCAACGTTCGCCGATGGCGTAAATAGCATGTCTGACTTAGAACCCGGTATGATCTTAGAAGGCGTGGTTTCAAACGTGGCTAACTTCGGTGCGTTCGTAGATATTGGTGTTCACCAAGACGGCTTGGTACACATTTCAGCACTGACCGATCGCTTTGTCTCTGACCCACGAGAAGTGGTGAAAGCGGGTGATATCGTGAAAGTGAAGGTGATGGAAGTGGATGTTCAGCGTAAACGTATTGCACTAAGCATGCGCATGAAAGATGAGCCTGGACAAGATAACCGCGCACAACGTTCAAGTGCACCTCGTACGCAAAGCCGACCAAATCAAAACTCACAAGGTGGACAGCGCCGTCGTGAGGAGCCGCAACAAAACGCTGCGATGGGCGGTGCTTTCGCAGCTGCCTTCGCTAAAGCGAAAAAGTAATCCGTTAGCTCGTCTGCAAAACGGATGTGCTTAAAACAGAAAACCTGCATCCCTTAGGGTATGCAGGTTTTTTTATTATGTGTTCAAAAAAGACATCGAAGCTTGGTTGTATTCTTCGTGCTTATACTCAAAATAATTGGAGTTGCAGCTAGGCAACAAGTAAGTTCATCCCTATGAGCATAGAGGTTCTATGTGATTAGGGTGAACTTACGCAGTTAACAACGCTGCAGCTTCAAGTATGAAGAGTATAACTATAATACGACTAACATCTCTGACGGAGCATGAGGCGCAACAGCATGACCATAATGATATTTTATGACCTTACGTCGTTTCTCCATCTGTCCCTCCTGAATCGCCGCATCTAAAACATGCTTTGGCAGGCGGAAACGCATGGTATAGCCCTTTCCTTGATCAGCACTGTATGTTCTCAGAGCCAATAAGCTGAACAGCCTGTCAAAAGGATCTTGTGGCTTTTCATGGCTAACCGAATTGGCCTCTGACTCGTTCTCCATTTCATAACCTGGATGGTCTGAAGGATCCCAAGCCGACTGCTGCCTTCGTTTATCGTCTGATTTTACCTTACGCTCTGCATTGGTTCTCGCCAATGCTACTGCGGGAGCAACAGGTTCTCGGACTCTATTATCACGCGCAACTTGCTCTGTTTGCACATTAACGGACGGGGCGATTAGTGGCACACTTACTGCAGTTGCAGGTGACACAATCATCGCGAACTCTCCTCAAGAATCGCCCATCACTGTTGCCATAACACTGTCGTACTGAGTCAGCACAACAGGCATAGCCCAACTTACCGCAATCAACTCATGAGAGAGTTAGGTCTGAGTATCATGCAATGCCTTGGTGTTATACCAATCGTAGTAAATAACTGCTCATCCTAGCTTGTTAAAATGCTCGATAACGGCGTTAGAATTTTTGACTGTAGAATAACTACTTATCAAAACTACTTGTCAAAAAAAAAGCAGCCTTGTTTTCAAGCCTTTTTCCTACGCTATTTTCGAACACTTACTTACTGTGATTAGTATTAGGTTATATATCGACCAATCCGGCAATAAATTTAGTGATTATTTTTGCGCGAAGCTAACTAGTTCACTGCAAAAGGCATCGGCTTCTGTCATAAACGGCGCATGTGAAGACTGCGTGAATATATATTGCTCGGTATGAGGCAGCGCTCTACCCAGATCTTTTGCTACCTTGATTGGCACCAATCCATCCAGTCGCCCGTATAAACGCAGCATAGGCACTGAAATCTCCGGCAGTTGTTCACGCAAGTCAACATCAGACAGCATCTTTAAGCCGGCCAATAAAGAATCAGGATTCGGAAGCGGACGAGACAGTACCGCTTGCTTGAGTTGTTTTACATCTTGCCTTGCAGAAGGGCTGCCCATGGCTTGCAGTGCCATAAAGCGTTCGATAGTGGTTTGGAAATCTTCAACCAGCTGTTCGGTAAATGCGCTTAATACGTTTGGCTGAATGCCTCGCCATAACACGGGTTCTTTTGCAGCGGCGAATTTAGGAGAACTGGCAACAGTCACCAATTTGCTTACGTAGTCTGAGTGATGCAAAGCCATGTGTGTTGCGACCAAGCCACCCAGTGACCAACCGACCCAAATAGCCTGCTTTGGAGCTTCGGCCAACAGTTGCTGAGCTATCTCTTCAAGATCTTGAGCGTGGCAATGCGCGCTGTGTCCATACCCAGGAAGGTCAACAACATGCACTCGAAAATCAGCTTCTAACGCATCAACGGTTTGTTGCCATACCGCACCGTTCATTCCCCAGCCGTGAACCAACACTAAATCAGGCCCTTGCCCAGAAACATGCCAATATAACGTGTCACTCATTCTCGATATTCCCTACTTTTTCCATCAGCGATAATCCGCGCTTTTCAGTATTGTGAGTAAAAGGAACACCATAACCCAAAAGCATCACGAGCTATGTTATCCGATTGGCTACAAAAACACACACCACGTCTTGTCACACCTCAATGCGACCTGTGTAAGCTAGATAAGTCGCACAGCGATACTCACCCTAGATGGTGTAATTATTGTCTCAAACTCTTTGATCCAGTTCCTCGCTGCCAACGATGTGGTTTAAAAACGCTGCTCACAGTAGAGCAGTGCGGGCAATGTTTATCACAGCCTCCACCTTGGCATCGTCTCTATTGTGTTGGGGACTACACCTTTCCAACAGCACGTTACATTCAGCAAATGAAGTACGCCGATAAGTTTTGGTTTGCACGCGATCTGTCAAAGCTATTAGCTTCACGTATCGAACATCCTGCTTCGATGATCACCAGTGTCCCTCTGCATTGGCGTCGATATATTCATCGTGGCTTTAATCAAAGTCAGCTGCTCGCTAATTACACAGCTCAAGAACTTGGCGTTAAAGATGAGGTGCTGTTCCGTCGAATTCGCTCAACAGCTTCTCAGCAAGGGCTAACTAAATCCGCGCGATTACACAATCTAAAGAGTGCTTTTACGCTTAGAAAACAAGACTTTCATGGAAATATCCCCTCTCACGTCGCGATAATTGATGATGTTGTAACCACCGGCAGTACTGTGTATCAATTATGCCAATTACTACTTGAAGTAGGTGTGAAAAGGATTGATATTTACTGCATCTGCCGCACTCCTGAGCCCTCTGGATAGAAGCTGTGAATCGCTACTTGTACAGCAATCCAACAAAAAAGGGCTGAATTACAAGTCTGACAGGAGTAGAATGGCGCTAATAACCTACAAATCTACTCAGGTATTCGTCGTGTCAAATATTACTATTACAGAAACAGCTCAAACTCACTTTGCCAATCTGCTGTCACAGCAGCCTGAAGGTACAAACATTCGTGTGTTCGTGGTAAACCCAGGCACACAAAACGCTGAGTGTGGTGTTTCTTATTGCCCAACAGATGCTATCGAAGCGTCTGATACAAAACTGTCTTTCGAAGCATTCTCTGCATACGTAGATGAGTTAAGCCTGCCGTTCCTAGACGAAGCTGAGATTGACTTCGTGACTGACAAAATGGGCTCTCAACTAACACTTAAAGCACCAAACGCAAAAATGCGTAAAGTATCAGACGACGCAACTCTGATAGAGCGTGTTGAGTATGCAATCCAAACCCAAGTGAACCCACAGCTTGCTGGCCACGGCGGTCACGTTAGCCTAGTAGAGATCACTGAAGAAGGTGCTGCTATCGTTGCATTCGGCGGTGGTTGTAACGGTTGTTCTATGGTTGATGTAACGCTAAAAGAAGGCATCGAGAAAGAACTTCTTCAACAATTCGAAGGTGAATTGACAGCCGTTCGTGATGCAACTGAACACGATCGCGGTGAACACTCTTACTACTAAGCACTTTACAACTAAGTGCTCATATAGTCTTAGCCAGTAGATAGTTAAAGATTCAATCAAAAGGTTGATGCGCAAGCATCAACCTTTTTTTGTGTTTAAAACAGCAGAAGCACTCCTCAACAGTATATTTCCCGTTCAATGCCAACAATAGTGAGGCGTTACCATTTGCAGTAAGGTATTCAAGTGATCGCAATCGGTTCCTGCTCCAATAATTCTAGGATATGAAAGCTCGGATCTAGGAACTCACCGTCATTTCCCCTATATTAGAATGACTTTATAAGAAAGAATTCCAATGAGTTAAGGAGTGAGCGCAATGACAAAAAGGACCAAACCAGAAATTTTGGCTCAGCAAACTGTCGCTCAATCAAAACTGTTCTCTATCGAGTCTCTCGATTTACGCTTTTCAAACGGTGAAGAGCGCACTTACGAACGTATGAAGCCCAGCGGCCGAAACGCAGTCATGATGGTTCCGATTACTGAACAAGGCGATATTCTGTTAGTGCGTGAATACGCTGCGGGTACAGAGCGCTATGAACTCGGCTTCCCAAAAGGTCTAATTGATCCAGGCGAACAACCAAATGAAGCCGCCGTTCGTGAACTAAAAGAAGAGATTGGCTTTGGTGCCAACAAGCTTACTCCTCTAAAAGAAGTGATCCTTGCACCCTCTTATTTCTCTAGCAAGATGACGCTGTTTATCGCAGAAGAGCTCTACCCAGAGAAACTAGAAGGTGATGAACCAGAGCCACTAGACATTGTGCGCTGGCCACTTACTCAAGCCGAAGAACTGTTAACGCATCTCGACTTCTGTGAGGCTCGCAGTATTACCGCCCTACTATTAGCCCTTCGCGTGTTAAACAATAATTAAAACAGTCAGAATCACTCGAAGAGTAAGAGAATATTTATGCCAATAACAAAAGATTTGTCTCACCTGCTGCCCTCTGTCATTGAGATTGCTCGCTCTGCTGGGCAACTGATCTTAGAGATCTACGAGAAAAAAGATTACGAAGAGTTTACCAAGAGTGATGATACGCCCGTCACTAGTGCTGATCTCGCCGCTCATAAACTGATCTCGAAAAAACTTAGCGAACTGACACCTGATATTCCGGTGTTATCGGAAGAAGCCGCTGATATCAGCCTAGAACAACGTTCTCAATGGGATCGCTACTGGTTGGTTGATCCGCTGGATGGTACGCAGGAGTTCATTGCAAGAAGTGGCGATTTCGCGACAATCATTGCCCTAATCGAACACAACAAGCCAGTAATGGGCGTCGTATACGCACCGGTTTCAGGTGTGAGTTATTACGCTTACAGTGGTAAAGGTGCATGGAAAATTCCAGACCTTAATGACAGCGTTAAAATCAAAACGCATCGTCACGAGCTGCCAAACCAATCGATCGCGATGGCAATCAGTCGCCGCCAAGACATCAATCGAATCACTAATCGTATGAGCTCTGCTTGGAACTACGACTTAGTTCCTCTTGGCTCTGCTGCGCTTAAGGCATGTTTAGTCGCAGAAGGTGCTGTGGACTGTTATCTACGTATTGGACCAACCGGAGAGTGGGATACCGCAGCAACCCAGTGCATTGTTGAAGAAGCTGGCGGACGAATCTTAAGTACCCAGTTAGAGCCGCTTTCGTACAATGAAAGAGAGACGCTTGAGAACCCGAACTTCATTGTGCTTGGTGATGCAGACTTACCGTGGGCAGAAATCTTACAAGGTAAAGACTAGGCTTGTTTGCTCTCCTTAACCGTCAGATATCCTCTAGATTCTCAGAACAAATAAAATGGGCACCTCAGTGAGGTGCCCATTTTTTTTATATTTCGTCGTTTAGTAACCCTTAGCTATTTAGCTAAAAACGGCCTTGATAAGTAAATTGGTATTTACCTTGGCTGTCAGGGTTGCCCAACCACTTAAGCTGACTCTGCATCGCAGGTGGGAATTCAGCGCCCGGCTTAAACCATGCAGCCGAGGTGTAGCTTTGATTTGGCGTTACGCTCGCAGAAAACTCACTATCAACTTGAGCACTTTTCTGATTACCTTTCGCTGAAACAGTGCTGTTTTCACAACTGATGTCAGCAATCACAGGGCCAAAATCTAACGAGCCAACCGGAGAATCAACCGCAGCACCTGACCAAGCAAGCGTACCTTCACCCGATTGGCACCAAGGTTGAGCATGAATCGCATGTTTGATAGTCAGTTCAACTTGTCCTGCAATAGACACTGGCACTGGGATAGCAGGCGCATACTTCATCACGTTACTAGCTGGCATTGATGCCACAAAGTTTTCCGCGTAAGCACCGCTCATGCTATACCCGACAAGCCCTTTACCAGATAAGTTCATGTCGCTGTTACGTCCAAAGCGAACCGCAAGTTCTGCTTTGGCTTGGAATAGCTTAGAGAACTGGAAGCCCCACTGCACTGAGCCGTAATTGACACGCTGCCACGCAATATTGTTAGCGCGACCTTGCCAAACCGTGCCCTCAACACCTTCAATGCTTAAACCACGTACAACGGGCGCATGTTTAAGAACAAAAGAAGCCGGCAAGTGCAGCAACAAACTTACCGAGAAAAAAACGATAAAGATGCTGCTAAATAACAAACCATACTTAAAAGATAAACCGCGTTTCACATTAACCTCATTTAAACTGTAGTCGGTTGACGTCAATAACCCCAAGGCTATCAGAGCGATCAATATCCATAAACTCAACCTCAACACCCTGCTTTTCTTTCAGGTATGTCAGCCAATCAACAAATTGATTAAATGGCAAAGGTTTAATCCACACTTGCAGCATCTCGCCACGTGGTTGCACTCGTATCAATTCAATCTTGAAGCGACGCATAGATGCGGGCACGGATTGATTCAGAGGCTGGCTAGCACTAATGCCACCATTGCCTCTTAGTTCAACCACCTCATTGGCTTTATTGGTAACCCAAGCCAGTAGTTGCTTTTCACTTTGAATGCGACTCTGTGCCAGTTCAGCTCGCTGACTGAGGGGCTGTATTAGCCCCCAATAAATGATACCTACTACCAATAAAATTGAGCAACCAACAACTAATCGTTGCTCTCTTTGACTTATTGAAGTCCACCACGCTTGGAGTGGTTCAATTGTATTTCTCATCACTGATCTCCTTGCGCAGTTACTGACGGGGTTTAAGGGTAAAACTGCCAAATACGGCATCGCCATTACGGTTCAATGGCCCTTGTTCAACGGAAAACTTCTCTTCAAGTTTTACTTTAGCCGTCTCAAAATGTTGAAAATCAGCGCTTTTAGCTTGTAATCGAACTTCAGAACGATTGCCATCATAGCGAATGCTTTCGACTTCGATCGATTTCACTTGTCCTAACGTTTCTGGCAGCAATGCTAACCAACCAAGTAAGGAGTCACCATCGCCTGAGCCGCCGTATTTCTTAGCTTCATCATTCATCTGACGCTTAAGGTAGCTTACTGTAGGAATTCGTTGTTTGCCTGGCAGAACGGCTCTAAAGATACGCTCACTCTCCATGCGATAGGCTTGTGCCTGTGCTTCGTATTGCTGCACCTTCAACACTTGTTGAGTCACAATCACGGCCACCAGCAAGCAAGCAGCAATCGCCACCTTCTGCCATACACGCCAATATTTACTGAAAGAAGATTTGGTTTTAAAGGTGCCCGTCAGTAAATTTACGCCGCTGGTGATCGCTTGTTGGCTCAATAAGGACATCACCAATTCCGCAGGCTTTGCTTGCCATTCCATACCGCTTTGCTGCTGTACATCGTCGCTCGGCATTGCGGTATAGCTGAAGATAGTCGTAGGTTGGTCTTCGTCGTCAGCCACAACCCAATCACTTTGCAAAAACATCGCTAACCATGCTTCGCTGATTGATACGGCTTGATAGTTACCTTGACGTTGAGAGTGACCTTGACGTAATAGCCAATGCTGGTCGATTTGCAATGCACTGATGCCTTGATCTTCAACAGGCACGGCTAGTGTATCTGGTAGCACCTTACGGAAAATAATATTGGCTTTGCGAAACTGGTCTAAAGCTTGTTTTAACCACTCGCGATCTACACCACACACAGTAGCGTGCGTTGCATCTTTATCTAAAATGGTTAGATGTAAGTCTTCGATATCTTGTGCCACTTCGTCTTCTAACAAAAATGGCAGCATAGAGTCGAACTGGCGAGCAGCACCTTTCGGAATTTCAACACGCTTAATTAAGCACTCATTTCCCGGCAATAAAGCGATACAGCTACGCTTTTCAGCGTAAGGCGTTAACTCATCAAGCTGATCCCAGCTAGACAGCTCACCACTTGCTATCACTTCTTGTTGGCTTGTCGACCAAACCAACCACTGCACTGGGCTTTGTGGCTCGCTACTCAGTCGAACGGTCAGAAACTCGCTCACGGATTCCTCCAAAACGACGGCGTACTACCGTCACTGTTTCTCTATTACTACTATAGAAAAGCGTTCGTATACGTACACGAGACTGCTCAACTAATACCTCTGCATCTAGCTCAAAATAGGCGCTATCTACAGTTAAATATGCTTTCGCTTGTTTGCTGACTTCTGCACTCACACCAACAATAGCAGGCTCAGCCATAAACGCATCCACCGAATCCCAGCCATCAAATGGGCGCTTGTCTATCAGCTGTTTGGCGTCCGATTCACTTAGACCGGGTGCAAACATTGCTTCCAGTAAAGATGCCTGCTTTTCCGAGATGGTATTCACGTTTAATCGGAAATCATCAGTGGGCAAAGCGCAAATAAATGGATGTACCTTTTCCATTGCCTCACCAGAGACCTGATAAACGGCTCGCAACTCTGATTCATCCGCTATTAAGCCATTCGCCGCCAAATAAGCTGGCTTCATCGCCTCATAAGTGCTGTCTTCTACACCCGTCGAAGAGGTGGCTCGAGTATCAGAGTCCAGAAATTCCCAACTTGAATTTGCGATAACCTCAGCCTGATAAGGCTCCACATCTTGGTTTTCCAGCAAGGTTTGCCAAACCTTCACTAAATAAGGGGTTTGGTTACTTGATGTCGTCGTAATCCCAGCGAGCGCATTAAGATTGAAACAAGCCTGCGCATCAACGATACGCCCTTTAACTTGGCCATAATCCAATGGGTATACCTGCTCTTCTAACGCCCATGGCTGGCTTAAGTTCACCGTATCACTATCTTTATAACTTTGCCTAATACCGTCTTGGACAAGCGCTTCTACACCAATGCTATACCAGTAAGCCTGTTGGTAATTCAGTTGATTGCCAACGCGCTTGAATTGCGTAAACAGACGCTCCGACATACTGCCAGCTATTATTGCCATGATCGCCAAAAGCATCAGAATAATGATCAGCGCGACACCACGCTGTTTACGACCCACAGCAGACCTTGTCAGTGCAGGCTTATTAGTTTGATGAATCATTATTCCCCTCATTACTGCCTGAAGAGTCACTATTTGCAGAATCATCGACCTGATCTAAGGCGCCACTTGGTGTGAAATAAACACGTTCTATCTCACCGTAATCTTTCAGTGTCAGCTTAAGTCTCACCGCTTTAGGCAGTGATTTATCGGTTTGCCACTCTTTGCCCCAGCGGCTTCCGTCATAAAACTCGAACTCCAGGTTCTCAACATCATCAAGCAGAGGAGTAATCACACCTTGTTGGCCGGCAGGTGTATCGGGGTAACGCCACCATACACGCTCAAGCGTTTCCTCTTTTATGCGGTAGCCTACTTTGGTGACTTCTCCGCGAGGGAACTGCTGCTGTGGGTTGTGCCAACCAAGGCGAGTAAACATAATGCCAACACTGTCGGAATCCAGTAAATACTCTTTCATTAGGATCAGCTTAGATGATGCTTCTTCACCATTGGTACGAAATTGTCGTACCGCCATCTGGCGAAAATCATTATCTAAAATGACTAAACTGCGTTGCAGTTGATTTAAACGAGCACTGCGCTCAATAGAGAGTTCATTGCTTCGTTGGACCTGATTTACCACCTGATAAGCCGCCATGCTTAACGTGGAAAAGATGGCAATCGAGACCAAAACTTCGATTAAAGTAAAGCCTCTCCCTTTTGAAGATAGACCTTGTTTACGAGGCTCTCGCTTATTGGCGGACATGCTCTCGCTTGGCGACTTGCTCTTAGCTAACGACACGCTTTTAATTGACCACATAACTGCGCACCGTGACCACTGGAGACGCTTTCTTACTGGTTGCTGCACTCACATCAAACGCCTTTAATAAATTATCGCTGGTATCGATGGGAGTCACCTTCCAGAACCACTCTCTTCCCGCTAACTCTTGCGTGCCCTGCGCTTTTTTAAGCTTCTCAGGATGCAGCATGACTAAGGCCATCTGGTTATCAACAACCATCGCCGCGAAGGTTTTTTCTTCTAAATAACTGAGGGTATTAATGTGTTGGGTGACAGCACGAATCACACTGATCGCCGCCGTAGCGAAGATAGCGAGCGCAACTAATACTTCAAGCAGAGTCATTCCTCGAGAACCAAAAGGCATACCACGAGAACGATAAGGAGAACGGTTACTCCTCTTCATCTTCTTCTCCCGGCTCTAGCAGTCGAATCACACCATTATCCAACACCCGAATACGCCAACCATCTTGTATGGTGTCTCCGGTATTTGGATAAAACGATAATACAAATGGCGTCATTTCAGCACTCGACAAGATGTATATCTGAGGTGGCTTGGGCTTTTTTTCCTCTTCAAGATCCGCAAACATATCTTCATCAAACAAGCTTCCGGGATTGAACAAACGATCATCGTCTTCCCATGCGCCACCACCTAAAGTCAGTGACAACGCGAGTTCTTCCGGTAATTCAGTTGAAGAGGGGATTTTTTCAAATTCGACTTCTTGCCAACCTTCTGACTTCAGAGCCATCAGAACGTAAGTCGATTTCTTTTCATCGACACGAACGCCAAAATCCAAGCCACTCAAAATAGCCTCTTCATTGAGTAATTGAACTCGTTGATAAAAACTTTGAGCGTATTTTTTTGCGACATCTTTGCTATTGGTCGGAATAGTCGCGATCACCGCGACCGCAGTTACTGACAGTAATACCAACACCAAAAGAATCTCAATCAAGGTGAAACCTGGCTGTGTTTGCTGAGTTTTCACCTTGTAGACTCCATCTGTTTACGTCCTACCATCAATAACGTATCAAGCTCAATAACTTATCAAACAATAAGCCGAAGCTTATTGGAAATCCTGCATGTTCCAGTTACCGATATCCGCAGCGATACCTTCACCGCCTTCTTGGCCGTCAGCACCAAGCGTAAAGATATCGATAGTACCGTTATCACCTGGGCTTAGGTATTGATACTCATTGCCCCATGGGTCGTTAGGCAGACGCTTAATGTAGCCACCGTCACGGTAGTTACGAGGCTCTGGACTGCTTGGCTTAGAAACCAATCCATCAAGGCCTTGATCCGTTGTTGGGTAAACACTGTTATCCAGTTTGTACATATCTAGCGCGTTCTCTAGCGCCACGATATCCGTGATGGCTTTCTGTTGATCCGCCTTCTCTTTGTTACCCAAAAGGTTAGGAACAACAAAGCTAGCTAAAACACCAAGAATAACCACAACAACCATCACTTCCAATAGAGTAAAGCCTGACTGTTTTTTCATTTTATTTTTCATTATTTTCTCCAAATTACAGATAGCGAGTTGAAGGTAATAATGCCCTTCTTCTCGATAATCCAAAAACTAACGTCTGATGAGCAGTACGTTATCCACTCATTAAATTGTTCATTTCAAGCATCGGCATCAGTGTCGCCATCACGATAAACAGCACCAAACCGGCCATCAACGCGATAAGCGCTGGGGTGAAAATGCCTAACGCGATATTGACCGTCGACTCAAAGCTTTGGTCTTGGTTGTCTGCCGCTCTTGTCAGCATCTGTTCCAACTGACCACTCTGCTCACCACTGGCAATCATATGCAGCATCATCGGTGGAAAGAGTTTGGTTTGATCCAACGCTTTACGTAGGCTTGCGCCTTCTCTAACACTGTCTGAAGCCTGTAATACTTGTTGTTTCACATGTTGATTCGACATCACATCAACCGCGACCTTCATCCCTTCAAGGATTGGAATCGCACTCGAGGTACAAATTGAGAGTGTTCGTGCAAAACGAGAGGTATTGATCCCTTTCGCAATCTTGCCGATCAGCGGAATACTTAATAGTTTGCGATCCCAGTTCATGCGAACACCCGGCTTTTTTAGCGCGGTCTTAATCAACACAATCACACCAATGATCAACAACAGTAATTGGATGCCCCAATTCTGGATAAATTCACTCGATGCCAATAAAAATTGTGTCGACTGAGGAAGCTCTTGGCCCATTTGGATAATAGGCTCGACGATCTTAGGTACCACGGTTGCCAACAGGAACGAAACAATCGTCACCGCAAACACCACCAGAACCACAGGGTAGATCATCGCTTGTAGCAGCTTAGAGCGCATCTTCTGACGATTTTCTGCGTAATCGGCCAGTCGCTCCAATACCGCATCTAAGTGACCAGACTTCTCACCCGCCGCAACCATGGCCCTAAACAGTTCATCGAAGATGTGTGGATAATCAGACAAGCTATCCGCTAGCGAATAACCTTCTGTCACTTTAGATCGGACTGCCAGTAACATAGTTCGAATACGTGGCTTTTCAGACTGCTCAGCTACCGCTTTCAAGCACTCTTCTAGCGGCATACCTGATTGAACGAGCGTGGATATTTGACGAGTAATCAACGCAAGATCTGGCGTACTGATACCACGCTTAAAGCTGGTCGAAGGCTGAGTACCTTTCGCATTTTTCGCCTTAGCTTCGGTCATCTCAACCGGCATTAAACCTTGTTCTTTTAAACGTTGGCGAGCCTGGCGAGCATTATCCGCTTCAATCGAACCCTTTTTGCTCTTACCTTTGGCATCCAGCGCTTTGTATTCAAATGCCGCCATACTAGACTTCCTTAGTCACTCGCATCACTTCTTCTAAGGACGTTACCCCTTTCAGAACTTTGCTCAAGCCATCATCTCGAATACTTGGGGTTGTGCCACGAATCGCTTTCTCAATTGCCTGTTCACCAGCTTCACTGTGAATCAGCTCTTGTACCGAATCGTCAATCATCAGTAGCTCATGAATACCGGTACGACCTCGATAACCTTTATGGCCACACTCTTCACAACCTTTTGCATGGTAAAGTGTGAGGCTCTCTTTCTTCTTCATACCAAACAGCTTTTTCTGTTCTTTATCTGCTTCGTAAGGTTCTTTACAGTCGTTACACAGAGTACGAACCAAGCGCTGAGCCAAAACACCCAGCAGAGAAGAAGAGATCAAGAAAGGTTCAATGCCCATATCACGCAGACGCGTGATCGCACCGATTGCCGTATTGGTGTGAAGAGTCGACATGACTAAGTGACCCGTCAAAGAGGCTTGAACAGCGATCTCAGCAGTCTCTAAATCACGGATCTCACCAATCATTACCACATCCGGGTCTTGACGAAGAATCGCACGTAAGCCGCGCGCAAAGGTCATATCAACCTTAGGGTTTACCTGTGTTTGACCAATACCATCAATATCAAATTCGATTGGATCTTCAACGGTAAGGATGTTGCGTTCGTTACTGTTGAGTTCTTGCAGGCCAGCGTACAAGGTCGTTGATTTACCCGAACCCGTAGGACCGGTAACCAAGATAATACCGTGTGGGCGCTGAATAAGTTTACGGAAGTTCTCGTGGTTCTCTGCCGTCATACCCAAACTGTGTAGATCTAGACGAGTGGCGTTTTTATCCAACAGACGCATTACCACACGTTCACCGTGTGAAGAAGGCATGGTAGATACACGCACATCAACCGCTCGGCCACCGATACGTAGAGAAATACGACCGTCTTGTGGCACGCGTTTTTCCGCAATATCCAGCTTAGCCATAACCTTGACACGCGAAACCAACAGCGGAGCCAACTTACGGCTTGGTGCTAATACATCGCGCAGCACACCATCAATACGGAAACGGATCGACAGTGACTTTTCGAAGGTTTCGATATGAATATCCGAAGCGCCTTCTTTAATCGCCTCACCCAACATCGCATTAATTAACTTGATGATCGGTGCGTCGTCTTCTGATTCAAGCAAGTCTTCGTCTTGTGGCAACTCTTCCGCTAACGAGAAAAAGTCGTCATTGTCGGCACCAATATCTTCCATTAACTGTCGAGCTTCCGACGAGTCACGCTGATACGCGTCCGTCAGTTTTTTATCAAATTCGTCTGCGCTGATCGCTTGTGGTGTGAAGCCATTTTTCACAACACGGCTCACTTCAATGATCGCCGCCGATTTCAGAGGTTCAACATAATAAAGCACCGGCGCGCGCTCCGGGTGCTGATATTCCAACACCATCTTGTAGCGATTCGCAAAGCTAAACGGCAAGCGCTGATAAGTACGTGCCGCCCCTACCAATTCAGCCATTATTCTGCTTCCATTTGATCGATGAAGGCTTGGATTTCAGCAGGATGATTCATGCTATCGCCAAACTTAGGAAGTACTGGAATATTATCGTTATCCATCAGTTTCAAGCCTTGCTCTGCCTTGTACAGTTGCTCAGCACGAATAAAGTTGTATTTGCGCTGCGTGATACCATCTGCAGTCATGCCATCACGAATAATGGTTGGCTTGATGAATACCATTAGGTTCTTTTTCTCAACCTGAGTACTGGTTGATTTGAACAGGTGTCCAAGGACAGGAATATCACCCAAGAATGGGACCTTAGACTCACTCTCCAATGCGCGCTCATCAATCAGGCCACCCAACACCAGCATTTGACCATCTTGAACAATCACTGACGTATTTAGCTGACGCTTAGCAAAACGAACATCTACTGCTCCGTTTGCCCCTAATACGTTCGATACTTCTTGTTCTATTTGCAGTTGAACCGAGTCACCTTCATTGATTTGCGGCACGACTTTTAGCTTAATACCCACTTCTTTACGTTCAACCGTTTGGAATGGATTATCGTTGCTTGAACCTGCTGTAGAACCGGTTAGAACGGGCACCTCTTCACCCACAATGAATGAAGCCTCGCCGTTATCCATTACCGTAATACTTGGAGAAGACAGAATGTTTGAGTTTGAATCGGTTGCTACCGCACTGATCAACGCTGTCCAGTCGCCCATAACCACACTCATTGCAGCACCATTAACGCCAGAAAGAGCAGATGCTAACGTTGAATAGTCACCCTTTTCTGTCGTGGTTTCATTACGTAGGAAATTATTATCCTTATCGTAAACCGCTTTAGTTGTTGTCGAGTCTTTTGCTTCTTCTAGACCCACCATCACACCGCCAATCGATGCACCGGTATTGCTGTACTGAATCATGGCACCCGTTTCTAGGTTGCCCCACTGCACACCCAGGTTAACGCCGTCACCTTCTGCCATTTCAACAATTAAGGCTTCAATCAAAACTTGAGCACGACGGATATCGAGTTGAGCGATCACGTCTTGCAGCGCGTTCATGATGTCTGGCTGTGCGGTAATCACCAACGAGTTAGTATCGCTGTGAGCCGAAATCATCACTTGGTTGCGCTGCGATGAACTGCCTTTGGTTGATGTTTGTTTCTCTGATTGCAGGTTGTCAGACACGCCTTTCAGCACATCGACTAAGTCTTCCGCTTTTGCGTATTTAAGGTAGATAACTTGGTTGTTACCCTTAGTCGCCATTTCAACATCAAGCTGTTCAATCAACTTTCTTAAACGACTGCGTACTTTAGGGTCGCCTGAGATAAGAATTGCATTGGTACGCTCATCGGCAACTAATTTAGGCTGCAGGAAGGCAGGGGTGTTTTTAGCATCTGTGGTTTTGCTTAACGCATCAACGATACGTACCATTTCTGCCGCAGAAGCATTCTTTAGTTCAACGACCTCAATCTCTTTATCACCCGCTTGGTCTACACGCTTGATGATCTCTGCTAAACGGTTTACAACCGCCGCACGGCCGGTAATCAAGATGATATTTGCAGGATCGTAGTGCACCACGTTGCCCGCGCCCGCGTTGTCATTCAGTTGACGAAGCAGAGGAGATAGCTCACGAACCGAGACATTACGAACCGTCACAACACGTGTCACAACGCTGTCGCCTGTGATCGAATCACGGTCGCCAACAACTGGGATTGCCGAGGTTTTAGAATCTTTCGCTTTGATGATCTTAAGAACACCCGAGTCCATTTCAACGACTGCATAGCCGTACACTTCTAATACGTTTAAGAAGAAGCTGTAATATTGCTCTTCATTGAGTACGTCGTAGCTGCGTACATCGATTTTTCCGCGCACCGAAGGGTCGACGATGATCGTCTTCTCTAGATTACGACCAACAATATTAATAAACTCTTGAATATCAGTGCCTTTAAAGCTGGCACTAAAATCACTCGCGATGGCGGCGGGTGTGCAGATTAAGCTTCCTGCCAATAACCATGCACTTTTCTTAAACCAATGCTTCACGTACTTCTCCTACACTTTCGTCCTTCGTTAGACGCAAAGTTTTAAAATTCAATAAACACTTCATGTTGTTGACCATCTCTCTCGACGACGAGATTTAGCTCTGTCAGCTCTGAGATAGAACGGAATATGTTGCCCATAGCAGCGGGGTCTGTCAGGTCTTGCCCATTTAACTGAGTCGCGATATCTCCGTTTTGGAGCCCTACTGAGTTAAAAAGTTCTGAATCTTTGCCTGGACTCACTCGATAACCAATCACTTTATCGTCGCGCTTGACCTGGGACAGTCGAACATATTGGAAGATTTGTTGCGGATCTTTCATTATCTTCGCTTTAATTTCATCTAGCTTTTGCTCTGCTGAAGCAGGGTTATTACCACGAACCGAAGAAGAAGCGCGAGGTGGCGCAGGGGCTGAGACAGCTAAACGCTTGTACTCAATACCTTCAAGCATCAAGGTTTCGTCTCGACCTGAGTTATCAATAATCACACGATCGACTAATACGGCTTTAAGCTTAGCTCTAGTGCCTTCTATCTCTTCATTAATTCCGTATGTTGCCTGCGTACCGCGATTGGCAATCACCGCTAAGCTCCGCTTTGAATTAGAACTGGCGACTGCACCTACCAAAACTAGATTTAATCGTGTCTTTGGTGCATCTTGGATAACTTGCTGCTCAACCACAACAGGCGTGGTTGGGTTATAGGCACCAAAAAGGTTGCTCCGCTGCAAAGAAGAGATATCAAGGGTCGATTGAGGAGTAGAAGACGATGAAGCTGTTGCTTTCCAAGGCACGACGGTTTGCTCAGCAGGTTCAATAAACCATGCAAGCTGTCCTAAAATCCATGCGGAAGCTGCAATCAACATACAACACATCGCTAGGCTTAGTTTCTGCTGAAGTACAAATCCATTTTCTAATAAGCGGCTCAACACAGGAGAATTTCCTGCGCGATTCTTGAGCTCTAAAAAGTTCACTTTCCTTGCCCCTTTTCATGACGACAAATGCTGCAAATCATTAAACTTTCAGCTTTTTTATTCATTCGTTCGATACCAAGCTTATTTAAGCATAAGATCCTGAACTATATCATAGCAAATCTATAAAGCGGCATTACATGGCTATTTTGTATTATGACTTGAAAAAAATGCCAACCGCCTCCACTTTAAGCTTCTACTTAATGTAATTAAAAGCATGTTGCGCACTGTTCATTACAGTTAAACCGCATTCATTTCTCACTTAATAAGGCACTGCCCTATATGAAAACTACTAATGAAGCTGTCAGACTCGATAAATGGTTGTGGGCAGCTCGTTTTTACAAAACCCGGTCTATTGCTCGCAATATGGTCGATGGTGGCAAAGTCCACTATAATGGTCAGCGCAGCAAGCCAAGTAAAATTGTCGAACTTGGAGCAGTGATTACCCTGCGCCAAGGTAATGAAGAAAAGACGGTGACAATCGAGAAAATCTCGGCCCATCGTGGTGGAGCTCCTATAGCTCAAACCCTCTATAAAGAAACCACCGAGAGCTTGGCAAAGAGAGAAGAGTTTGCAACACAACGCAAACTGAACGCTCATAGCCCAGCACCAGAACGTCGCCCAGATAAAAAGCAACGTCGTGACATCATCAAGTTCAAGACTCAATAAGCTAGAAGGAATAGCCAAATGGCCAACCCAATGTCTACAAGTAATGTTTTAAATCGCTACCTATTTGAAGACCTATCAGTTCGTGGTGAATTGGTACAGATGGACGAAGCGTACCAACAGATTATTTCTAGCAAGGAATACCCAGCGCCAGTACAAAAGCTGTTGGGTGAGCTACTGGTTTCAACGACGCTACTAACAGCGACTCTAAAGTTTGAAGGCTCTATCACGATGCAACTGCAAGGTGATGGCCCTGTATCTCTAGCTGTTATCAATGGCGATAACGATCAGAAGATCCGTGGCGTTGCTCGCTTTGATGGTGACATTGCCGACGACGCTGGCCTGCACGATCTAATAGGTAAAGGTCACCTAGTGATCACTATCGATCCTAAGAAAGGTGAGCGTTACCAAGGTATCGTTGGTCTTGAAGGTGACACTTTAGCTGAAGTCCTTGAAGGTTACTTCGCAAACTCTGAACAGCTAAAGACACGTCTATGGTTGCGCACTGGTGAGCATGAAGGTAAAGCACACGCTGCTGGTATGTTGCTACAAGTGATGCCAGACGGCACTGGTACGCCAGACGACTTCGAGCACCTAGAGCAGCTAACTGACACAGTTAAAAATGAAGAGCTATTCACTCTAGAAGCAAACGAACTGCTTTACCGTTTGTACAACCAAGAGAAAGTACAACTGTTCACACCACAACCGGTTGAATTCTTCTGTGGTTGTTCACGTGACCGAAGCGGTGCCGCTATCATTACTGTCGCTCAAGAAGAGATCTACGACATCCTTAGCACTGAAGGCAGCGTTGCTCTACACTGCGATTACTGTGGCACAAACTACTCGTTCGACAAGAATGATGTTGATGCTCTGTATGCAGAAGCGGCAGATAAAGGCAGCAATACGGTTCATTAATTTACGGCGTACCAAAAACACGTAATTTACCCCAAAAAGGTCAGCACTACGCTGGCCTTTTTTGTGATCAAAATATCGCAAACTCCGTAACATCTCGTAATAAAATCACCTCTTAATTTTAATCAATTAATAATGTTCTCTCCTCTAGCGCAAAGGTTTGCGTACAGGATAGACTAGTCAGGCCAATATGTGATGAGGCGCTTAAAACCCCATGGTTAATATGGATATTTTTTGAGCTATATCCCTGTTTCCCCCGAGCCTCGTTGCTAGCATGGTGAGCAGATAACAATAAAAAATTAATACAAAATCCCTACAAAATATCCTACAAGGAGCACCTATGACCGTTATGGAACATACTAAGGCTGCACAAATTGATCTAACTAAGCACGGACTGACTGGCGTTACTGAAGTTCTTCGTAACCCTAGCTACGAGCAGTTATTCGTTGAAGAGACACTGCCAGGTTTGGAAGGCTACGAAAAAGGCGTAGTAACGGAACTAGGCTCTGTTGCGGTTGACACTGGTATCTTTACTGGCCGCTCACCAAAAGATAAGTACATTGTTAAAGATGACACCACGCGCGATACCATGTGGTGGTCAGATCAAGGCAAAAACGACAACAAACCGATTACAACTGAAGTATGGGATGAGCTTAAAGAGCTTGTGACAACTCAGCTATCTGGCAAGCGCCTGTTTGTCATCGACGGTTACTGTGGTGCTAACCCTGATACGCGCTTAAGTGTACGTATTATTACTGAAGTAGCGTGGCAAGCGCACTTCGTTAAGAACATGTTCATTCGTCCAACAGACGAAGAGCTAGCAACGTTCGAACCTGATTTCGTGGTAATGAACGGTGCTAAAACAACTAACCCTAACTGGGAAAAGCAGGGGCTAAACTCTGAAAACTTCGTTGCTTTCAACCTAACAGAGCGCGTTCAAATCATCGGTGGTACTTGGTACGGCGGTGAAATGAAGAAAGGCATGTTCGCAATGATGAACTACTTACTTCCTCTGCAAGGCATTGCTTCAATGCACTGTAGTGCTAACGTCGGTGAAGAAGGCGATGTAGCGATTTTCTTCGGCCTATCAGGTACCGGTAAAACAACCCTATCAACCGATCCTAAGCGTGAGCTAATCGGTGATGATGAGCACGGTTGGGATGACGATGGTATCTTCAACTTCGAAGGTGGTTGTTACGCCAAGACCATTCGCCTATCTAAAGAAGCAGAACCTGAAATCTACAATGCTATCCGTCGCGATGCGCTACTAGAAAACGTAACGGTTCGTGGCGATGGTTCTATCGATTTTGATGACGGCTCAAAAACCGAGAACACTCGTGTTTCTTACCCGATTCACCATATCGACAACATCGTTAAGCCAGTATCAAAAGCCGGTCACGCTCAAAAGGTTATCTTCCTGACTGCTGATGCATTTGGTGTGTTACCACCTGTTTCTAAACTGACTCCAGAGCAAACGAAGTACCACTTCCTATCTGGCTTCACTGCGAAACTAGCAGGTACAGAGCGTGGTATTACTGAACCAACACCAACGTTCTCTGCGGCATTTGGGGCGGCATTCCTAACTCTTCATCCAACTCAGTACGCTGAAGTACTTGTGAAGCGTATGGAAGCAGCTGGCGCTGAAGCTTACCTTGTGAACACTGGTTGGAATGGCACTGGCAAACGTATCTCAATCCAAGATACTCGTGGCATCATCGACGCTATCCTAGATGGCTCAATCGACCAAGCTGAGACTAAGGTTATCCCTATGTTTAACCTAGAAGTACCACTAGCGTTGCACGATGTTGACCCAGCGATTCTTGACCCACGTGACACGTACACTGACCCTCTACAATGGGAAAGCAAAGCGAAAGATCTAGCAGAGCGTTTCATCAACAACTTTGATAAGTACACAGACAACGCTGAAGGTAAGTCACTGGTTGCGGCTGGCCCTCAACTGGACTAACCCAACATCTGCTCGGGCCAAGCTAAAAGCGAACGCCCAATTTAAAGTGATATTTTTGTAGCAAGCCCCTCTTTTGAGGGGCTTTTTTGTTGATGCTTGACCCTTTTTGTTCCACTCTGTTTTGAGACGATTGAAATTTAAGGCTTTCAGGGAATGAAAAAGGTATTCATGGTGTTCGGCATTGCGTTGGCTATCGCCGTTGCAACTATCGCAGCATTGCTATTAAGCCTGCAAACCCAATACCGTGCGGATGTTACTAACTTTTTTATCAAACATGCGATTGAACAACCTGTGCTCATTGAAGATGTTGAGTACCAGGCGCCTTATCACATCACCTTAATGGGCATTACCCAAAGCCAACCTGAAAAACAAACACCGCTGTATATCGACAAGGTTGACCTTTGGTTCAGCTCAGACTCTATTCTTGAAACTAAGCTGGTTTTGGACTCTGTATTGATCAGCGGACTGCAGTTAGAAGCCGACGACCTAGAAACGCTCGCCTCTTTATTTACCCAGCCAAGCATTAAGATCCACCAGCTGGCCATCAACAATCTCGACTTTTCAACCCCAGATTTTAACGCGCGAGGCATCGATCTTCAGATCTCCGACCCAACGTGGAACAACGACAACTCACTTCTACCTTATGGAAAAACCCAACTTTCTGCCTCACAGCTGTATTGGCAAGGCGAAGCGTTCGATAACCTGTTGATTGACCTAGATCTTAAACCAAGTGATAGCACCCTGTATGGCGCTTCGTTTGACTGGCGTGGTGCCAAAATTTCTGGTCAAGCAGAGCAGTATCAGCAAGATTGGTCGTTGGTGAATGTGACCGTCGATGGCTTACGACTCAATCAGAAACAGACCCAAAGCCTACTAAGCAAAGAGTGGGATGTGACAGGTATTCAGATCAATCACATCAATAGCTTAGATATTCTGCGTAGCGATGTAGAGTGGCAAGACGGCCACCTCGCAGCTTTTGATGCCTCACTAGAAAATATCCAACTGCCTTTTGAGCTGTGGAAGCAACAGAGAGCCATTTTCTCTCTGCAAGCTGAAGGCGTCACCTTGGACAATGATCAATTCATCGACCCAAGTCTCAAGCTGAACCTAAACCCCAACCAAATTTTGGTTGAAGACTTCTATACACAATTCCTGCAAGGCAGTATTCAGCTAAATGGCAAATTTACCCCTACTGCTATTGATTTAGCACAGCTTGATATTCAAGGCATCAAGTGGATTACGGAGAGCCAAGATAATCATCTACCCGCCGCACGCTTAATACCTTGGCTTACAGAGCTTCAACAAGCCTCTATAGACCGACTAAATGTAGAACGCACCCAACTCATCCAGCTTGCAAATAAACCTTACTGGCAAGTATCAGGGCTGCACATTGAAGGACATCAAGTTCAGTTGCTTCAAGAACGGAAACTAGGATTATGGCAAGGCAAACTGATGGCCAGCGCAAACGATGCCAGTTACCAAAACATTGTTAGCGCACAGCCGGTGGTTGAGATGAATAGCGAACAAGGGAAATGGACGCTGACACGTCTGTTTGCGCCACTCAGGAATGGCTATATTGAAGCCAATGCAACACTCGATTTTAACCAAATCAGCAAGCCATGGAGCTTAGATATCTCTGCCGATGGGTTACCGATAGCACCCATGTTACAGCAACTTGAACTACCGCTCGACGCAACCGGTTATGGCGAGTTTGAACTTCAAGCCGCAGGTTTATATGGCGACTCACTGATGCTCGGTTACTCAACCACGGGGCAACTCACTGGCAGCGTTCGCCAAGGTGTGATGACCTTTAACGACAAGCTTTCTGAAACATCGACTGATAACGTATTTGAAATCCCAGAGCTCAATGCGAATTTTGACCGTGGACGCTTCACACTCGAACCAGCGCACATTATTGGTGCATCGGCAGCAGAGCAAGGCGAACAAAGGATTCAAACGTTAAATGGCGAAATGTCTGGGGAGCTCGACTTGCTAAAGGCAGAGCAACACACTCTCTCTATTTCACTATCCGACCCATGCCACCAAATATCAGGAAAGCTCACCCAAGCTGAGTATTCCGAGATTAACGACTGCCAACAAAAAAGCGCCACTCCACAAGAGTAGCGCCTTCTATCTGTATCTTTATCTGCTAGCCATTGTCAGCTATACGCTTACGTTGGAGTCCGTTGATAATCTCTTTTTGTAGTCAGGGATCAGCATATAGGTTCCCGTAAACTCAACCGCCTCCACGTCGCCACTGTTAATGGTCACGTGAATGATGATACGAGCTTTTCTGCCTGACGCGAGGCGATCTAAATCGCCACTGATCCCATCCAATGACGTGGATGCCACTGGGTTTTGCTCAACTGGATGACGGTAACGAATATTACTATCTGCTAGTACGATATCACCAGTCAACCCACGCTCCTTCATTAGTAACCAAGTCATACCCCAACCGGTTAAGGTCGCCAAAGTAAAGGCTGAGCCAGCAAACATGGTGTTATGAGGGTTAAGGTTTGGATTCAACTGAGCGCTACACTCGAACTGATACCCCGTGTATTGGTTAATCTTGATGCCCATCTTGTCACTGATCGGGATCTGATGCTCCCAGCGCTGTTGAAGCTCATTACACCATTCTGGTTTGCGCAGTACATCAGCCATTGGATCAAGAGGTTTTACCATCTGTTGGTGACGCACAGGCCCGCGTTGGTCGTTAATCTCACCACGACGCTCAAACTCATTCTTCTCATAGAATGAGATCGCATCTTCACGTGCATTACACACCAAACGCTTCGCCCCTTCTTGACGTGCCAGTGACTCTAGCGCAACCAAGATAAGTGAGCCCATGCCTTTGCTTTGGCGAGAGTTCTTCACCGCCATATAGCGAATCTGCCCCTCTAGATCTGGGGTGATATAGAGACGACCAATCGCCATCGGGCGACCTCGACCATCAACAATCATGCGATGGTGACTCATTGGGTCATATTCATCGCGCTCTGAACCGACCGGCATTCGCCAAGGTTCGCGGAGCATTTGCCAGCGAAAATGGTAATACTTGTTCAGTTGATTCTCGGTGGTCGGGGTTATGAGTTTAAACATGCTTATTCCTTTAAGCCTAAACCTGCAGCCAGAATGTCACTGGGCCATCATTAACCAAAGACACTTTCATGTCGGCTGCGAATCGGCCACGTTCCGTTGGCAACACTGATTCACATTGGTCAGAGAAATAGTTGTAAAGACGCTCTGCATCTTCAGGGTGAGCACCGCGAGAAAATCCAGCTCGTGTCCCTTTCTTGGTGTCAGCTGGCAGTGTGAATTGAGACACCACGAGTACCTTGCCTTCCACCTGTTTCACGTTGAGATTCATTTTATCGTCTTCATCTCCAAAGACACGATAAGTGGTCACTCGTTCCATCAAACGTTTGGCTTTGGCTTCGTCATCACCTTTTTCTACACCTAACAGAACTAATAAGCCTTGCTCAATCTCACCCACTACTTCGCCATCAACACGGACGGCAGCTTCACTTACTCTCTGGATCAGTGCTATCACTGTTGTTTCCTTGCTCTGTAATTTTGTCTTTATCCGACGAGTGTACCATTTCTTGAGAGTCACTCCACTGTTCCTGCTCGCCCAACGCGGCCGTCACTTCAGCACCCACTAACACAATCAACCAGCACAAATAGACCCAAACAAAAAGAATGGGAATCGCCGCTAATGCGCCATAAATCAACTGGTAAGACGGAAACTGAGTAATGTAAGCTGCAAAGCCTTTCTTACTGAGTTCGAACAACAAAGCCGCGACCAGAGAACCCGCAGCCGCATGAGAAAAGTGTATCTTTTTGTTGGGAACCAACAGATACAGACCAAAAAACGCAAAGAATGAGGTAATCAAAGGGAGCTTGCGAATCACGGTATTAAAAGCACTCGACACGACTTCGTTTTGTAACAAGTTTAATGATGTCACATACGAGGTTGCAGCAATGCTCGCTCCGATCAAAATAGGCCCAAGAGTTAGCACCATCCAATACATCGAAAAAGACAACACAGCACGTCGCTTTTCCGTTACTCGCCAGATGTAGTTTAGGTTTTTATCAATATTGGAGATCAGCATCAGAGCGGCAATGAATAAGAACACACTACCCACCGCCGTCATCTTGCCGGTATTGGCAACAAACTCCAGTAAAGCACCATGCACCGCATCCCCGGAAGCGGGAACAAAGTTGGTAATAACGAAGTTTTGAATCACTAAACCAACATCAGCAAAAACTGAAAATGACGACAAAATAGAGAGCAAAACCGTCAACATCGGTACGATCGAGAGCAAAGTAATGTACGCCAAGTACCCTGCATTCACATTAACTCTATCGTGCGTCATCCGCGTAAGAAGATAGCGGGAAAACTGGATGCTTCCTGTAGCTGCCTTTTTTATCTTCAACTTGTAACTCCCTGGTAACTCGTTCATAGTCCTAATTAATATTCCGTTATATTAATCACAGTAAGTAAATGTTCAAAAATAGCGTAGGAAAAAGGCTTGAGAACAAGGCAGAGTTTTGTGATAAGTAGTTATTCTACAATCAAAAACTCTAACGCCGTTATCGAGCATTTTAACAAGCTAGGTTGAGCAGTTATTTACTACGATTGATATTATTTAACTATAGGAAACTAGGATGCCTTATTTAATAGTTATAGTCCTCTCTATTTTTACTCTTACTGGATGCCAATCAGCTTATTACTCCGCAATGGAGCAAGTGGGTTACCACAAGCGTGACATTATGGTTGATAGAGTGGAAGACGCTAAAGAGTCGCAACAGGACGCTCAGGAAGAGTTTACTAGCGCACTTGAAGCCTTGAGTAGCCTGACTAATTTTAGTGGCGGCGACCTTGAAGACATGTACAACCAAATCAACGATAAATACCAAGACAGCGAGAAAGCGGCACAAAATGTCAGTGATCGCATTGCTGCGATTGAAGACGTGTCAGATGCGCTGTTTGCAGAGTGGCAGAGCGAGTTAGACCTCTACACCAGTGCTTCACTGCGCCGTTCGAGTGAACAAAAACTGCGAGAAACCCAATCGTCTTACCAGACCATGCTTTCAGCAATGAAACGCGCTGAGAAGAAAATGGACCCGGTACTCAACACCCTTCGCGACAATACGCTTTATCTAAAGCATAACCTCAATGCGAGTGCTGTCGGTTCGTTGCAGGGCGAATTTATGAGCTTAGAAAAAGACATCGCCTACGCGATAGAACAGATGAATGCTGCAATAGCAGAATCGGATAAGTTCCTAGCTCAGCTGAACCAGAAGTAGCGCTACAGATAAAGAACACGATGCAACCTATCATTATTACTGCCGGCCCCGGAGCCGGGAAGACAACACTGATTAATGCCTTGGGTGACATGGGTTACCCAACCTTCGCTGAGTCCTCTCGCCAGTTGATAGAACAGCAGAGCCAACTTGAGAACGGTATCTTACCTTGGTTAGACCTACCGGGCTTTGCTCGCCTGTGTCTCACTGTCATGAATGAGCAAAAGGAACAGGCCAACCAGCATCCGGTTGCGTTTCTCGATCGCGCCATTCCAGATATCTGCGGTTACTTAACTCAGGCGAACCTTGAGATTGACGAAATCTACCGAGAAGCTAGCCAAGGCTATCACTCACAAGCCTTGCTCTGTCGCCCTGAGGAATCAATTTACGTACAAGATGATGTGAGACCTTATCCGTTTGAAGAAGCATTAGAGATTCACCACGCGCTGGTCAGAGTCTATCAAGAGCTTGGGTATGAGATTATCGAGGTGCCATTTATGTCAGTCGAAGAGCGGGCTCTATTTGTTAAAAGCCACCTTGGTATCAAAAGCTAGATCCCCACTCGGTCGTCCCTCCCTCTTGAGGATGACGAATACTTGAACGCCTTTCGTATCTCGCATCTCGTTTACCCGTATCAACTCTAACACCACATAAAACAAAAGCCCCGAGCAGCTAGGCTACTCGGGGCTTTCTTATTTATTCTAAACGTATTGCTTGAATAGCTAGAAGCTAGTCAGCTGGCGATTAAGCCTTAGCTGGACGTGCTGCACGCTTACGTTCGTTTTCAGTAAGAAGCTTCTTACGGATACGTACGTTTAGTGGCGTTACTTCTACTAGTTCATCTTCATCGATAAACTCAAGAGCTTGCTCTAGAGTGTGCTTGATCGGTGGAGAAAGAACTTGTGCTTCATCAGTACCAGATGCACGAACATTCGTTAGTTGCTTACCTTTCAGACAGTTTACTGTCAGGTCGTTTGAACGGTTGTGAATACCGATTACTTGACCTTCATAAACTTCATCAGCGTGCTCTGTAAATAGACGACCACGAGCTTGAAGGAAGAACAATGCGTAAGTCAGTGCTTTACCAGTCGCGTTCGAGATTAGAACACCGTTGTTACGTTGACCAATGATACCGCCTTTGTAAGGACCGTAGTGATCGAACGAGTGGTAAATAAGACCAGAACCAGACGTCATTGTAAGGAATTCAGTTTGGAAACCGATAAGACCACGAGAAGGCATCATGAAGTCCATGCGAACACGGCCTTTACCATCTGGTGCCATATCTGTTAGCTCACCCTTACGTAGACCGATGCTTTCCATGATCGCACCTTGGTGCTCTTCAACTACATCGATAGTAACCGTTTCGAACGGTTCCATTTTCTGACCATCTTCTTCTTTGATGATTACTTCTGGACGAGATACTGCTAGCTCGAAACCTTCACGACGCATGTTTTCGATCAGGATAGAAAGGTGAAGTTCACCACGGCCTGATACGCGGAAACGGTCTGGACTTTCAGTTTCTTCAACACGTAGTGCAACGTTATGAACCAATTCTTTTTCAAGACGCTCAAGGATGTTACGTGAAGTTACAAACTTACCTTCTTTACCCGCGAACGGAGAAGTGTTTACTTGGAAAGTCATTGTTACTGTTGGTTCATCAACAGATAGAGGTTCCATTGCTTCAACAGTGTTTACGTCACAGATAGTGTCTGAAATTTTCAGCTCACCAAGACCTGTGATTGCAATGATGTCGCCAGCGTTAGCTTGTTCTACTTCGTGACGCTCAAGGCCTAGGTAACCAAGTACAGTACCTACTTTACCGTTACGTTTTTTGCCTTCAGCATTCACGATAGTTACTTGTTGGTTTGGCTTAACAGAACCACGAGTAACACGAGCAACACCGATAACACCTACGTAAGAGCTGTAATCAAGTTGCGAAATTTGCATTTGTAGTGGACCGTCAAGGTCAACTGCTGGTGCTTCTACTGTATCAACAACAGCTTGGAACAATGGTTCCATGTTCTCGCCAGTTTCGCCTTCAGTCATTGTTGCCCAACCGTTTAGCGCTGAAGCGTAAACAACGGTGAAGTCTAGTTGCTCATCTGTAGCACCTAGGTTGTCGAAAAGGTCGAATACTTGATCCATAACCCAATCAGGACGAGCGCCTGGGCGGTCAATCTTGTTGATTACAACGATTGGCTTAAGACCGTGTGCGAATGCTTTTTGCGTTACGAAACGAGTTTGAGGCATTGGGCCATCAACTGCGTCAACGATAAGCAGAACAGAATCAACCATAGACATGATACGCTCAACTTCACCACCGAAGTCCGCGTGTCCCGGAGTATCTACGATGTTGATGCGGTAATCATTCCAGTTGATTGCTGTGTTCTTAGCAAGGATTGTAATGCCACGCTCTTTTTCGATGTCATTCGAATCCATGACACGCTCTTCAGCTTCACCACGAGACTCAAGAGTGCCTGACTGTTGTAGTAGTTTATCAACCAAAGTCGTTTTACCGTGGTCAACGTGCGCGATGATCGCGATATTTCTTAACTTATCAATCTGTGGAGTAGACATGGATTCTCGATTCACTCATAAAAGTAGCCGTCACTTATCTCAAAAGTTTGGATAATAACCGCTAGCTTGATTTAAAAAACGGTCAATAATATACCAGATTCTAGACAAAAACCCAGAAATATGTGATCTGAACCAAGGCTTTTTTCTTTATTAGCGATTCATATCCGCTTAACTTTGGTTCCGTACAGTGTCTAGTCGACTAATTCGTAGGGTTATCGAAAAATATCACCCGCTAAGTGGGCAACCAAATCTCCGGTAAAATAACAAAAGTGGATTGACAACTTAGGCAATTCATTGCTGAATGGTGTTCGCTTATGTCTCATATTGGTGCACAGATAAATAATTGCACCAATATCGTGCAATCAAAGATCATTTTGGTGCAAAAGTCAGAGTTCGCAAATCAAGAAAACAAGTAAATCATTGAAATTAATGGAATAATTTTTTTGGCACGTTTTTGGCTATAGATAAATCAGCATCGATTAATGCACGTATAGACATTAATCAATGCTGGTTTCAACCGAATCGAGCTAATACCGAATTAATAACACTGGAGGTTATCCAAGATGTCAGTAGAAAATGTACTATCCCTGATCCAAGAGAACGAAGTTAAATTTATCGACTTACGTTTTACTGATACAAAAGGTAAAGAGCAGCACATCTCTATTCCTTCTCACCAAGTTGATGCAGACTTCTTCGAAGAAGGCAAAATGTTTGACGGCTCTTCAGTAGCTGGTTGGAAAGGCATTAATGAATCTGACATGGTAATGATGCCAGACGCAGCTTCTGCTGTACTGGACCCATTCACAGAAGATGCAACGCTAAACATCCGTTGTGACATCCTTGAGCCTGCAACAATGCAAGGCTACGACCGTGACCCACGCTCTATCGCTAAACGTTCTGAAGAATACCTACGTTCTACGGGTATCGCAGACACAGTTCTAGTGGGTCCAGAGCCAGAATTCTTCCTATTCGATGACGTTAAGTTCTCAAACGACATGTCTGGTTCTTTCTTCAAAATTGATGATGTAGAAGCAGCTTGGAACACAGGCTCTGACATCGAAGGCGGTAACAAAGGTCACCGTCCTGGCGTTAAAGGCGGTTACTTCCCAGTAGCTCCTGTCGATTCATCTCAAGATATCCGTTCAGCAATGTGTCTAGTAATGGAAGAGATGGGCCTAGTTGTTGAAGCTCACCACCACGAAGTTGCAACTGCGGGTCAAAACGAAATCGCAACTCGCTTCAACACGCTAACAACAAAAGCGGATGAGACTCAAATCTACAAGTACGTTGTACACAACGTTGCGCACGCATTTGGCAAAACAGCGACATTCATGCCTAAGCCACTAGTTGGTGACAACGGTTCTGGCATGCACGTTCACATGTCATTGAACAAAGATGGACAAAACTTGTTTGCTGGTGATAAGTACGGCGGCCTATCTGAAATGGCTCTTTACTACATCGGTGGTGTAATCAAGCACGCTCGCGCAATCAACGCATTTGCTAACCCATCAACGAACTCATACAAGCGTCTTGTACCTGGTTTCGAAGCACCTGTAATGCTTGCTTACTCAGCACGTAACCGTTCTGCTTCTATCCGTATCCCAGTAGTACCAAGCCCGAAAGCACGTCGTATCGAGCTACGTTTTGGTGACCCAGCAGCTAACCCATACCTATGCTACTCAGCAATGCTTATGGCTGGCCTTGACGGTATTAAGAACAAGATCCACCCTGGCGAAGCTATGGATAAAGATCTATACGACCTTCCTGCAGAAGAAGCAGCTGAAATCCCAACAGTTGCAGAATCTCTACAAGGTGCTCTAGCAGCACTTAACGAAGACCGTGAGTTCCTAACGGCTGGTGGCGTATTCTCTGACGACTTCATCGATTCTTACATCACTCTGAAATCTGATGACGTACAGCGCGTGAACATGGCTACACACCCACTTGAGTTTGAACTGTACTACTCAGTTTAATCCTTAGTCGGTTAGCATGTAATTCTTACTGCAGTAAAAGCTATTGCAACATGTAAGAAGCACTAAAAAATATTAGGCTCGCCTCGCAGGCGGGCCTTTTTTCTATTCTCCCTCCCCCAGCTTCCTCGTACCATATCTTAAACAAAAGCCCTCACAGGCTGTTGCTATAAATACAATAAAATCAATAACAAAACTAACGTCAAACGTGAAAACACCTAACGGTGGAAAGAGGCTAACGATATGAAAAAAATACTGTTCCTAATCGGATTAACAGTCGCATTCTCGTGCTCTGCTCAAACGGTGTACACCTGGGAAGATGAGGATGGTGTGCTTCACTTTAGTGATACCCCTACCGATCAAGGTGCGGAGGCTCTTCGTCTACCTGACGTACAAGCTTCCGCGCCAGCCCCTAAATTTGAGGCCTCAACGCCTGTTGACGCTGCAGATCCCTCTACAGCTAAAACGGCAACACCAGCTCAAGCTCAGGAAAAAACGGATAACACGAAACGAGAGGTACCCGCTCAGTTAGCCCTCAGCATGCTGACTCCAGTTCATGATCAAACCATCCGCAGCAACCGTGGCTTAATCCCAATAAAAATAGAACTCAACCGCAAGCTTGGTATTGGAGAGCAGTTGCAATTGATGCTCGATGGTCGTCGTTATGGCGCTCCACAAACCCAACCTAATTGGGAATTGAAAGGTATCGATCGAGGCACTCACACCATTGCAATTCAAGCACATAGAAGCGGCAAGCTTATTGCATCTACTAGTCCAGTCACCGTGTATTTACATCGAGCGACGCTCAAGTAAGCCAATGTGTTAAAAGAGGCCAAATTACCTCTACTTTTCACCTGATCGAAGCAGCTTTCAGCGACTCTAATGAATTATCTTTAGCTTCTGGTTGATATGCGCCATACTTGAACTTAGCTTCGCACCAATTTGGTGCAGTGAGAAAAACACCAGTTCAAGGACGAAATAGTGAATCGATCAGCCAAAAGCGACAGCATAGATACACATCATCTTTCCAGCGCCATTCTCGACAATATGGTGACCTCAACATTGATGCTCGATGAGCAACTGTATATCCGATATGCCAACCCGGCGGCTGAACAACTCTTTTCGCAAAGTGCACGACGTATCGTTGATCACCCTCTGAGCCAACTTATCCAGCACGCCTCACTGGATTTAGCGCTGTTGACTCAACCGCTACAAAGTGGCCAAAGCATTACCGACAGTGACGTTACCTTTGTGGTTGATAACCGCCCACTAATGCTTGAGGTAACAGTGAGCCCAATATCTTGGCAGCGAGAAACGCTGTTATTGGTTGAGATGCGCAAGATAGACCAACAAAGACGCCTCAGCCAAGAGCTCAACCAACACGCACAACAACAAGCGGCTAAACTATTGGTACGCGGATTAGCCCATGAGATTAAGAATCCATTGGGCGGATTAAGAGGAGCCGCGCAGCTACTTGGTAAAATGCTCCCTGATCAGTCCCTTAATGAATATACGCAGATCATTATTGAACAAGCCGACCGCCTGAGAGCTTTGGTCGATCGCCTGCTTGGCCCACAGAAACCGGGGACCAAATCGGAAGAGAACCTTCACCAAATACTTGAAAAAGTAAGGCAACTCGTCGAGCTAGAATCAGGTTCAACACTCGTCATCGAACGAGACTACGACCCGAGCCTACCGGACATCTTGATGGATTCAGCACAGGTAGAACAAGCCATGCTCAATATAGTGAGCAACGCAGCTCAGATTCTGAAGGCTCAAGAATCAGGAAAAATCACCATTCGCACCAGAACGGTGCATCAAGCAAACATTCATGGTCAGCGACACAAACTCGCCGCTCGCATTGAGATCTGCGACAACGGCCCGGGTATCCCCGATGAATTGAAAGACACCCTGTTTTACCCAATGGTCAGCGGACGAGAAGGAGGTACAGGGCTAGGGCTATCGATATCTCAAAACCTGATCGATCAACACAATGGGAAAATTGATGTTGAAAGCTGGCCGGGCAACACCACATTCACGATTTATTTGCCGATATAAGCAAAGCTGGGTCTCCCACTGGAAACAACGTTTCATTAGCAACACTGAATACCGAACAATAAAAACAACAATGATTATCACAATAGATTTGGCTGCAAAGGAATTGAATTATGAGTAAAGGATACGTTTGGGTCGTCGATGACGACAGCTCTATCCGCTGGGTAGTAGAGAAAACACTTTCATCTGCGGATATAAAGTGTGAAACATTTGCTGATGCAGAGAGCGTATTACTTGCTCTTGAGCGCGAGACGCCAGATGTATTGGTATCTGATATTCGCATGCCCGGCATTGACGGTATTGAGCTTTTGCATCAGGTTCATCAACGCTCTCCCGACCTGCCAGTGATCATTATGACCGCGCACTCAGACCTTGATGCAGCGGTCAATGCTTATCAAAAAGGCGCTTTTGAGTATCTGCCTAAGCCGTTCGATATCGATGAGACACTGACTTTAGTAGAACGAGCAATCGCCCACAGCCAAGAGCAAAAGCGAGAACAGGCGAGTGAAGCAGTAGAAGACACCAACGCGCCAGAAATCATTGGCGAAGCGCCTGCGATGCAGGAAGTCTTCCGCGCCATTGGTCGTTTGTCTCGGTCATCCATTTCCGTACTGATCAATGGTGAATCAGGTACAGGTAAAGAACTAGTCGCACACGCCTTACATCGTCACAGCCCAAGAGCGAAAAAGCCCTTTATCGCCCTGAACATGGCTGCGATTCCCAAAGATCTCATCGAGTCAGAACTGTTTGGCCACGAAAAAGGCGCCTTTACCGGTGCTAACAGTGTTCGCCAAGGACGCTTCGAGCAAGCCAACGGGGGTACTCTGTTTCTTGATGAGATTGGCGACATGCCACTCGATATTCAGACTCGACTACTGCGCGTGCTGTCTGATGGCCAGTTTTATCGCGTAGGTGGACATTCTGCGGTTAAGGTCGATGTTCGTATCGTTGCCGCAACCCACCAAGATCTTGAGCGCTTAGTACATGACGGTGGTTTCCGTGAAGACCTTTTCCATCGACTCAACGTTATCCGAATCCATATTCCGGCACTGCGCGAACGTAAACAGGACATTGAAAAGCTGACTCACCACTTCCTAGCATCAGCCGCTGAAGAGCTTGGTGTAGAAGTGAAGACACTACACCCAGAGACCATTCTGAAGCTCAATCAGCTCAATTGGCCGGGAAACGTGCGTCAGCTTGAGAACATTTGTCGTTGGTTAACAGTAATGGCAAGTGGTAGTGAAATACTTCCTTCGGATCTGCCTCCTGAGTTGTTGGAAGAGAAGGTTGTGATCAGCGAAGGTACTGATGGTAATTGGCAACAACTGCTGGCTAATTGGGCCAAGAGTGCGCTTGATTCCGGCGAAAAAGAGCTGCTGACTTATGCTCTACCCGAGTTTGAACGTATATTATTAGAGGCCGCACTCAACCATACTAATGGCCATAAACAAGATGCAGCGAAAGTTTTAGGATGGGGAAGAAATACCCTGACTCGTAAACTCAAAGAGTTGTACTGATCTTTATATGCCTCTATATACATATTTTTTAAAGCTAAAAAAGTGTCGCTTGCTTTGAATAGTATCGGTACAATTACAGTACACTATCTATCCAAACTGTAGCTAAAGATGTCTTTGAAAACACAAATTACCTTGAGAACCGCAGTGGTTCTGCCATTCGTGATGATATTTCTCTTCACTATGGGCGTAATGATTTTCACTCAAAAGCAAAGCTACAAGGAGATGGTGAGTGATATTAGTGCGCGCCAACTAACATCACTCACTGATAACGTTCATCAAAGCCTTGCCGATTTTTTAGAAAAGCCATTTCACGCTAACCTTTCACTAAGTCATAACATCGGTTATCACAACCTTTATAAAGAGGGAGATCTTAGTCAGGTTCAAGACTACATCCTTTATAAATTTTCTCGTCATTTCCAAGCTGTTCCCCAACTAGATGTGATTAGTTTTGGCTCTGCAGACGGTAGCTACGTCGGTTTTCGAAAAGAAGTTAACAACGGCTACACTTTGATGGCCCGAGATGACCGAACCCAAGGCCAGCTGGTCATTTATCGTGGCCACACGATTAGCGAAGACATTCGAACCGTGATTTCAGCTTACGACCCAAGAGTTCGCCCTTGGTACACACCTGTCGTAGCACAGAACAAGGCATTATGGTCATCAATTTATGCCAATGCAGATGAACGACAAGAGATCACTTTATCGGCTCTTGCTCCTATCTATAGTGATAACGAGCTCAAAGGTGTCCTTGCCAGCGATATCAAGATCAACACTTTTAATGCATTTCTCAAAGAACTAAAAGATGAAACAGATGCTTCTGTTTATATTATTGATAAGCAACAGCGCTTAGTCGCTCATTCGGGCGGAGGCAGCGTGGTCTCTTGGGGAACAGGACAAACAGACAAAGGCCAGCGCTTGTTAGCAACAGAGAGTGCTAACGCGGTAATACGTGAAAGTGCCCGTTATGTAGATAAGTTTCATCTAATCGATGATTTAAATGTGCAGCGCTTTAGTTTTAATTTAGATAACGAACGATATTTCAATCAACTTACCCCTTATGAAGATGAGTACGGCATCACTTGGATTATTGGTATGTCGATCCCAGAAAGTAGCCTACTTGGTGAATTACCAAAAAACCAAAGAAACAGCTGGTTACTCGGTCTAACGCTCAGTTGCATTGGTATTATCGCTGGATTAATTGCCTTTAATCGCGTAACTCAACCCATCACTTCAACAGCAGGGGCAGCAAAGCGCCTCGCCAAAGGTGACTGGGATACGAGCATGCCAAAAACGGGCAATATCTATGAAATTAGCATGTTAACTGCGTCATTTAATGAAATGACCAACAATTTAAAGGCTTCTTTTCAGGCGTTACAGGCTCAACTTACCTATGACTCATTAACTAAACTGTATAGTCGTGAAGGCTTTATTGATACAGCCAAGAAAAACCCTGAAAACGAAAAAGGTACACTTTACTTAATTGGTATTGACCGCTTTCGAGATATTAATGATAGCCTCGGCCATTACAATGGTGACCAACTGCTTATCATTGCGGCTGCTCGTTTAAGAGGTACGCTGCCATCGAACTTCCTGTTAGCTCGAACTGGCGGGGATGAATTTGCGATTTACGCTCCTAACATCAATCAAATAGATGACGTCCAGCTACTGACGAGCCGCTTACTTCGAATCTTTACCTCCCCATTTGCCATGGAATCAGAAAGCGTGGTCATCAAAGTATCAATGGGTGTCGTGAATGTCTCGAACGTCAACGACATTACACTGCTGCTACGCAACAGCAGTATAGCCTTGAGCAACGCAAAGCAAGACAAAACCAGTGTCAGTATTTACAACCCAGAAATGGGCAAAGCATCGAGATATCGTACCAAGATGCTGGCACGTCTTAACAAGGCAATTGAGCTTCAGCAGTTCGAGCCCTTCTATCAGCCTATAATCGACCTGGAATCCGGAGCTACCATAGGTGCCGAGGCTTTGGCTCGTTGGGTAACGGACGAGGGTATAATCTCACCTTTGGAGTTCATTCCTTTAGCAGAAGAAACAGGATTGATCTACGACATTGGTAAGCAGATTTTGCACAAGTCATGTCGAGATACCGCAATCGCGATTGAGTCTGGAAAATGGAATAAAGACTTCTCTATTCACGTTAACCTATCTGTCGACCAACTGAGTGAAAGCGGATTCATTGAATTGGTTAAAAGCACGCTGCGTGACACCAAATTACCAGCCCAAAACCTGACGCTAGAGATCACTGAATCACGCATCGTCGACAATGACCAAACCATCATCGATAATATGCTGACGCTAAAAGCACTAGGTATCTCGATTGCAATTGATGACTTTGGTACCGGCTATTCGTCACTGGCTTACTTACACAAACTGCCATTTGATTGCTTAAAGATCGATCGCAGCTTCGTCAGTAAGTTGGAAAAAGAGAACCTAGACAGCTCCATCGTCGCGGCCATCGTCAACATCACCAAGGGTTTCAAAGTAAGTTTGGTAGCAGAAGGCGTTGAAACACAACAACAAGCTGAACTACTCAAGCAGCTTCAATGTCCGTTAGCTCAAGGGTTCTTATACAGTCGTCCAGTTCCGTTTGACCAATGGCCTACCGACCTCGGCACCAAGCAAAATGCCAAGTTTAAAACGAATAACGAAATCGAACAAAACGCAGAGGCCAAACAGAGCACCAAAGAGAACCTCGCCTAAATCAGGCACAAATCGAATGAGTCAGATACAAAAATGCCAGCATGATGCTGGCATTTTTTATGTTTCTATTCTCTATCGATTTATTAGATGACGCGAGAGAATTGCTGTTGGCGAGCCTTGGCACGTAGGTATTTATCAAAACACATACAGATGTTACGGATCAGCAAACGGCCACGCAAAGTCACGCGGATTTCTTTGTCATCGACTTCAACCAACTCATCGTTGATAAAGGTTTGTAGAAGCTCTAAATCTTCTTTGAAGTAGCGATTAAAGTTAACCGAGAACTCAGATTCGATCATTGTTTTATCAAGCTTGAAGTTACAAATCAGCTGCTTGATCACTTCACGACGTAGAAGGTCGTCACTGTCTAGAGCAACACCTTTCCAAAGTGCATGACGCAGGTCATTCACCTGAGCGTAGTACTTCTTCAGCTCTTTCTGATTTTGAGCGTAGGCATCACCGACCATAGAGATAGCAGAAACACCGAAACCAATTAGGTCAGCTTCACCTTGGGTCGTGTAGCCTTGGAAGTTACGATGCAGAATACCTTCACGTTGTGCTACTGCTAGCTCGTCTTCAGGCAGAGCAAAGTGATCCATACCAATAAACTGGTAGCCCGCGCCCGTTAAAGTCTCAATGGTATCTTGGAGGATTGCCATTTTCTCTTTTGGTTCAGGTAGGTCTTCATCTTTAATCTTACGCTGTGCGGCAAACAGTTGCGGCATGTGTGCGTAGTTAAATACCGATAAACGACCCGGTTTCATTTCTAACACTTGCTTCAATGTTTCCGCGAACAAAGCTTGAGTCTGCTTTGGTAGGCCGTAGATCAAATCAAGGTTGGTTGAACGGAAGCCTAGCTCTTTCGCACGTTTAACCATCGCAATGATGAACTCTTCATCTTGCTCACGGTTAACCAGTTTCTGCACTTCTTTATTGAAGTCTTGCACACCAATGCTCAGGCGGTTGAAGCCTTCGTTACGCAGGTGGTCAAGTACGTCTAGCTCAATCTCACGCGGGTCAACTTCAATACTGATTTCAGCGTCAGCAGTGAAATTAAATTCCTCACGCAGAATCATCATCAAGCGAGTAATTTGTGTTTTGGTCAAGAACGTTGGCGTACCACCACCGAAGTGCAATTGCGTCACTTCACGGCCATTCAACAAAGAGGCGCGCTGGCGGATTTCATGTTCAATCACATCTAAGTACTCATCCGCTTTATGCGAGTGACGAGTAATGACTTTATTACAACCACAGTAGTAACAAAGCTTATGACAGAACGGGATATGCACGTAAAGAGAGAGTGGACGCTCAGGGTACTGAGTACACGCCATGTCGTAATCAGCGACGGTAAACGCTTCATGAAACTCCAACGCTGTTGGATATGAAGTGTAACGAGGTCCCGAATAGTTGTACTTGTTTAAGATCTCTTGATCCCAAACGATTTGCTGATTCGTTGTTACTGGCTTGCTCGACATAGCGGTAATTCCAATTTAGATCCGCGAGAACCTAAGGTCTCTCAAATCATTTTACATACATTAAAATATAGACGGGTTATTTTGCCACACGACCAGTAAGGTCGTTCCAAGACAAAATCAATTTTTCAGACAAAAACTCAGAACTGCTAGCTTGATCACTAACAAAGCGTCGGGATTAACGAGACGCAAAAGGTAAGAAGGCTCATTTAACATTGTCTATTAAAAGATAAGGCGACTTAAAAACAAGATGCATTTAAGATGAAAAGTCTTAAATGCATAGGTATTAAAAGCAGCGCGTCTAAAAACGGAATGTTAAACAAGCCTCTATATTTAAAAGTCTTAGTGACTAGATCATCTGAATGTTGATTTGGTTGTTGAGAGGCTTAACCTTCTCCTGCAACCTTTTCAAATCTTCAATGACCGCATCATTCAAGCGAGTCTCCGCCTTATGGCGTGTGAGATTCTGCTGCATACGCTCTTTCTTCGTCAGTTCCTGCCTTCCATCTCCGCGAGCCATATCTTTTACGATATGGTACAGCTCAGAAAGAGCAGGATACTCAGAATCAAAATCGACACGCTCATCACCCTGAACATTATCCATAATGATACACACTCGGATACTGATCTCAGGTAAGTCACACTGGCCTTGAATACCCGCTAAGCATAAAGTATTTACGTTTTCGTAAATCGTCGCGTTACGTTTTTCAATGGCAAGTGCTTGATGCTGCTTTTGCAACTCCGTCTGCTTCTTCACTTGAAGTAGAAGGTAACCTGCGTAAGAGCCCAAGCCGAGAATGATAATTCCACCAGCAATTGCTAATAAGGTTACGTTCATTGGCTATTAACCTTTAAAGCTGTCTAAGTCGAAATCTTCGAATTGAGATAGCAAGTCTTCGTCAGAGCTTGCTTTCTTCTTAGAGGCAACAGGTGCTTCTTCGAAGATCTCTTCTTCATCGTCTTCTGGCTCTAGCAGACCTAAGCGGCCCATTAGGTGTTCGATACGATCAAGTTTCTCATCAACAAACTTCTGCAGACCAGCACCTAGGTTTTCACCATTTTCGATACGATCTAGCAATGTGTTCAGTTGAGCATCATTCTCAAGCATCTCTAACTCTTGTTCGTTAGATAGCTTGCGCTCTTGTTTCGTCGACTTCTTCGCTGGTTCAACAATCAGCGGGATTTTTTTCTTGCTACCTAAACGAGGGTCGCGAGCTAGTGCAGCTTTACGCTGTTTTGCTTCGCTACCATCTGAGTGACGGCTGCCCGACTTAAGGCCTTTACGCTTTTTAACACGCTTACGTTCACGACCTTCAACATCAGATTCACTACGGTTACGAGTAACCATAGGTTCCGGAGCGCCAAGTGCTCCCGGTTTTCTTGATTTCTTACTACGACCCATTACTGCACTTTCCTCAGTAAAATTACATCATTTCCAAAAAATTCTAGTTCGAGCTTATCCCGCTCTGCCAAAAACTGGAATGTTTGACGACTAAAGAAGACGACATGTGTCGGGTCATTCTTGTAGTGCCAACCAGCAAACGCGTCTACGTCTATTACTAGTTTAGTCATAAGACCAATCCAGCCCTTGGGTTTAACTAAATTCAACCATTGCTGCCACACTTTGTCTGGGTGATAAAGATGCTCTATCACCTCCGTGGCAGTCATAAAGTCATACGTTTTTTCCAACACAGAAGCTTCTGGGTGGTAATAGATATCGTACAACTCCATGGTGTGTCCGGCTTCTTCTAACATAATAGATAGCGTAGGGCCTGGGCCACAACCAAAATCCAACCCGTGTGAGTTAGATGAAATTTTGTCTGTTAGTGGATCCGCGATGCGAGATAGAAAACGGCGATAGCCTGCATCACTAGGATCGTTCTCATGGAGATCATAGTGTGCTTTCTCTTCTTTTGCTTCTAACCTTTGTTCAGGTTTAACAAATACCAGTTCACATTGCTGACATTGCAGATAGGCTCTGCGTTTGTCTTCAAAATAGTGATTCACGCCTTGGTGATGGCATAAGGGACAAGTATACATAGCACATCCTTAAACAGGGATGCGAAACATACCAGAAACTGAGTTTATAGTGGAGAGGTATTGGGTGTTTTTTCATCAAATCAATAAAAAAAGCGATAGGAAAACCTATCGCTCTCTAAATCTGCCTATATCGGCCAAAATTTGCATACTCAACTTGGTACACAAATCTCCATTTGTTATTGGTGCTTTCCATGCCAAATTTGTTTGTTGTTCATCGTCCTGATGAGTTTTGGCTATCCTTTTCTAACACCTTGTTGCTGGGCTGTCCTAGCCTGATCCGTTTCTGTCTATACCGTTAGACTAGATGACCATCCGTATCTAAGTCAGCTCCTAGCTGATGGCGGCTACTTTACCTTTTTACAAAAAGACTACAAGAGTGCGAGCTCACACTTTTGTACACAATTCGAACAAGCATTGATAAATTAGACATTAACACAAACCGGATATATAAAATCAATACAAAAGAAAACGCCCCAACCATTACTGATCGGGGCGTCTCTTCAATCTCGCTCGAACGTACATTTCATTACTCTGGCTAAGAGCAAGAAACCAACATATTAGTGTAAACCACCAACGTACTTCGATAAGGTATCAATATCTGCGTCTGTTAACTTTTTAGCTACATCACGCATCATCGCATTCATGTCGTTATTACGGTTACCATCGCGGAATTTCTCAAGTTGAGCCTTGATGTAATCTGCGTGCTGACCTGAAATCTTAGGGAAACCAGAAAGTTCGGTACCATTACCACGAGGGCCGTGACAAGCAATACAAGCCGTTACGCCGCGTTCTGCGTTACCCGCAGTGTAAAGAACCTTACCTTCATCTACTACATTTTCAGGAGTAGAGTTACTAGAGATAGGGAGAGATGCGTAGTATGCCGCTAGGTCAGCCATATCTTCTTCAGATAAAGGCATCGCCATTGCACCCATTACAGGCTCGTAACGACCTTGTTTACCACCACTCGTCATACCTAGCTTAAGCTCTTTTAACTGCTTCTCTAGATACTTCTCATGTTGACCAGCCAGCTTAGGATACTGAGTGATCAGACTGTTGCCGTCAGCACCGTGGCAGGCAACACATGTTTGTGATTTGGCTTTACCAGCTTCAATACTACCTTGAGCCCATACTGAGCAGCTGGCTAAAAGACTCAAAATTAGCGCTAATTTCTTCATGACATTCCATTATAATTATCAAGCTTCCAGTACCACTCTATGTTGCCACTCATGGTACAATAGGCGACCTTATGCCGAGCACGGTTATTTTACACAAATTCACAAAAAAGTAATCAATCGACTACACAAAGTCGAGATGGAGTTAACAGTGAGCGTAAAAATTCATTATCAAAACACGCATTTCATTACCAGTGCACCTGATATTCGTCACTTACCAGAAGACGAAGGGATCGAAATTGCGTTTGCAGGACGCTCCAATGCTGGTAAATCTAGCGCACTAAACCGCGTTACAAACCAAAAAAGCTTGGCGAAAACCAGTAAAACCCCAGGTCGAACTCAGCTAATTAACCTATTTAAGGTTACCGACGGCTGTCATATTGTCGATTTACCGGGATATGGCTTCGCTCAAGTACCGCTTGAGATGAAGAAAAAATGGCAGAAGTCGCTAGGTGAATACCTACAACGACGTGAAAGCCTAAAAGGTTTAGTGGTATTGATGGATATCCGTCACCCAATGAAAGACCTTGACCAACAAATGATCTACTGGGCTATCGATAGCCGCATCCCAGTACAAGTTTTGTTAACAAAAGCAGACAAACTGAAAAGTGGTGCGCGTAAAGCACAGCTACTGAAAATCCGTAATGATGCGAAATCTTTCGGTGGTGATGTTGCGGTTGATGTCTTCTCTTCAATGAAGGGTATCGGCGTTGATCAACTGCGTGCCAAGATGGATGAGTGGTTTGCCCCAGTGTTTGCTGATCAAATCATTGATGAGCTAGCGGACGAAGAGCACAACGACTCAGAGTAGTTCTTCTATCTATAGCTTTATCTATAATTAGAAGTTAAAGCACTTACAGCAAGTGATTTAGCCTTATTAATACCCTTCCTTATATAGGTGGGGTATTTTTTTGCCCAAAAATTAGTGAGTTAAACCTAAGTCTTGAGAATTAAAGACAAGATTAATCAGTTAGAAACGAGAGAAGTGAACCATACTAAAAGACACATCTAAATAAACAGAACAATGAGAAAGGAATACTCATGTGGAAAACACCATTGGCCATCATTGCACTTATGTTGATCTCACTGACAGGGTTTGCCTCTGAAGCAGAACAAGAACAAGTCCCATTAATCAATGTCGATATGACCTTAGACCTAGATGGTATGGAAAGGTACGCAAAAGACGCGAGTGAGTCTCTTGAGGTGATATCGCAATCTTTGCAGGCGATAGTCAACAACCCCAACCTCAGCAATGACCAACAACAAGCCTTGAATCAAACCGTTGAAAGCATCAATCAGCTTGCGAGCTCCACCAAGACATCCCTCAATCAACTCCCACAAGTCTTAGACCAATCTCGACTCGCCTTTAAGAAAACCAGTCAATTACTGCTAGATGATATCCAAACTAAAATCATTATTGCGTTGGCAGCCGTTATCACTGTCATTGTTATCGCGTTGACCGCTATCTATCTACTTATCCTAAAACCCATGCAGCAAACCTTGGTGGAAGCGACCAACAATATCTCTTCTATGGCGCAATCTATCCAGATCACGGCCGAAGCTCTGAAATACAGCACAGAGAAACAACAGGAAATCATGGACTACATTGAGCATTCACCCACTCAATATACTGATAAATAAGACGTAAACGATCAATGCATTATGAGTCACTTGTAAAATAAAAGTTATTTTCAAGAATAAAACAATGCACTTAGAGACGGATTAAAATTACCAATTGCTGATTGAATTCCAGATCTAAGGCAATCAAGTGTTTATCACGGTGCTTAGGGAAAGCGTAACAAAAGGCACTAAAAATGGGAGATTTTACGGGGGAATAGTAGGTTGGAGATATTTTTCTTTCGCACAAGAAAAAACGCCCCAGTCAAATACTGACTGGGGCGGCTGAATCAGCCTAATCCAATAACGTGAAACAAAAGGTCTGAAAGATAGAACATCTTACCTCTGTACCCTACAAGATTTAATGTACAACAATTGCTCAGAAATGAAAACCATTTTTGTAGTTTTTTTTCATGAACGTTTTATTAAAACACCCAAAATCTTCTTATGATTTAACTTTATTCGAGACAAAAAAAAGCCAGTGTTTGTGCACTGGCTCATACTAATTTACTCAATAAGGTCAAAAACTGATTAGTGGGCTTGATCCCAGTTGTCACCGTGGCCAGCTTCCGCGACAAGCGGTACTTCTAGCTCTGCAGCAGATTCCATCAATTGTTGTACTTTACTTTCAATTTCGGCTAAAGCTGACTCCTCCACCTCAAACACCAATTCATCGTGTACCTGCATAAGCAGTTTCACACGACCATCGCCTTCCGCTTGAATCCATTCATCAACCAACAGCATCGCTTTCTTAATGATATCTGCTGCTGTGCCCTGCATTGGCGCATTGATTGCCGCACGTTCAGCAGCCTTACGACGCATGCCATTTCGAGATTGAATCTCAGGAAGGTGCAGACGACGACCGTAAATGGTTTCAACAAAGCCTTGCTCTGAAGCCGCGCTGCGTGTGTCTTCCATATACTGCATCACACCTGGGTAACGCTCAAAGTAAGTATCCATGTAGTGTTGTGCTTCGCCACGAGGAATACCTAGCTGCTTAGCCAAACCAAAAGCACTCATGCCGTAGATAAGACCAAAGTTAACCGCTTTAGCACGACGACGCTGCTCAGTGGTCACACTCTCAATATCAACACCAATGATCTCAGCAGCCGTTGCCGCGTGGATATCTTTGCCTTGTTGGAATGCTTCCAGCAGCGCTTTGTCACCTGATAGGTGCGCCATAATACGCAATTCAATTTGAGAGTAATCGACCGCTAGAATCTTCCAACCATGTTGTGCAACGAATGCTTGGCGGATACGACGACCTTCTTCATTACGAATTGGGATGTTCTGTAGGTTTGGATCAGTCGAAGACAAACGGCCCGTCGCGGTCACCGCTTGATGATAAGACGTATGAACACGACCAGTCTCAGCGTTGATCATCTTCGGCAGTTTATCTGTGTACGTCGACTTAAGCTTCGCAAGACCACGATACTCAATGATCAACTTAGGTAGCGGGTAATCAAGCGCCAGCTCTTGAAGCACTTCTTCGTTGGTTGAAGGTGCACCTGATGGCGTTTTCTTGATAACTGGCAGACCCATTTTCTCAAACAGGATCGCTTGCAGTTGTTTTGGCGAGTTCATATTGAACTCTTGCTCTGCTATCTCGTAAGCTTTCTGCTCTAGCTCATCCAGACGAACCGCAATCTCTTGCGATTGAGCACCTAACAACATGTCATCAATGAATACACCTGTGCGTTCAATGCGAGACATCACAGGAATCAGTGGTACTTCGATTTCTTCATAGATGGTTTTTAGCTTTTCATCTTGCTCAATGTTTTCCATCAGGCGGTTATGAAGACGTAATGTCACATCAGCATCTTCTGCAGCGTATGGAGACGCCTCACCCAGTTCAATCTGGTTGAAAGTAAGCTGTTTCTTACCTTTACCTGCGATTTGCTCAAATGAGATGCAGCTGTGCTGAAGGAAACGCAGCGCTAGGCTGTCCATATCATGCTTGCCACCTACGCTATTGAAAACGTAAGACGCCAACATGGTGTCATGTTTAATACCCTTCATTTCGATACCGTAGCGCGCTAGCACACTCATATCGTACTTCAGGTTTTGACCCACTTTAGCTTGAGCATCATCTTCAAGAATCGGTTTAAGTTGTTCAAGTACCCAATCACGATCCAGCTGTTGCGGTGCATCTAGGTAATCATGAGCAACTGGTACGTAAGCGGCAACGCCCTCTTCCGTCGCAAATGATAAACCGACTAGATTCGCGACCATGTAATCAAGGCTGTCTGTCTCAGTATCAAAAGCAAACAATTCAGCTGCTTTAAGCTTTTCTAACCAAACATTGAATGACGCTTCATCTAGAATCGTTTCGTAGTTGCTACGATCAATCGTCACGGCAGACGTATTCATCTCTACAGTAGAAGCGCTGCTACGTACTGATCCAGCTCCCGCTGCGGAAGATTTCTCATCCGCCTCAACCACTCCGCTGCCACCTTCAAGGAGCTCGTTCAGCCAAGATTTGAAAACCAATTGACCGTATAGCTTGATCAACTCATCGATATTGGGTTGAGCTTTTACCAATGATTCTGGTGTCTCTTCAAGCTCAACATCTAGCTTGATTGTTGCAAGCTCGTAAGACATGTCAGCATTGGCTTTATTATCAGCCAGCTTCTTAGCCATCGTCTTCGAACCACGGAAACCAAGCGCCGCAATATCATCAAGATTCTGATACAACTTTTCGATACTACCAATGCCTTGCAGCAAAGCCGTCGCTGTCTTGTCACCCACACCCGGAACACCAGGGATGTTATCGACTTTATCACCCATCAGTGCCAAATAATCGATGATCAGTTCTGGCGGGATACCAAACTTCTCAATCACACCTTCGCGATCCATTACCACGTTGGTCATGGTGTTGATCAGAGTAACGTTGTCATCAACTAACTGCGCCATATCTTTATCACCAGTACTGATAAGTACAGGCATCCCCATCGCAGAAGCTTGAGAAGCAAGCGTACCAATCACGTCATCTGCTTCAACGCCAGGAATAGAGATAAGTGGCAAACCCATCGCACGAATCACATTGTGCAATGGTTCTATCTGGCAACGAAGATCGTCAGGCATAGGTGGGCGGTTTGCTTTGTACTCTGGGTACATGTCATCACGGAACGTTTTCCCTTTCGCATCAAAAATAACCGCAATACGATCAGAAGCAAATTGACGCATCATGCTGCGTAGCATGTTAACTACACCATAAACAGCGTTCGTTGGGATATCACCATTGCTCATGGTGCCAGGGTAAGCATGGAACGCGCGATATAGGTAAGAAGAGCCATCGATCAGAATCAATGGATTATCAGGAATACGAGCCATAATATTTGTGAATCCAGTAAGTACAGAAATTATCTGTTAAGAATGCCACGTCTGTTGGTTGGATTCCATGTTGTCGATCTGTATCCGTTCACTCGGTTGTATTCGTTATAATCGATTTGTTGTTATTTTTTGTTCTTAGACGCAAGCGTTCTGTGGATAACTCTGTTTATATTATTTATCCACCCTGTTGAGAAGTAAGGTTAACAAATCAAAAAACACCAACAAAACACTGATAATAAAGAATAATTTTACAGATCGAACATATGATCAACGATCTTTTTACGATCCTGCATTGTGGAAAAGAATGCTGATGGCGTTTTATTCATAAAAAAACGTGCCACTAAATATGCATATTGTTGAATTGGAGGTATAAAAAAAGCGACACCCGAAGATGTCGCCTAGCAAAAACTGGTAAAGCCATTCAAATTGAATACCACAGCTTTACCTAAAAGCTATAAATTACACTGGAAGCAATGTGAGCAATGTCGTGTCAAAAAGAACTTAGTACAAGTTCGCGAGAATTCTGTTGGGTAACCAAGTTGATACTTGAGTACTTAACATCCTTGTGAACATTTCCTCATTCCCTAAGACAGGGTTAATAATAATGATTCTCATTTAATAGTCAACAACTAAATGATAATAAATCTCATTAAATTCATTTTAAATGATTTATCACCCCGATAAAGCAAATCATTAAGCTGATAATTGCTTCACGAAATGGATTCGATTTTCATTAATCTCTTCTTTTTCTTCCAATTTTTCAATTCGATATCCATTTTTCAATAGTAAACACAGCATCGCAGGAAACTGGTTACGAGATTTTACTTTCAGCTGCTCATAACCCCGATCTTGTGCCCACTGCTCCTGAACATCTAATTGAGCCTGTGCGACCCCCTTATTTCTTGCAAGCGGTGACACACCACCAAACCAACTATAGAAAGTATTTGAGTTAAGCTCATAACCAATTTTAAAGCCGAGTAACACGTTCGCCTCTTCAGCCACTAAGATCAGGCTCTTTTTCCCTTCAAGCCGAGCTGCCAGTGAAGCGACACTCTCTTTTCTAGCAAATTCAGAGATCTGCTCGACAACAGACACAACCTCTCCCAGTGAACCTTCACGTACTATGACTGACATCTTCTTCCATCCTCATAAGCGAAAGGGCTGACACAATGGCCAACCCTTTTACTGAATATCACTTAAGTTAACGTTAAGTTGTTACTTTTCTTTTAAGTGCTTGGCTGCTTGTGCATTGTCTTCAGCAAGCCACTCTGCAACATCTTTAGCGAAGTAAGTCAGAATGCCATCAGCACCAGCACGCTTAAAGCACAGCAGTGATTCCATAACGGTGTCGCGTTCTTTCAGCCAACCGTTTTGAATTGCTGCTTTGTGCATCGCATACTCACCAGACACTTGATAAGCATACGTTGGTGCTTGAAGTTCATGTTTCACACGACGCACGATGTCTAAGTAAGGCATGCCTGGCTTAACCATCACCATATCCGCACCTTCATTAAGATCCATTGCCACTTCGTGAATCGCTTCATCGCTGTTGGCAGGATCCATCTGGTAGTTCTTCTTATTACCACCTTTCAGGTTCGAAGCACTGCCGACTGCATCACGAAATGGGCCGTAATAACACGATGCGTATTTCGCAGAGTACGCCATAATCTGAGTATGAATATAACCCGCTTCCTCTAACGCTTCGCGGATCTTACCAATACGACCATCCATCATATCCGACGGAGCAACCACATCTGCACCGGCTTCAGCATGCGATAACGCCTGCTGAATCAACACTTCAGTCGTTTCATCATTCATCACGTAACCATCTTCATCGATGATGCCGTCCTGCCCGTGAGTAGTAAATGGGTCCAGTGCAACATCAGTAATCACACCCATATTTGGCACGTGCTCTTTTAATGAACGTACCGCACGCTGCACTAAACCTTCTGAATTATGAGCTTCAGCCGCGCATAAGCTTTTAGCATCTTGGTTCACGACCGGAAACAGAGCAATCGCCGGAACACCCAATTTTGACAGGTAATCCGCTTCTTCAAGCATCAGATCGATCGACAAGCGTTCAACACCCGGCATTGACTCGACAGGCTCGCGGCGGTCTTTACCCATCAGGATAAACATTGGGTAGATGAGGTCATCCACAGACAATTGATTTTCTGCCATTAGGCGACGGCTAAAATCGTGTTTACGCATACGGCGCATACGGCGACCTGGGAATTGACCTTGAATTGAAACAGACACTAGATTCTCCTTGCCTAGTCTAAGCACCGAAATGCTTAGATATGAAAAGTGCTAAATACAGGCAAAAGCATATCACTGATGGCTCAGGACGCTAGCAGTAAAATATAAAACCCACTCAAAAACAGGGATAAATGGCAAAAAATGACCTTCTCCTCACACTGCCGTATACTCATGACAACTCAGTAAAGACTGCTTTCAGGACAAAATAATGATCGACACCCATGCTCATATCTACGCGAGCGAATTCGATGAAGACCGTGAACAAGTCGTGCAGCGCGCACTGGCTCAAGGTATTGATACCATTCTATTGCCGAACATCGATTTAGATTCTATCGAGCCAATGTTAGCGACGGAAGCTCAGTTTCCTGAGGTGTGCCGTTCAATGATGGGCTTACACCCTTGTTATGTGGATGCGAATATCGAGCAAACCCTCAAAACCGTTCGAGCTTGGTTCGACAAGCATAACTTCATCGCCGTGGGTGAGATCGGTATCGACTTGTACTGGGATAAAACCTTCAAGGCAGAACAAGAGATGGCTTTCGTGACTCAACTGCAGTGGGCAAAAGAGCTCGATCTTCCAGTGGTAATCCACACGCGTGATTCTATTGAAGAGACACTTGCCTTACTGCGTAAAGAACAAGACGGCAGCTTACGTGGCGTATTCCACTGCTTTGGCAGCAGCTTAGAGGAGGCCCAGGCAATCAACGAGCTAGGCTTTCACTTAGGTTTAGGCGGTGTATCGACCTTTAAGAACTCAGGAATGGACAAGGTGATTCCACATCTTGATATGAATTACGTCATTCTAGAGACAGATTGCCCATACTTGGCACCAACACCGAATCGCGGTAAACGTAATGAGCCAGCCTACACGGAGTTGGTAGCAAAACGCATCGCTGAATTGCGTGGAATTACCCTTGAAGAAGTCGACAGTATAACGACCAGCAACGCTAAATTACTGTTTGGTTTATAATATCAATCGCAGTAAATCATCAGAAATAACGCAGTGATCGAGCTTTAAAACAAGTGAGCGTAACCCGTTATTTATGACGAAGGTATAATCGACATTCGATAAACAGACACAATAAAAAAGCGGCCTCGGGCCGCTTTTTTATTGTGTCACTTTTGCTGAAGGACTCTAGCAATTATACTCTTACAGCAGAATCAAGACTCAGCTTCTTCCTCTTCATCCGCATCTGGTTTACGCACATAGAAACGCGCGAAGAACAGACCGATCTCAAACAGAATACACATTGGAATCGCCAACAGTGTCTGCGAGATCATATCGGGAGGTGTCAGCATCATACCGACGATAAAAGCACCGACAACAATGTACGGACGCTTTTCAGACAGAGCCTTAGGCGTTGTCGCCCCCGTCCAACATAACAAGATAATCGCTACTGGTACTTCAAAGGCAATACCAAAAGCAAAGAACAGCGCGAGTACAAAATCGAGATAACTTGATATGTCTGTTGCGAACTCTACCTGCCCTAAGGAAATAGCCGTGAAGAAACTAAATACCAATGGGAATACTACGAAGTAAGCAAACGCCACACCACAGTAAAACAGCAAAGAACTTGAAGCCAATAACGGCATGATCAAGCGTTTTTCATGCTTGTACAAACCCGGAGCAACAAAGGCCCACACCTGATACAAAATAAACGGCACCGCGACAAAAATAGACGCGATTAAGGTTAGTTTTAGCGGTGTAAAAAATGGCGATGCAACATCCGTTGCGATCATCGTCGCCCCTTCAGGCAGACGATCTACCAAAGGTGCTGATACGAATTCATAAATATCATTAGCAAAATAAATTAGCCCGACAAATATCACTAGAACGGCGACAATCGCGCGTAGTAGGCGATTACGTAATTCTAGAAGATGGCTAATTAAAGGCTGTGTCTGCTCAGTCGAAGACATGTCAAACCTCTTAAACAGGAAGATCGAAAAGGAGCCGCGCACCTATCTATCCAGTTGAATTGGTATCCACTTGAATAGTTATCTACTTGAATAGCTATCGATTTAAACATCTAGCGACTCAAGCATCTGGCGACTCCTCCTTGCGAGACTATTCGGCTTTCTTATCTGACGGTGCTGAAGCTTCGCTGTTGACCTGAATGGTTTCAGATTCCACAGTTTCCGTGACACTAGGTTCAGTCTCACTTGGCTTATCAGACTCAGGCTTAGCATACGGACGTTGAACTTGAGCAGCGGCCTGCTTGAGTTCATCGACTGACGCTTTTAGGTCTGGAGATAAATCTTCCATACCCATTTTTTCCGCCTTGCGTAGGTTTTCTTGCAGCTCTTGCACCTTAAGCTCGTGAGAAAGTTCATCTTTCACACTGTTTGCCATGCTTTTCGCTTGTCCAACAAACTTGGAAATACTACGAATCGCCACGGGCAAACGCTCAGGTCCTAAAACCACTAACCCAACGACAGATATTAATACCAGTTCCCAAAAACCGATATCAAACACGATTTACGCCTGCTCTTTGTCTTTCTTTGTTTCAGCAGTTGTTTCAGCGCTAGCTTCTGTCTTCTGCTGTTCAATATTCTTTGGTTCGAAGTCTGCATCTTTCTTATCTGCAGGCTTGTCTTCATCGCTCATCGCTTTTTTGAAGCCTTTCACCGCTGAACCTAAGTCACCACCCATACCGCGCAGTTTCTTTGTTCCGAAAAGTAAAATTACAATTACAGCAATGATTAGAAGTTGCCAAATACTGATACCACCCATTGTCATTGTCCTCGGGTCTGTCTACACATAAAAAATATTAAGAGAGTCTACTGTCTAACGACGGTAAGCTCGCCAACTAAGCAACCAAAATGTGACACCTGCGATGCCACAGCCCATAGATAGCTGCTCATAAGGGCTTGAAACTAATATTGCGGAGCATACGACTAAAGTGGCTCCAACGCCAAACAAAAACTTTCCAGTTGCTTGCTGGCGCTTACTATCTCGGTAACCTTGATAAAGCTGATCCATTCTGTGGTTCATCGCTTTACCTTGGCGCAAGCTGTCATAAAGCAGCTCTGGCAGCTCTGGCAGTTTTTCTGCCCAGAATGGCGCGCGCTCTTTTACTGCATTGATCACAGCTTGCGGCCCCACCTGATTCATCATCCAGGTTTCAAGGAAAGGCTTGGCGGTTGCCCACAAATCAAGTTGCGGATACAACTGACGACCTAGCCCTTCCACATACAACAAGGTCTTCTGTAGAAGTACCAACTGAGGCTGAACCTCCATGTTGAAACGTCTTGCTGTATTAAATAAGTTTAGCAACACATGGCCAAATGAGATCTCGCCAAGTGGTTTTGCAAAAATTGGCTCACACACCATGCGAATCGCGAACTCAAAGTCGTTGACGTTGGTGTCGTGTGGCACCCACCCCGAATCAACGTGCAGCTCAGCGACTTTACGATAATCTCGGTTGAAGAAAGCCAGCAGGTTTTCTGCTAAATAACGCTTATCTTCACTGTTGAGTGTGCCGACAATGCCACAATCCAAACCAATCCACTGCGGGTTATCTGGATTTTCTGGATTAACGAATACGTTGCCCGGGTGCATGTCTGCATGGAAAAAGCTGTCTCGAAATACTTGGGTGAAGAATACGGTCACACCACGTTCCGCGAGCAATTTCATGTTGGTGCCGTTGGAGTTTAACGTCTCAATATCCGAAACCTGAATACCATAGATTCGCTCTGACACCATCAAGGTTTCACTGCTTAAATCAGGGATAACCTCTGGAACATACAGCTCTTCACTGCCTTCAAAATTACGTCGTAGTTGAATCGCATTGGCCGCCTCTCGGCGCAGGTCTAGTTCATCAAGTAACGTTTTTTCGTACTCGTGAACGACTTCAACCGGTTTCAAACGACGTGCTTCAGGAAGCGACTTAGCGACTATACGCGCCATTCGGTGCATCAGTTTTAGATCTGCGTCAATCACCGGGCGAATATCAGGGCGAATAACCTTCAGAACAATCTCGCGACCACTCTCCTTGAGCTTCGCGGTATGCACCTGAGCGATAGAAGCAGAAGCCAATGGCTCGATATCAAAGTCGGTAAACCAGTTATCTAGGCTACCACCGAGCGCTTTTTCCATGTCTCGCTTAGCCAATTGACCATCAAATGGCGCCACTTGGTCTTGTAATAAAGCCAATTGGTCAGCGATATGAGGAGGAAATAGGTCGCGACGCGTTGACATCATCTGACCAAACTTAATCCAAACAGGCCCTAATTCTTGCAACGCTAAACGCAAGCGATGACCCAACTCTTTATCTTGATGTTTGTTCTTGAGCCAAAACAGTGACTTTCTCGCCAGCAAAGGAGCCTTGGTCAACTGGTGCTCAGGCATCAACTCATCAAGGCCGTATTCCAACTGTACCTTGATAATATGATAAAGACGTTTCAGTTCTGTTGGGGTCATGCTTTCTCCAACAGAGCGTTCAGTTTAGCTTCAAGACGTGCAGCTGAGCTTTTCACGTCGTCAACCTGATCGCAAAAATGTGCCACTTCTAATGGCGCTGGTGCAATCTTCCACTCTTCAGTTAATACCTGAGCGAGATGGTTTTGATGCTTAGTCGCTTGCTTAGCCACAAGGCCACCAACATTCTTAACGCCTTGTACCAAGGTATGGGCAACCACATCTCCAGTCACGCGCGATAGCCACTCTTCCAAGTCAGGCTTGCAGTCTGTCATTAGCTGAGCAAATTTCTGAGCCAGTTGAATATCACCCTCTAAGATCAGCTTATCTTGCTTGATCAACTTGGTGATGTTCGATTGCTCACGCAGTTCTGGCAGTACCGAGAGGTTCAAAGATAGGTAGCAATCAGGTTGTCCTTCGTAGTCAGACAACACATCGATTTGTTGGCTAAAAACGAAAGTGAGAGTTTTGTTCAGCTCTTTCAAATTAACTTGAATGATCTGCCCCTTTAAACGAGACAAACGACGAACCAAAGCTGGATCATCGTTCACGAAAGTATTTAAAGAGGTTTCAATAACCGCGGTGACCAATGGATCAAATGGCATGACTGTCCTTACCTTTGAAAACGGATAAGCGTTAACCTATCCGTTGTATCTTTATTCTTATTTTTTAGCACACTCAACGAGCCTGCTACCAAGTTCGACTAGAACTTGTAACCACGGTGCAGCGCAACAATGCCGCCCGTTAGGTTGAAGTATTTAGTATTTTCAAAACCCGCTTCTTGCATCATGCCTTCCAAGGTTTCTTGGTTAGGGTGCATACGGATTGATTCTGCAAGGTAACGATAGCTATCTGCATCGTTAGCAATCAGCTCACCCATTTTTGGCAATAGGTGGAAAGAGTATGCATCGTAAACCTTTGATAGTGGCTCAAGCACTGGCTTAGAAAACTCAAGAACCAACAGACGACCGCCCGGCTTAAGTACGCGGTACATTGAACGCAGCGCTTGGTCTTTGTCGGTAACATTACGCAGACAGAAGCTGATGGTAATGCAATCGAAGTAGTTATCTGGGAAAGGCAGCTCTTCAGCATTGGCTTGAACGTAATGTACGTTGCCAACAATACCGCTATCACGCAGTTTATCGCGGCCAACATTCAGCATTGAGTTGTTGATATCAGCAAGAACCACGTGGCCTTTTTCACCAACGATGCGCGAGAATTTCGCAGTAAGGTCGCCAGTACCACCACCAAGATCGAGGATACGTTGACCAGGGCGCACGCCACTGCAATCAATCGTGAATCGCTTCCACAAGCGGTGAACACCACCCGACATTAAGTCATTCATGATGTCGTATTTAGCGGCTACAGAGTGAAATACCTCTGCTACTTTCGCGACTTTTTGGTCTTTCGCGACTGTTTCGAAACCAAAGTGTGTGGTTTCTGACTCTACTGCTGAATTTGTCTGCACGCTTGTGTCCATAATGCTGTTATCTACCATGGTAAGTTCTCATCGACAGTACACTCTCTCTTTAGAGGCGCTGCGGCCGATTAGTTTACTTTATCCTCAGCGGGTTGTCTTTCTACTAAGGAGGCATTTTCTGAAAAAGCCTCATTTTGAGCGATTTCCGCCAAGCCAACCGAGATAGGTTTCTTCACCTCAACACCCAATTGCTTAAAGCTTTCGGCCTGACGAATCACGTTACCACGACCAGTCACCAGCTTATTCATGGCACCTTGGTAGCTTTGATTAGCTCTGTCTAATGAGCTACCAAGACCTTCCATATCATCAACAAACAAGCGCAGCTTGTCGTAAAGTTTGCTCGCCCGCTCCGCAATGATTTGTGCATTCTGGTTCTGTCTTTCGTTGCGCCACAAGTTATCAATGGTACGCAGTGCCACCAGCAAGGTCGTAGGGCTGACCAAGATAATGTTTTGTTCCATCGCGTCTTTGACCAAGCTAGGGTCAGCTTGAATCGCGACTTGAAACGCGGGTTCTACCGGAATAAACATCAATACATAATCAAGGCTCTGTATACCTTTGAGCTGATGATAATCCTTCTGACTCAAGACTTTAATATGCGCTCGCAGTGAAGCTAGATGATCACGCAGTGCTGCGTCGCGTTGTTGATCGGTCTCAGCGTTGAAGTAGCGCTCAAATGCCACCAAAGCCATTTTCGAATCGACCACCACTTGCTTATCTTGTGGCAGATGGACAATTACATCGGGTTGATAACGCTTGCCGGCATCGTTTTGCAGGTTCACCTGCGTTTGATATTCATGGCCTTCTCGTAAGCCAGAATCCGCCAACACGCGAGCCAGTACCACCTCGCCCCAGTTACCTTGTTGTTTATTATCACCCTTTAGCGCTTGAGTCAGGTTAACCGCTTCACGCGTCATGCTCTCATTGAGGCGCTGCAAGTTTTTAAGCTCATGCACTAAGGTGTGACGCTCTTTGGCTTCTTGGCTAAAGCTATCATTAACCTGCTTCTTAAAGCCCTCTAACTGCTCTCTCAGCGGTGATAACAAACCCTCTAGGCTTTGCTTGTTCTGTTGATCGACCTTAGCGGTTTTGCTCTCAAACAGTTGATTCGCTAACAGTTCAAACTGCTGCTTCAATCGGGACTCTGCCTGCTCTAACAGCTGCAGTTTTTCACTGTTGGCGAGATTTTCTTGGTCGTGCCTAGCTTCTTGCTCGCGAAGCTCAGCCTCCAACTCAGACTTATGCTCCTTAAGAACATTGATATCATCGGCATACTGCTGACGCTCTTGCTTCACGGCTTCAAAATAGCGCAGCTTCTCCATCGCAGCCATCACCTTGCCATGCGCCTGCTTAAGTTCAAATGCCGCTTTGTCTCGATCATCATCCAACTCATTGAGCTCTTGTTGTGCCTCTGCGAGTGAAGATTTGAGCTGAGATTGTTGTGACTCATGCAGCAAACGGTCGGACTCTAATTGCTGTTCAAGAAGTCGCTGCTGAAAAGAGAACTTCAGTTTGATCCACCAACCCACGACACCGCCGCTGACGAGCGCGCCGGAAATAGCAGCAATAAGCGTTGCCTGATGTTCGATAATCCATTGCATGATAATGATTTAGCCTAATTGGAAATAACTCATTAAAGGGTATTTTGATACTGGATAAATGTCCAGTTTGCCGTATTAAAATTCGACAGATAGACTAAGCGCTCCGTATTCTGCCCCATCAAATTAGAATGAGTTGCTATGAACGAACGTCGTGCCTTGGGCTTTGGCCTTGCTGCGGTATTACTGTGGTCAACAGTCGCTACTGCTTTTAAGCTGACCCTTGCTGAGTTTTCACCGATTCAAATGCTGACCATCGCCAGCATTGTGTCGTCGATTGCGCTGATCGCAGTCTGCGCGTTTCAAGGCAAGCTTTCTCAGCTGAGTACCACGTTTCTTTCAAACCCTTGGTATTACTTACTGCTCGGTTTGGTTAACCCACTGGCCTATTACCTGATTCTATTCAAAGCCTACGACCTGCTGCCTGCATCTCAAGCTCAAGCCATTAACTACAGCTGGGCTATCACGCTAACCTTAATGGCTGCGGTGTTTCTGGGACAAAAGATTCGTAAACAAGATTGGATTGCGTGTACCTTCAGCTATGCGGGTGTGGTAGTCATTGCCACCAAAGGTGATGTATTAGGCATGCAGTTCGATAGCCCACTCGGTGTGGCACTGGCGCTGCTTTCAACCTTGCTTTGGGCGGGCTACTGGATTCTCAATACCAAAAACAAGGCTGACCCGGTGGTGGGTGTATTACTTGGGTTCTTAGTGGCATTGCCCTTCGCGATCGGTTTAACCATTTACGAAGGCGAGAGTTTTAGCCAAATCACAGCGAAAGGTTGGATGGCTGTGACTTATGTTGGCCTGTTCGAGATGGGCATTACCTTTGTCTTGTGGCTATCAGCACTCAAGCTAACCAACAATACGGCACGTATCAGCAACCTAATTTTTGCCTCACCGTTTATTTCGCTAATGCTACTTTCAACCATCATTGGCGAAGAGATTCACCCAGCGACACTGTTTGGCTTACTGCTAATCATTGCTGGTTTGGTGATTCAACAGATCAAGTTTTCAAAGAAAAACCCTACGTAAATAAGAGCTAAAAGACTCGATTGAGCACGAAAAGCTATCGATATAGTCTAATTTTCTCAATTAGATGTTAGATACAAAAATGGCGAGTCATATGACTCGCCATTTTTCTGTAAGATAACATTAAGTTGTAAGTCTCAATGTTCGATATTCAACCGTTGTTTTTCATATCAAATTTGGACTTAAATATCATGAAAAACAAGATCATAAATATAAAATCATTTACGCCATAAATTGTGTAAAACACGCCAGCCATCGTATCCGCTTCATATACTGGTGATAGCGTATTATTGGAAAGCCAATTCACCCAAACAACCACATAAACCAACTTTTCAATAAAGAAAGCACCAGCAAGATATTTGATGTTCGCATTGATTGTTGCAGCCCCAAGGTACGCTAGACCCCAAACGACGATCATAATCAGTCCAAAGTTGGACATTACTACGGGATCGGCTTCGTTAATGGCACTATTCGTAAAAAAGCGTGAAAACAGTAAAACAGCACCAACATTCATCGCTCCTGCTGCCAATAGAATGCTTTTTACTTTTGTCTGATTCATTGCAAACCCCTCATTTAAATAATTAAAACATCAATCACTTATAATCTTTATCATTTGTGACGAAGTCATTCTTTCTACTGACTGAAAATGTTCTAAATGAATAAGCTTAGCCAGTGCCACTGTGCTATACGTTTTGGCCTGCAACCCAACCAGACGACCACGTCCATTGGAAGTTATAGCCCCCTAACCAACCCGTTACGTCCATTACTTCACCGATAAAGTAGAGGCCAGACACACTCTTACACTCCATGGTTTTCGAAGATAGGTGATCAGTATCCACTCCGCCTAGAGTCACTTCGGCAGTTCGATAACCTTCCGTGCCATTGGGTGCAATTTTCCAGTTCTCTAGGTGCTCAACGATGCCACTAAGCTGCTTTTCGTTGAACTGTTTAAGCGGCTTGTCTTCAAGCTCTTTACGATCAATCAGCACTTCCACAAAACGCTTTGGTAGTGCTTTCGCCAAGGTATTTTTCAGGCTCTGATTTGGGTGTTTCTCGCGAGAATTTTCAAGCAGTTCAGCAACGTCCACTTCAGGTACTAGGTTGATAGAAACCGACTGACCCGCTTTCCAGAATGAAGAGATTTGCAGTACCGAAGGACCAGATAAGCCGCGGTGCGTAAACAGCAACGCTTCTTTAAATAAAGTGCCGTCTTGCGCTGTGATCTCAGCAGGAATTGCGATACCAGAAAGCTCAGCGAAAGCTTCTTTGTCTTCTTTATGCAGAGTGAATGGCACTAAACCTGCAATAGTTGGCATTACAGACAAACCAAACTGCTCTGCAATCTTATAGCCAAATGGCGTTGCGCCTAGCTTAGGCATAGACAAACCGCCTGTCGCTACAACGAGTGAGTCACACTCAACTTCGTCGGTATTGAGGTGCACCTTGAAGCCAGCGTCTGTTTTTTCGATGGAGTGAACATCACAACGGTAGCGTTGTTCGACTTTCGCTTGCTTACACTCGTCAAGCAGCATGCTCACGATGTCTTTTGCTGTGTGGTCATTCACACAGAACAACTGACCGTGATCGCGCTCTTCGAACTCAATGCCGTACTTGCTCACCATCGAGATAAAATCCCAGTTGGTGTATTGAGATAAAGCTGACTTCACGAAGTGAGGGTTGTTACACAGGAAATTGTTGGCTGAAACATCATAGTTAGTAAAGTTACAACGACCGCCACCTGAGATTAAAATTTTTCTGCCCGGTTTCTTTGCATGATCAACCACCAGCACTCGTCGGCCGCGTTTGCCCGCTTCCGCAGCGCACATTAAGCCCGCGGCGCCCGCACCAATTACGATTACATCAAATTTTTCACTCATGTGGTTCTGCTTTTCTTCACTTGTGCAGCCCGAGTACGCCCTGTTCTCGAAATGCCATCAATAAAAAAGGATGTGCATAAACAGCACATCCTTACTAATTGCTCGCTATTTTAGCGGCAATTTTAAACTTTGCAATTGATGTTCAATTGTACGATTTGCAGACAGCAGCAAGCCACTGTTTGGCTTGGCGAACCAACAACCGAAGCTTTACACCAAAAATCTAAGCTCTACTTCAATCGTAGTAAATGGCTTAGACGATGAAAGAAGACAGCAACGTTACACCTAACAGAGCAGAAGAGAGTATGAATAACTGCCTTACACGATCGCACTTCGACGTAAAAACTTCGTCGTGATGGTGGTGATACTCTTTGCTTTTGATGTAACTAAACAGACGAACCTGTTTGGTCATATTGCCATGGGTTGTGAAAAAACCGCCTCCATCTACTTGTTGATATAGTAGAGGGTGTGCTTCTCGCATAATATAAATGAGTGTTCTTAGCGCAGTAAAATAACGCGCCCAGTTCACACAAGTCACAACCATTAGTGCAAATAGAATAGTGTCGCCGCTGATCATCCTTTCCTCCTTACATCTTCATAAGAAAACTCAAAAGAAAAAGATAATCAGTGTCTTTCTCGTACTACCTAAACGGCAGGAGCTTCCATAATTGAAGATGAACCATCTTTTGCCAATTGCGCTAGGTCTTTATCAATAAAGAACAATGCTTTACCGTCTTCACCAACAAGCTCTAGCTTATCCAATACACCTTTAAACAACTTCTCTTCTTCGTGTTGCTCTGCAACGTACCATTGCAGGAAGTTAAAGGTTGAGTAATCTTGTGTGCTGAAAGCAACGTGAGCCAGTTTGTTGATCTTTTGAGTAATCATTTGCTCATGTTCGTAAGTTTCACGGAACACAGCCCCAAGGCTATCAAATTCATGTTTTGGCGCTTCAATCGCACCTAAAATTGGCATTGCACCTGTCTCACTTACGTAAGTAAAAAGACGCTGCATGTGTTCCATTTCTTCTACTGCATGAACACGCAGAAACTCTGCTGCACCTTCAAATCCTTTGTCTTCACACCAAGCACTCATTTGTAAGTATAGGTTGGATGAGAAAAATTCTAGATTAATTTGATCGTTCAGTTGCTCTACCATAGTTTTTGATAGCATTTAAGACTCCTAATTACATCTTCAGTTTTCTCTACTATATCACTATTTTATGAATATCTCGCAGGCCATTAGTTAACCAATATTTCGAGCAAACATTACGCAAGACAGTGGATATGAGATCACTTCAGCAAAAAAAGGGATTGCATAGTGCTAGTCTTTAGTTAGGCAATGAATAGAAGAGGTAGCGATATGAGTTACAAACATATTTTGGTCGCAGTCGATTTATCAGATGACAGCAAATTACTTGTGGATAAAGCGGTAGCATTGGCTAAGCCATTGGAAGCCAAAGTCTCTTTTATCCATATCGATATTAATTATGCAGAGCTCTATACCGGCCTTATTGATATCAACATGGCAGAAACCCAGCACAACGCGATGGAAGCATCTCGAGTTCAGCTACAAAATTTTGCAGAACACGCTCAATACCCGATTACCCACACCTTAGTGGGCAGCGGCGACCTGAGTCATGAACTGTGTGACACCATCAATGAATTCAATGTTGATTTAGTGGTTTGTGGGCACCATCAAGACTTCTGGAGCAAATTGCTCTCTTCAACACGACAACTGATCAATGCCTCGCCGGTTGATATGCTGGTCGTGCCTCTAAGAGATTCAGAAGACTAATGAATTAAGGTTAGGTAACATACAGCTCATATCTTATTAACGAAGTTTTTATATGAGCTATTTAGCTAGTGTTACCCTCTTATGGGCCTTCTCTTTTAGCCTGATCGGCGTTTACCTTGCTGGTCAGGTTGATTCTTGGTTCTCTGTATTAATGCGTGTTGCCCTTGCTGGCATTGTATTTCTTCCTTTCCTGAAGTTTCGAGGTATCTCGCGTAAGCTGATAGCTAAGTTGATGACGATTGGTGGTATCCAGCTTGGGCTGATGTACTGCTTCTATTACCAATCTTTCTTGCTGCTATCCGTTCCTGAAGTCCTTCTGTTTACCGTTTTTACCCCAATTTACGTCACGCTTATTTATGACTTCCTCAAAGGACAATTCTCTCCGTGGTATTTAGTGACAGCGGCGATTGCTGTATTGGGCGCTGTATTCATTAAATTCGCGGGTATCAACGAAAACTTTTTAGTCGGTTTCCTCGTAGTCCAAGGTGCAAACCTGTGCTTTGCTATCGGCCAAGTTGCTTACAAAGTAGTGATGGAGAAGGAATCGACAGAGTTACCTCAGCGCACAGTATTTGGTTACTTCTATTTGGGTGCGTTATGCGTCGCTTCGGTTGCTTTCATACTCTTAGGTAACCCTGAGAAGCTGCCAACAACCACGCTTCAATGGGGCATCCTGATTTATCTTGGCTTGATTGCTTCGGGGCTAGGTTACTTTATGTGGAATAAAGGTGCATGCATGGTGAATGCTGGTGCACTGGCTGTAATGAACAACGCCTTAGTTCCAGCCGGCCTTGTAGTGAACATTCTGATTTGGAACAGAGACGTCGACTTGGTTCGATTGGCCATTGGCGGCGCGGTTATCTTGTTCTCTCTGTTCGTCAACGAGACATGGGTGAAAAAGCGTGTTGCGAGATCCACAAGCAACGCCTAACCGCTTTCACTGAGCTAAGTGAACTAAACTAAGCTAACTAAACTAAGCTAAGTGAACAGAGCTAAATGAGTTAGCTCTGATAACCCAAAAAAGCAAAAGAGCGACCTAAGGTCGCTCTTTTTAAATCATCGTTGTAGCAATAAGTTATCCGTACCAGTTTCAGTGAATGTGACTATGGCTCACTACCTGAGTCTTGGTTTCAGTGAAAGCGACGTCATCAAGTTGTAGGTTGATACGTTCAAGGTTACTTTCCAGTTTTTGACTTTTCTTAAACAGCTTTTGCTGCTTCTTAATCATCTTCGCGAGTTTTTTGTTGTACTTCTCTTGTTTTTTGGCCGCTTTCTTCGCTCGCTTGAGGTCGGCTTTTTCATCACCACTCGCATTAGCGATTCGTTTTTTCAGTTTGGCTTTTTTCTGTGGTGCTTTTTTATCTACAACATCAGCGGCAATATCAGCAACGGCTGGATCGAACATTTGAACAACAGGTTCAAGAGTCTCGTTGATTTCAGCAAGTGATAGCTCGGGTACAGGTAATGTTTCCGCTAACAGGCCGCATGCGGCTTTTTCTTCAACGGGTTTATTTTGACAACCAAGAGGTGGAATTGCGGTTGGTTTGCATAGGTTAGCTTGATCCGCCGAAGAACGCGCACAAGAACGACACACAAACTTAGGTTCAGTAACCAAGCTGTGGATCTCTCCTAGGTGTTCAGTGATATCTCGACGGTTTAACTTACAAAAGCGTTTAGCCATGCTACAACTCCAGCTAAGAATAATAATGATTCTTAGTTAGATATACATCCGTAACGCGACTATCGCAAGTGTTAAATGGTGATTTATCGTATTTATGACGGAAAATTTTCTTAGTGTGTCTCTAAGTCATTGATGCTTTCACATACACATCAAAGCGGTTCTTTTTAGTTTCGATTGCCATGCTCGGTTTTTGCTCGTCTAACCATGCTGCGTAATCCGGTCTTTTGACCACAACGCGCTTAGTTGCCAGCTTCATCGCAGGCTCAAACAAGCCATCGGCATCCAGGTCGGCGCCAACCAAAGATTGGAATACTCGCATCTCTTTCTTAACCAAAGCCGACTTCTTCTTGTTCTCTGGGTGTGGGTACATAGGATCGAGGTACACCACATCAGGCTGTTCGAAGTTAGGGTCGTTGCTAAGTTTATCCAGCGCATCGTGACTTGAAGCGTGAATCAACTTCATACGTTCGCTAACCCAACCGCCGATATCTGGGTCTTTTTTTGCTCTCTGCAGGCCGTCATCCAATAATGCAGCCACAACTGGATGTCGCTCTACCATCTGCACTTTACAGCCCAACGAAGCCAATACAAATGCGTCACGCCCTAAGCCTGCTGTACCATCAAGAATAGTTGGCGTTGCGCCTTTGTTTAGACCTGCCGCCTTAGCAATTGCCTGACCTTTACCACCACCAAACTTACGTCTGTGGCCGACTGCGCCTCCGACTAAATCAACAAAAATAGCGCCAAGCTTAGGTTCATCGACTTTACGTAGCTCAAGTCGCTCGCGAGTCAGTACCAAGGCAAACTCGCTACTTTCATCATGAGATAAATTCCAACGGGTCGCTAAGTCATTTAAATGATCGATTTGGGTAGCATCTTCGCAAATCAGTTGTAATTGCAAGGTCGTCTCCAACAGACAGTAGTATTCAAAACAAAAGAGGCAACCAGTTTACCTGATTGCCTCAACAATACATATTAGCGGTGAAAAGTATTCCCAGCTCGGTCGGCTTACCTAAAACAATTACTCTATCTCTCGTTCTTGCCTTAACTCTTCAACAAGCTCAGCCAGTGGCTTCGGTCGACCAATAACATAGCCCTGAGCATAGTTAACACCGAGTTCAATTAACTTATCGAGAATCTGAGTATTTTCAACAAATTCAGCCACCGTGTGCTTGCCCATCTGCTTCGCTAAATCATTGATCGAACGAACCATCACATAGTCCATCTCGTTAACATCAATATCACGCACAAACAGGCCATCAATTTTCACAATATCAACGGGCAATGCCTTCAGATATCCGAATGACGACAAGCCTGAACCAAAATCATCCAGAGCAATCAAACAGCCGAGCTCTTTAATTCGAGTAAAGAAGTTGATTGCCTGCTTCATATTACTCATGGCGGCCGTTTCAGTGATCTCTAAACAAACCTTATGGCAAGGCACTGATGAGCTCGCCAAACTTTCAATCAAGAATTCAACAAACTCTCGGTTACCCATCGAGTGACCAGAAAGGTTTATCGAACACATCCCCAAATCATCAACGAGATGTGGGCGTTGCTCCAACCAATTCAACGTCTGACTGACGACTTGGCGATCAATCAAATGCGCGATGTTATAGCGCTCGGAGGCTGGCATGAAGATCCCCGGTGAAATGTACTCACCTTGGACGTTCTTGATCCGCACCAGTATCTCAAAGTGCATTTTGTTGCTATTTTCCTCTAGACCAAGAATACGTTGGGCAAATAACTCCAAGCGATCATTGGCTAAGGCTTCGTGTACCAAGTTAACGCATTCCATTTCTAAATGGCGACGGCGCAGATCTTCATCATCTAGATGATAAAGGTGATAACGATTTCGCCCTTCCTCTTTAGCGGCATGGCAAGCGGCATCCGCCTGTGCATGCACCATTTGTGATGAAGCGGCAGTATGGTCAATCAATCGAATTCCGATAGAACAAGTAAGATTGAGGTGAATATCACCCCATAAGAATGGATTCTCACTCATCATCGATATAATACTGTGACAGACATTGACAGCATCTCGCTCAGTACAGTCTTTGATTAGTACCGCAAACTCATCTCCCCCCATCCGAGCTAACACAGCATTGTAAGGAAGCACATCTTCTATCAGATTAGCGCTAAATAAAATCGCGGCATCACCCGCTTCATGCCCAGCAGTATCGTTCAGTACCTTCAATTGGTCCAAATCTAAGAACAACATCGCATGAGTTCTCATATGACTCTCAACCTCTTTCAGCGCCTTTTGTAGCTCTTGCTCAAAGTGGTTGCGGTTGAAAGTGTCTGTAAGCAGGTCATAACGCGCTTGGTATTCTAACTTTTCAGAAAGTTCGCGGGTTTCGGTAATGTCTTCTCCAACAATCAACAGCTGACCCGAGTCGACCAGTGGACGAATATTTTCACGAATCCAGATCGTTCTACCGTCCGCATGACGATACTCGATATCACGGCGCCACACGCCGCGAATTTTGTGCTGTGGTTGCAACAAGATATGACGAGGAATCATCGCGTTCTCATCCACATAAAATTCTCTAGGGCGATGCCCCAAAAGCAGATCAAGTGGATAACCTAGTAATTCTTCAGCAAACTGGTTCACTTGCTGAATGCGATTATTGACATCCAGTGTAATCATCATCACCGGTTGCTTGTCGTAATACAGTTTGAGATTCGCTTCACGTTGGAACAATTTGTTCTCAGCAAGCTTTCGTGAGGTAACATCACGAGCTTCAAATAAGAACTGAATGGTGTCCTCTTCACTGCTCGGCATCGGCTTTAAAGAGATATCTAGCACCATTCCACCACGATCACGGCACCATACCTCAGCCTCAAATCGTAAGGTTGGATAATCATCCCTTTCAGCAAAATACTCCTTCAGCGCTTCGCCCGCGGCATCCTCCCAATATTCTTGGAGAGGTGTTCCTAATTTATAACCTTGATTATAAAGAAGCTCATGCAGCTTACTGTTGCTCGACAGCAGTACACCGCCTTTATCAAGAATACCCATGTACTGTAGACTTTGATCGAATATCGACTCCAGTAACAGCTGGCTTTGTCGGCTAGCACGCTCACTTTTCTTGAGGCGGTTGAGGTAGTAAACCAAGGTCGCAATAACACACGACATAACCAGAAACAGCAAACCTATTGTTCGAATTTCATCGTGATAACGCACCAAGAATGACTGAGGCTTATTGAGAAAAGTAATTGAAGCTTCATTCTCAGTTCCCAGCCCCCAGCGTGACATCTGTTGGTAGTCGAGTTTAATTTCCGATGCGCCAGGTGCGACTAAAGGCAGAGGTTCATTTGGGTTTGCTAATACCTTTAGTAAAACACGTCCCGTATCTCGACCTTGCGTTTCACCACTTTGAATAACACCGCCTATCGCCCCAAAACCCAACCCCAAATCGTGCACCATATACAGTGGCATTTGGGTTTTAATGTTCAATTGTCGCCAGTCTTCAACGCTACTCACGTTGCCTTTAGCATCGCGATAATATGCCCAAAAGAGTAAGCTCTGATCTAGATCGGTTCGCTGAGAAAACGCAATTAACTCTTGGTAAGAGTCAGGCACATAGTGCTCCAGCAAATCGGAAAAGTTGGGGTGAGCCTCAATAGAACGATCGATTTGTGAGCGGATAGCCTCACCTGTTACTGAATGGTCAGTAACAATGTATATCTTCTTTACGTTTGTTTGAAGGCGCTTAATTAGCTCAATATTACCCAATAAATCAATATCTTCAGTAATGCCCGTCGCGTTCAAACCTTCAATCATTTCAGGGGAGAAATTGTTGATGCCACCAAAGATTACTGGCGTATTTTTGAGATCGGGCGCAAGGCGCTTCATTAAATTAAGGGCGTTATTGTCACTGACCACAACCGCAGCAAATTCTTCATGCATCAACTTGGTGTGATAAAGCTGATAAACGCGCTCTAAGTATTCTGGGTTTTGAGTTCGTTTACTATCCAAATAAACAACTCGATACGATAGTCGGTCACGGTCCAGTTCTTCTGATAATCCTTTGTGGAAATCATCAGTCCAGAAAAAACCCTGATGATAAGAGTGAATAACCAACACATCTTTTGTTTGAGCTGAAACAAAAGCACTCCAACACATAACAATCAAAAACAACGAAAATCGCACTGAATTCACCCTAACACTATAGTTGCTGCTAATATTATCACCCTTGGCTATGATGTGTACTAAAGCCGGTATGTTTTTTATTCACCCTAAGGATTATGCATGTCCACAACTACAGCTCGTCTGGATGATCTAGACCGTGCCATTCTCAAAACCTTAATGGAAGATGCGCGCACGCCTTATGCTGAAATGGCAAAGAAATTCGATGTCAGCCCCGCGACGATTCACGTTCGTATCGAAAAGATGAGATCGGCCGACATTATTGAGCGAACCGAGGTTGTGGTAAACACCAAGAAGCTTGGTTACGACGTGTGTTGTTTTATTGGTATCAACCTCAATGCAGCTCGTGATTACCACTCAGCCATTGCCAAGCTAAATGCGTTAGACGAAGTGGTTGAGGCGTACTACACCACTGGCGCCTACAACATTTTCGTAAAGCTGATGTGTAAATCGATCGAAGAGTTGCAGTTCGTACTGATCGATAAATTGCAGGCGATTGACGAGGTTCAATCGACTGAGACACTGATTTCATTGCAGAACCCTATCAACCGCAATGTAAATCCATAATCGTTTGATAAATCGATACAAAAAGAGCCTCACAAGGAGGCTCTTTTCACATTCTGACCAGCACAGTATTAAGCGCTGATACCCGCATGACGAAGCATTGCGTCGATTTGTGGCTCACGACCACGGAAGCGTTTGAACAGCTCCATTGGCTCTTCACTGCCACCCATTTCAAGGATGTTATTCAAGAAACGATTACCGGTTTCAGTATTGAAGATACCCTCTTCTTCAAATGCTGAGAACGCATCTGCCGATAGCACTTCTGCCCACAGGTAGCTGTAGTAGCCCGCACTGTAGCCACCAGCAAAGATGTGACCAAAGCTGTGTGAGAATCGGTTCCAATCTAGGCTTGGCAGTACCGATACCTTAGACTTAACATCCGCTAGCGTTTCTAGTACGCGAGCGCCGATTTCAGGGTCGTATTCAGTGTGTAGCGTGAAATCGAACAAACCAAGCTCTAGCTGACGCAGAATAAACATCGCAGATTGGAAGTTCTTCGCCGCTAGCATCTTCTCTAGCATCTCTTTCGGTAACGCTTCACCGGTTTCGAAGTGACCAGAGATGAACGACAGCGCCTCCTCTTCCCAACACCAGTTCTCGAGGAACTGACTTGGCAACTCAACCGCGTCCCAAGGCACGCCATTGATTCCTGACACAGCACCCGCATCAACTTGCGTTAACATATGGTGGATACCGTGGCCGAATTCGTGGAATAAGGTAACCACTTCATCGTGCGTAAATAGCGCAGGCTTATCACCGACTGGCTTGTTGAAGTTACACGTTAGGTAAGCCACTGGCGTTTGTAACTCGCCAGATTGAGTAATGCGACGACCGCGACAGTCATCCATCCAAGCGCCGCCACGTTTGTGTTCACGTGCGTATAGATCTAGGTAGAAGCTACCGCGCAATGTGCCTGTCGCATCAAAGATGTCAAAGAAGCGCACTGAATCATGCCATGTATCCACACCTTCACGCTCAGTCACCGACATACCAAACACACGGTTTAGTACTTCGAACAAACCAGAAACTGCGTTCGACTCAGGGAAGTATGGACGAAGCTCTTCATCAGAGATCTCGAACAAGTTCTGTTTTTGTTTCTCGCTATAGTAAGCGATGTCCCACAGGTTTAGCTCAGAGACACCAAACTCTTTCTCAGCAAACTGACGTAGCTCTTCTACTTCGCGCTCACCTTGCGGTTTGGCTTTTACTGCTAGGTCGTTAAGGAAACCAAGTACTTGGTCTGGCGTTTCTGCCATCTTCGTCGACAGAGATTTCTCGCTGTAGGTGCTGAAACCCAGCATGCGAGCGATCTCGTGACGCAGCTTAAGTTGTTCAGTGATGATCTCAGTGTTGTCCCACTTGCCAGCATTTGGACCGCGATCTGAAGCACGCGTTACGTAAGCTTCGTAAAGCTCTTTACGTAGATCTTGGTTATCACAGTAGGTCATCACAGGTAGGTAGGATGGGATATCCAGAGTCAGTAGGTAACCTTCTTGCTCTTTAGATTCAGCCGCGGCTTGTGCTGCCGCCAGTGCTGATTCAGGCATACCGGCCAGTTCAGCGACGTCTGTGATCTGCTTGCTCCAGCCCATGGTGGCATCAAGCACGTTGTTTGAGAATTGAGAACCTAGCTCAGACTGGCGCTTGCTGATCTCACCGTAGCGATGCTGTTCGTCCGCTGGTAAGCCAATGCCCGACAATTCAAAGTCACGCAGTGCATCGGTAATGGTTTTTTGTTGAGCTTGGTTTAATGCCGAGAATGCTTCGCTCGCCTTGATCGCTTTATACGCTTCGAACAAACCTTTGTGTTGGCCGACCCACGTGCCGTACTCAGAAAGTACAGGCAGACAGCTCTCATAAGCGTCACGCAGTTCGTCACTGTTCATCACAGAATTCATATGGCTTACAGGTGACCAAATGCGGCCCAAACGATCATCCACTTCATCAATTGGAGCAACGAGGTTGTCCCAGCTTGGTGAAGTATTACCTTCAAGTACTTGTTCTATCTTGTTGCGACACTCTTCAATCACTTGCTCAACCGCTGGCTTAACGTGCTCAGGTTTGATCTGTGAAAACGGAGGTAAGTCCGTGAAGGTTAATAGCGGATTAGACATATAAACATTCCTTTGGCTTTAGAGACTTTCGTCTTTTTTGTAATGAGGTCGTCTTACAGTCATCAGGCTCAGGGTCGCCCTAAAAAATCACCTGCGAATAGTTATTAGATAGTGCCCAACAAGGCAAATTTCAATAGTAGAACCAATAACTAACTGCATATTGCTAGCGACTGTTCCTGAATTGTTCGAGAATTTATGGTCCATTGGGGGTTATAATAGTCAAACTAACCACACCTACACTAACCACACTCTAATTCGAGAGTGTTACGAGAGTTTAATTTGTTAAGTTATCGCCACAGCTTCCACGCAGGTAACCATGCCGACGTAGTAAAGCATATCGTACAGAGCCTTATTCTTAATTCTTTGAAACAAAAGGATAAGCCTTTTGTTTACCATGACACTCACTCTGGTGTAGGTCGTTACGACTTAACGCATGAATGGTCTGAAAAAACGAGCGAATACAAACAAGGTATTGCACGCGTCTGGGCACAAACAGAACTTCCTGAAGACATTCAAAGCTACCTTGAGTCTATCTCTGCACTCAACAATGGCGAAAAACTGCGTTTCTATCCAGGTTCACCACGTGTTGCACGTGCACACCTGCGCGACCAAGACCGCATGGTATTAACCGAACTTCACCCTGCAGACCACCCTCTGCTTGAGCAAGAGTTCCACCGCGATCGTCAGGTATCTATCTACAAAGAAGATGGCTTCCAACGCCTAAAAGGCAGCCTGCCACCTAAAGAACGTCGTGGTTTGGTACTGATCGACCCACCTTACGAGCTGGCAAAAGAGTATCGTGATGTTGTGACTGCGATTGCTCAGAGCCATAAACGCTGGGCAACTGGTATCTACGCAATTTGGTACCCAGTGGTAAACCGCTGTGATATCGAAGACATGATTGAAGGACTTGAAGGCCTAGGCATTAACAAGATTCTACAAATCGAACTTGGCGTATCACCAGACACCAATGAGCGTGGCATGACAGCATCAGGCATGATTGTTATCAACCCGCCTTGGAAGCTAGAAAGCCAAATGAACGAAATTCTTCCATTCTTGAAGGAAGCAATTGCGCCGGCAACCGGTCACTTCAAAGTAGAGTGGATCGTACCCGAGTAATCTCGAACTTAACGTCATGCTCTGACGAATATTCAGCAGATTGTGACGTACACGAATAAATTTTAAACAGGGAGATTGAGTTCAACCAATCTGCCCTCAATATAATAATTAGACAATTTAAGAATCTATAGGACGTAGGTGTTCAGTGCACTCACTGTACCCACAGCCTTCAATAAATGGAGAAAGTAATGGCGACTCATTTTGATTACATCTGTATCGGCGGCGGTTCAGGCGGCATCGCATCAGCTAACCGCGCAGCAATGCACGGTGCAAAAGTTGCACTTATCGAAGCTCAAGACCTTGGTGGTACTTGTGTAAACGTTGGTTGTGTTCCTAAAAAGGTTATGTGGCACGGTGCTCAAGTTGCTGAAGCGATCAACCTATATTCAAAAGACTACGGCTTCGACGTTGACGTAAAAGGCTTCAACTGGGGCAAACTGGTTGAAAACCGCCAAGCGTACATTGGTCGTATCCACCAATCTTACGATCGCGTTCTTGGTAACAACAAAATAAACGTAATCAAAGGCTTTGCTAAGTTTGTTGACGAAAAGACTGTTGAAGTTAACGGTGAACACTACACTGCTGATCACATCCTGATCGCAGTAGGTGGTCGTCCAACCATTCCAAACATCCCTGGCGCAGAGCACGGTATCGACTCAAACGGTTTCTTCGACCTGATGGAGCAACCTAAACGTGTTGCTGTTATCGGCGCGGGCTACATCGCAGTTGAGATCGCAGGCGTACTAAGTGCACTTGGCACAGAAACACACCTGTTCTGTCGTAAAGAGTCGCCACTACGTAGCTTCGATCCAATGATCGTAGAAACACTGGTTGAAGTAATGGAAGCGGAAGGTCCAACACTTCACACGCACTCAGTTCCTAAAGAAGTAGTGAAAGAAGCAGATGGCACACTGACTCTGCACCTAGAGAACGGCAACACTCAAAACGTTGACCACCTAATCTGGGCTATAGGCCGTCACCCAGCCACTGACGCTATCAACCTAGCATCAACTGGCGTTGCAACTAACGACCGTGGCTACATCAAAGTAGACGAGTTCCAAGCAACCAACGTTCCTGGCATCTACTGTGTTGGTGACATCATGGAAGGCGGTATCGAGCTAACACCTGTTGCTGTTAAAGCCGGCCGTCAACTTTCTGAGCGTCTATTCAACGGTCAAACCAACGCGAAGATGGACTACAAGCTAGTACCTACTGTTGTATTCAGCCACCCACCTATTGGCACCATTGGTCTAACGACTCAAGAAGCTGAAGAGCAATACGGCAAAGACAACATCAAGGTATACACGTCTGGTTTTACTGCAATGTACACTGCAGTCACTCAACACCGTCAACCTTGTAAGATGAAGCTAGTGTGTGCTGGCGAAGAAGAGACTGTAGTTGGCCTACACGGTATCGGTTTCACTGTCGATGAAATGATTCAAGGCTTCGGTGTTGCAATGAAAATGGGCGCAACCAAAGCAGATTTCGACTCTGTTGTGGCAATTCACCCAACGGGCAGCGAAGAATTTGTTACAATGCGATAAACCACTGTAAGTCAAAGAAATATTATACAAAAGCCGACCTATGTCGGCTTTTTTTGTTTTTTACCGTATGGTCGGGATATTTATTAACCGAACAGCATTTTACATACTTAACTTGGAATCAAGAGCAAACTACAATCGCGCGCTATAAAATTACACGCATAAAAAAAACAATTAGCTCTAATACATGAAGGATGTACGAGTAATGAAAAAAGTGAGTATTCTCGCAGCAGCGATTGCAGTGGCTTTAACAGGTTGTGGTAGCGACAGTTCTAATTCAGGTGTCACAACACCGACAGAACCATCAACAACAACCAACAAATTTATCGATGCCGCTGTTGAAGGTATCTACTACAGTACTAGCTCTGGTTCAAAGGGCATCACAAACAGCGAAGGCGAATTTACCGCTAAGTCTGACGATACGGTGACCTTCTTCATTGGTGGTGAAAATGGCTTGAAAGTAGGGGCAGCATCAAACCGTGATGTACTGACACCATTTGAAGCGGCGGGCAAATACGACCGAGCTCTAAATTTAGCAATTCTACTTCAGTCTTTAGATAACCAATTTGGTAGCGCTTCTGATGAAGTACTGACAATTCCAGATGCGTTGCGCGAACCTGATGCTGCGACGTTAGCGAAGATGAAAAACCTAAGTCTAGATGACCGTGATTCTGTTACAGACTTCCTAACAGCGATGGGAGTCACTTCAATTACTAATGAATCTGAAGCATTGGCTCATATGGAGAAAGCATTCGGAGAAAAATCAGGGACTGTTCGCGGCAGCGCTGATGCCAATCCATTTGTAGCGAAAAATGGGCAATTTATTCGCTCAATCATGGTGAGACAGTATGATATTAACGATCCAAACAACCGCCCTAACGACAAAACAATGTTAGTTCACGCTGACAAAATGCTCCCTAAAGCTGTGTTTGAACATACACGTGGCACGCCTTACTTCACTTATCAAGATTCAGCCAATGGTCTTATTGCTGTAAGTGACAGCGACTCTTTATTGTCATACGCAGACGCTGAAAAGTACATCAGCTGTGTATTGGCAGGGAGTTCTGCAGGCTGCAATCAAACAGCTCACCCAGACTTCACCCTAAACGCTCCGTTTTCTTACCTTCTACTTGATAAAAGCAAAGAAAATACCACACCTAAGCCAGGACGTTACGATGAGGCACCTTTCATTGAAGGGAATCAACAAGTCCTCAACCACTACACGCCAAACAAACTGGAAGATGATCGAGATGAAGGCGATGCAACCCCTTCATACCAATATGAAACTCTTTCAGGTAGCTATGACCCAATTACAAAAATATACACACAGATTCGTTCAAAAACAGAGTTAAGCGACCCATCAAGCGAATCAAATAAAGCAAAGCGTATCGAAGAAAGTTTGAATTTCTACTATCACGTAGAAACACCTAGTGACGAAAGGTACGTGGATTTCACTGGGTCTTGGGATACCACTCAGATTTGCGCTGATGGACAAAATGCTGTCATGAGAATGGTATTTGATTCTGAGGGCGCTACCGTATCAGGGAAAGAGTGCAATGCAAACTCACCGGCAGATCTTGAAGACTCAGGCAAGAAGTATACCTATGAAGAGCTTGCTGCAATTGACTATTGGTGGTTTAACATTTCAGGACGTGAATCAAAAGCAACCCTGACAGATCTAAACTCAGTCGTGCGCTTCTGTGATGATACTGACAATGGTTATATTCCTGGTTCAGGAGATAAATGTCCTGTTGATGCAAATGGTAATAATCAAGAATACATCATTAAATGGGAGTATCAGCCAGCAGGTACTAACTGGGATGAAGGGTTGCTAACTCGCCGTAAAATGACTCCAGACGGATCAACAACAGGCCGTGTGAGCATCATGCAAAAAATCAACTAACCTTTGAGTTAATTTGATTACTTATTAATAAACCAGAAGCTGAGCTTCTGGTTTTTTCATTTTTAACACACATGAACCTTCAAACAACCATCAACGTAGATACAGAAACAAAGAACTATCGAGAACAACATGGAGTTTGTTATGAATCTACTCATTGAATCATTTGAAGGCGGGATCTACTTGGCTTACCAAATCATTGGCGAGCAAAAGCAATTAATCAAAGACGACCACCAGCACCCAATGAAGTTTTTGAGTGTTAACCAAGCCCGCGACCACTTCAGTGATCAAGGCGTATCGTCAGCAATGCTGATACACAACAGTGCATACGATGAGATGTGCGGTGAGCATTGTGGTAACACCCAACCATTCGAAATTGATTTGAAGTGGAGTTAAATCAACTTCAAATCAATCGCAATAAAAATTGAAAGGCTTGCAGCGGTGCAAGCCTTTCTTATGGGAATCGCTTTCCCTATCTGCACTGAAATCAGCGCAATGTTCGTTTCTGCCTGCGTTTGATGTTTTGCTCTTTCACTACAAAGTCGAACAGCGGAGCAAAAAGGTTAGCAAACAAGATCGCCAACATGATGCCCTCTGGATAAGCAGGGTTGAGCACTCGAATACCGACCGTCATCACACCGATCAGAATCCCGTAAGCCCACTTACTCTGATTAGTAAACGCGGCAGAAACTGGGTCGGTTGCCATAAAGAAAGTGCCAAAGGCAACACCGCCCAATACAAAGTGCCAGTAGAACGGCATAGTGAACATCGAGTTGGTATCAGAGCCAATCCAGTTCATCAAACTCGAAGTCACGACGAGACCGATAATCACACCGGCAACAATGCGCCAAGAGGCGATCTTCATGACAATCAGAATCAGCCCCGTCAACATGATAAGCAATGAAGAAACCTCGCCCATCGAACCCGGAATATTACCGATAAAGGCGTCCATCCAAGTGATCGCCTCGCCAGTCATGTTATTGATAAGCGAAGTACTGCCACCCTCATACCATTGACTCAGTGGTGTCGCGCCTGAATAGCCGTCAGCGGCAACCCACACAAGCCCACCCGACATGTTGGCAGGATAGGCAAAGTAGAGAAAGGCTCGACCAGCAAGCGCTGGATTAAGGAAATTTCGCCCTGTGCCACCAAACAGCTCTTTCGCGACAACGATACCAAAGGTGATACCTAGCGCTGCTTGCCATAACGGGATAGTCGGTGGAAGAATTAAGGCAAAGAGAACCGAGCTAACAAAAAATCCTTCGTTGACCTCATGCTTACGTACAACGGCAAACAGCACCTCCCAGAAACCACCGACGACGAAAACTGTCGCGTAAACGGGTAAGAAGTAGAGAGCCCCGAGCAGCATTTGACTTCCCCAGCTACTTACTATCAATGACTGTGCATCACCAAATGCCCATGACAAGCGCCAACTACTCTCAATAACCGAGGTAAGTTCGTTAAGTTGATAACTGGATGTAAGTGCCGAGACACTCTGGTGCCCGACGTTATACATGCCCCAGAACATGGCAGGGAAAGTCGCCAGCCACACCAGAATCATAATTCGCTTGAGATCGATACTATCTCGAACATGGGTCAAGCCTCGGTTTACGTTGCCGGGCGTATAAAAGATGGTGGCAAACGCCTCATAGACAGGGTAAAGCTTTTCGTATTTACCTCCGGCTTCAAAACGCGGGGCTACGTCTTCTAATCGTTTCTTCAAACTCATAATCTCAATCACCTTATTGCTTGAGTTATGGTTTTCTACGCACCAACTGCTCTATTTGAACAATTTTTAGCTATTTTTAATCAAATTTGTATTGAAAATCCGAGTATCCGGAAATAGACCTGATATTGAAAAGAAAGGCGTATAAACAACAAAGCCCCAGCAATGGCTGAGGCTTATTTGGTATTACGCACGTCTTCGTTATTTCACACACATCACATTAAGTAGTGAGGAGCCTTTAAGCTGGTTTACGTTACCGTTAGTAAACAGGCCTTTTTTATCCGCTCCCCAATAAGGTAGATGCATTGGCCAGTTCTGATTTTCCATGACCTTCGACCCTAAGAGACTTTGCCACTGCTTTTCAGTCAACAGCGTCATATTAATCTTATCACATACTAATTCGGCACTGTCGTAATCGAGTCGGCTCCAAGGTTTACCTTGCTCCATATAAAACTGTTGTTCATCACCTAAAAGATAAGGAATCGCATATTTACTAGCCGCAACACTCGCTGTCATGCGTATTTCAATGTTCAGATCATTGTCTGAATTTGCACCATGACTAGGGAAAGCTTGAATGGCAGCAGCACTCGCGACTGCAGTTTTTTGAGCAGCAGCTATCGGCTTCGGCGCTGGTTTCGCTGCTACTTTAGCCTTAACTGGGGCTTGATGCTTAACCGTTTTTGGCTCTGCCGTTTTTGACTTCATTGCTTTGGTCACGACCGGTTGTGAAGAAGAGGTCTTCGATTTATCAACCATACGAATAAAGGCTTCGCCATAGCCAGAAACCTTACGTACCTGAGCTAAGTCTTTTCTCGCATCAGAAAAAGTAGAATAAGGACCAATTAGGCAGCGATAGTCTCCACCTTCGGGCTTCATCCATACGTTCGTTGAAATCTTCTCATACAATGGCTTTGCTTTGCTCAGTGACAAAGGCTTATTCAACAAACCACATTGAACCCAAAACAGATCGTTATCTGAATGATGTTTAGGCGCTTTACTGCCCCAAACACCGTTACCAATCGGACATGATTGTTCTAGCTGTGGTAACTGATTGATGCTTGCCTGAGTCGCATCGCATAGAACCGATTCGGCATTAACTTGGCTTGATACCAACAGGGATGCAGCAATAAGCCCCATACGATAATTTCTAACCACAGCACGACATACAACATTCATTGTCAACTTCATAACCACCACTTAAACCCTCTAGGGGTTAATTATTACCGAACAAGTGTCGATAAAACATGAATTCCATTTTAAGTACTATTGACTCTATCAATGGTACTAAGTTCCAAATTCATTAAGCAAAAAAAGAGCCGTAATTGCTTACGACTCTTAGTTTAGTGATTTTTTTTACTAAAAATCAAACTGAACTATCACCCTTTATAGATTTTCGGGTTAAACACGTCACGTAACCAGTCGCCTAGTAGGTTGATAACTAGAACCAATGTCACCAAAAGCACACCTGGGAATGCAGTGATCCACCATGCTCCTGAGAAGATGTAGTTAAAACCAGTACTAATCAGAGCACCCAGTGACGGTTGGTCGACTGGAAGGCCTAAACCTAGGAAAGAAAGTGCCGCTTCTGACATGATGGCATTTGCCACCTGTACTGTAGAGATAACCAAAATCGGTGATAAACAGTTAGGCAGAATATGACGGAACATGATACGAGGCGCTCTAAAGCCCATCACACGTGCCGCTTCTACGTACTCTTTCTTCTTCTCTGCTAATACTGATGCACGAATAGTACGCGCATACTGCGGCCATTCTGCGATACCAATGATCACCACCAGCATCACCACAGCGTATTGTGCATAGAAATCACTACCGAAACTTGCCTTAAAGATGGCCGAGACAATGATCGCAACCATCATGGTTGAGAACGAAAGCTGAACATCAGCGAAGCGCATCAAGAAGCTATCAATACGGCCACCGAAGTAACCCGCAGACAAGCCAATGATAATACCAAGCGTCAGTTGTAGACCTACCGCTAAGAAACCAATGGTCAGTGATAAACGAGAACCGTAAAGCATAGTCGATAAAATATCACGGCCTTGCTCATCCGTTCCTAGCAAGAAGCGTTCTTCGCCGTCTTCCATCCATGATGGTGGAAGTTCTGAGTCCATGATATCAATCGATGTCACGTCGTACGGGTCTGTTGGCGCTAGGATAGGTGCAGCTAGAGCCATCACTAAGAAGATTGAGAAAATGGCGAAACTCACCATTGCCACTTTGTCGCGTAAGAAGTAATACACAATGTCAGATTGCTTAAAACGTTCCCAGCGAGACGGCACTGTCGATGTCTGTTCCATGATTATGCTCCTTTCCCTGTGATGTTAACGGTTGGGTTGATAACACCGTAAAGCAAATCAACAATCGTGTTAGTCACTACGAAAATAAGACCAACAAAAATAACGTATGCAGTAATCAGTGGTGTATCTACACGGTTGATTGCTTCTAAAAATAAGAAGCCTGTACCTGGCCACTGGAAAACCGTTTCCGTAAGAATGGTGTAAGCCACCATAGTACCAATCTGAACACCACCAACAGTAAGTACAGGTAGCATGGTGTTTTTCAATGCATGTTGGTAATAGATTTTGTTTAGAGCTAGGCCTTTCGCTTTACCAAACTTAATGTATTCAGAACTTAGAACTTCTAACATTTCAGAACGAACTAGACGAATAAACAGCGGCAGCATAATAGATGCCAGAGCAATACTCGGAAGTACTAAGTGTGCAAGGCCATCTAGCGTTAAGAAGCCAGACTCCCAACCAAACCAGTTGGCCGTATCACCACGTCCAAATGACGGCAGCCAACCGAGCTCGATAGAGAACACATACATCAGCATGATTGCAGTTAAGAAAACAGGAACCGAGATACCGACACTACTGCCTGCCATAATCAATTTGGTAAAAAAGCTTTTTGGGTGAATCGCAGAGTAAACGCCGAGTGGGATCGACATACAAACAATAATTAAAGAAGCACCAAATACCAGCTCCAGAGTTGCCACTAGTTTATCTAGAATCACATCAACTGCAGGTCGCTTAAAGAAGTATGAAGTACCAAGATCACCCTGTAGAGCTGCGCCTACAAAGCGAGAGTATTTTGTAACGAAGGGATCATTTAAGCCGAGTTCATCGCGTAGCGCTTGACGCTCCGCCTCTGAAACAGATTGACCGACTAACTCACGTAACGGGTCGCCCAGGTTATCCTGAATGGCAAACGCCACCAAACTGATCACAAACATCACTATCAGTGCCTGAAACAGGCGCTTGACCAGAAACGTAACCATTCCTTGCCCCTTATCTATCCATGACTATCTAATCGAAATACGCGACTAGACAACAAAAAATTCAGTCTTAAAAAAGGTATTTAGCCAGACTGAAGGAAGACCAAATACCGAAACTTAAATCTATATCTTAATAATATTGAGAGCCTGAAAGCTTCAGGCTCTCGATTCTAGCAAGCTAGATTATTTTACAACTAGGTCGCCGAAGTAAGGCATAACCATTGGGTTTACTACGTCTGCTGCACCTACGTTAGATTTCGCGCCCCACGCTTCACTCTGCCAGTGTAGAGGAACGAAGACTGCATCGTTGTAAAGTGTTGCTTCAACGCCTTTCAGCATCTTAGAACGCTTAACTGGGTCAGTTTCAGTGTTAGAAGCTTCTACAATCGCATCCATTTCTGGGTTTGAGTAGCCAGAACAGTTGTATTGACCACGGCCAGTCTCTTCGTTGCGAGTCATTGTTAAGAACTCGTTGAAGTTAGCTGAATCTTCAGTATCTGAGTGCCAGCCGATCATCATCATGTCTGCTGAACATAGGTCAAATTCTGGCCAGTACTGTGCTTTAGGCATTGTCTTAAGATCAACTTTGATACCAATCTTAGACAGCATTGCCGCAGACGCTTGCGCTACTTTCGCATCGTTCACGTAACGGTTGTTAGGCGCTGCCATCGTTAGTGTAAAGCCATCTTCGTAGCCCGCTTCTTTCATCAGCTCTTTCGCTTTTTTCAGATCGTAACGAGGAACTAGATCTTCGTTGTGACCCGCGTAGCCTGTTGGGCTCTGCTGACCAGCAGCTGTCGCGAAACCTTTCATGATTTTCTTAACAATACCTTCATTGTTAATCGCATGAACGATTGCTTGACGAACGCGCACATCTTTCAGTGCTTCGTTGCTGTTTTGGTTCATTTGGAACGTAATGATACGAGTACCAGGTAGCGTTACTAGATCGATGTTCTTAGCTTTTTTAACACGCTTGTGATCGTTTGGCGCAACAGGGTGAATCATATCAACGTCGCCAGAAAGAAGTGCTGCTACACGCGTTGCATCTTCTTTGATTGGCACAAGTGTTAGCTTGTCTACGTTACCTTCAGTTTCTGTGTCCCAGTAATCGTTGAAACGCTCGAACGTTACTTTAACGCCTTGCTCACGCTGCGTTACGGTAAATGGACCAGTACCAGAAACGTTAGTCGAAGCAAACGAGTTACCGTGCTTAACTAGCTCAGATTTGTCATTACCTTCCGCTGTTTGACCAGAGTAGAACTTGCTGTCCATTGGGAAGATGTAGGTTGCTGTTTGTAGTACTAGTGGGTAAGCCGCTTTTGATACTAGTTCAACTGTGTAGTCATCCACTTTTACCATTTTTTCGTATGGCGTGAAGATAGACTTAAAGTCTGGAGAAGCTTGTAGACGTTCAAAAGTCCACACAACATCATCAGCAGTCAGTTCGTTACCAGAGTGGAATTTCACGCCTTTACGTAAGTTAAAGCGGAAAGTCGTTTCATCAACACGCTCCCAGCTAGATGCTAGGCGGCCTTCAAAATCCATCTCTTGAGTGAAACGTACTAGAGGGTCAAACACCATGTGAGACATTTGCAGTGTGCCACCAGACAGCTGCTCGTGCGGGTCAAGTGATACCGGGTCAGCTGCGTAGCCAACGGTAATATCTGCTGCTGCTGCACTAAAGCTTAGGCCAGCTGCCATTAAAGCTACTGCTAATTTGCTTTTCATGGTTTTCATTGCATAACTCCTTCATGCGGGAATCCAGATCCCTAGTTGTTGTATTTGCGTCTGTTTATTGTTTTTAGCAAGCTAAACTCCAGCCTGCTGATTTTTATACCGCGGCTTGTGCCACTGCTTTTTCTTCTCTTAAACCTGTAAATTCAGGCATTAAAGAAATTAGGTGTTTGCTGTATTCATGCTGAGGCGATTGGAATAGCTGCTCAGTTGGCGCTACTTCCAATAGTTCTCCCATTTGCATCACACCAACACGATCACACATTTGGCGAATAACCGGTAAATCGTGACTGATGAACAGCATGGTTAGGTTGAGCTCGTCTTGTAAATCTTTTAATAGGTTAAGGATCTGAGCCTGAACCGACACATCCAGCGCCGAGGTAGGTTCATCACAAATCAAAAGACGTGGACGAGTTGCCAAGGCGCGAGCGATAGAAATACGCTGACGTTGGCCACCTGAGAATTCGTGTGGGTATTTAACCCCAGCCATCTTGCCTAAACCAACGTGCTCTAGCAGGTCGTTAACGATCTGACGAGTTTCATTCTCGTTACGCGTCAGTTTATGGAATCGGATCGGCTCAGCAATGATGTCGAATATCTTCATTCGAGGGTTCATTGATGTATAAGGGTTTTGGAAAACCATCTGCATTTGACGACGCATTGGGCGACGTTCTTTTTCAGATTTAAGTCCCGTAAGATCAACGCCTTCAAACGTTACCTTACCTGAGTTAGGTGCGTACAAACCAGCAATCACACGAGCAATCGTTGATTTACCCGAACCAGATTCACCAACAAGACCAAAAGTTTCACCTTCGTGTACTTCAAAGCTCACGTTGTTTGACGCCTGAACGTACTCACGACGACTCTCAAAGAAAGAATCCTTGGTAGTAAAGCGCAAGTTTACGTTTTCAACATTCAACAGTGGACCAGTGTAATCACGGTGGTCTTGGCTTTGACCTAACCAGTGGTTTTTCACATCAAGTGGTTCCATCTCATGTGCTTCTTCGATGTAGCTCACAAGAGGAAAACGATCAAGTTTACGATCTGAACGCGGAACCGCGGAGATAAGACTGTGCGTGTAAGGGTGTTCAGGAGTACCAAGGACTTTCGCCGTCGGACCAAACTCAACCAAATCACCACGATACATAACGGCTACGCGATCGGTAACATTAGATACCACACCCATATCGTGTGTGACCAACATACAACCTACATTCTTCTTAATACATAGGTCGCGAATCAAACCCAAGATCTGATCTTGAATAGAAACATCCAGTGCGGTTGTTGGTTCATCGGCAATGATTAGGTCAGGTTCACCTGCCAGTGCGATCGCGATAACAACACGCTGACGCATACCGCCAGAGAATTGGTGTGGGTACTGCTTTAAACGGTTTTCTGGTTGCGGAATACCAACTTGGTTCATCAAATCTAATGAGCGCTGGTAGGCTTCTTGATCCGAAACCTTCATGTTGGCATGAATCGTCTCTTTTAACTGCTGTTCTACTGTGAATAGAGGGTTAAGAGAAGTCATTGGATCTTGGAAGATAAAACCAATCTTTGAGCCGCGAACAGAACGCATCTGTTCAGGAGATAAGCCTGAAACTTTTTCACCGTCCAGAAATACCTCGCCGCTAGCAATGCGACCAGGAGGGCTCAGCAAATCGATCACAGCATTACCTACTGTTGATTTGCCTGCACCAGACTCGCCTACAACGCCAACAATTTCACCACGTTCAATGTTGAACGAAAGTGATTTCACTGCGGCGTGAACTCCATGACGAGATGGGTATTCGATACGAAGATTTTTTACTTCTAAAAGTGACATTACCAGACCTCTACTGCTTTGGCAGCTTTCTGCCCTGTCTGCAAAATTGAATCCATTCTTACCAGAATATTGTTCTGATATTTTATACGGTTGACAATTTGGCAAATAATTCACAGAAAAGCAACAAAAATAGGATAAAAAGTCGACATTAAACGCTTAGCAAGTAAAAATACCACATAAGTATTCACTCGAAGAGCATATAGTAATGAAAATCAGCATTATATTTCCAATAATAAATACTCACAAACCCCTTACTACTGCGTACTTGTAGAGTTAAACATATCATTCAAAGCACATATCCCCACCAGTCACCAAGATAAAATAATTATTCCAAAAAACAATTAACACTATAGAAACAAACGCTAACTTTACCATTTTAAGCAAACAAAACAACCAGACAAAACCAACCTAACCACACATTCAACCATATGAATTATTTTGATAAATACAAACAAGAAAAACGAAAGACTTAATAAATCAAAGGATTTTTTAAACAACAAGATTCGAAGAAATCTGTCAAATACAGGCCTTAGAGAACATATTTAACGTCAAATTTCGCTTTTCATAAAAATCCTTAGACCAAACCTATTAATTTGTCGAATGATTGGTGGTGAATTTTATATAAAATTAGATATCGAACTGCACATTTGATAAAGCAAACTGCTCCGTATAAGCACCATAATGGAGATAAAGGGTAAAAGCCTATCTTATTGTATGGAAGGAGGAGATTTACGGAGGTGACATCAGGCAAGATGTCGAAGCGGTTGAGGTCCCAGCATTAAAAATTGAGGATTACTGAAATGAGAGATGTAAAAAGGCCCCGTCATTCCTGACACGGACGGCTAGTTGAGGCTTCTTAAGGTGGCCAGTGAAGAGACATCCCTTGAACATCAGGTGAACCCCACTTGGGTTCCAATCTAGTGATCTACAGATGAAAAAAACTCATCATTTCTGATGAGCCTTCTTAAAGGCGGTCAGTAAAGAGACATTCTTTGAACATCAGGCGAACCCCCACTCTGTTCAAGTTATCTAAATTTCAGATGCAAAAAAGCCCTAGTCTTTCGACTAGGGCTTCTTAAGGTGGTCGGTGAAGAGGGATTCGAACCCCCGACCCTCTGGTCCCAAACCAGATGCGCTACCAAGCTGCGCTATTCACCGAGACGTTTCGTTTGATTTCTCAAACAGGGAACTTCAATGAAGTTACCAAAATTAATGGGGTGGCTAACGAGATTCGAACTCGCGACCACCGGAATCACAATCCAGGGCTCTACCAACTGAGCTATAGCCACCACTAATCTTTTATATAACCGCTTAAAAAGCGATTATTGAAATAGTGGTCGGTGAAGAGGGATTCGAACCCCCGACCCTCTGGTCCCAAACCAGATGCGCTACCAAGCTGCGCTATTCACCGACTAATTTCGTATCGACTCTTGGGAATAATGAATCAACACTGGAAGCCGAAGCTACCGATATTTTGTAAAGAAAGAATGGGGTGGCTAACGAGATTCGAACTCGCGACCACCGGAATCACAATCCAGGGCTCTACCAACTGAGCTATAGCCACCATTATTTCTTTTTGCCAATTCTCACTTACCTAAGTAAGAGACCGGATGGCGCGCCTGAAAGGATTCGAACCTTCGGCCTTTGGCTCCGGAGGCCAACGCTCTATCCAGCTGAGCTACAGGCGCATGCCCTGTCGGCGGAGTGGAATAATACGTATATCACCTTATGCCGTCTAGTACTTTTTTAACTTTTTTTTCTGTTTGGTCTCTTTTTCGACAGTTAATATGTGATAAACCCCTTATTTGAGTACTACAACCCACCGCAGCTTATAAGTTGTTGTTTATTGCAACAACTTATCGGGATATAATCACCCATTATTTACATTGGTTTAACAGTTGCTCTTTGCTGATAAAGCCAAAACACCCTTCCAACACTATAAATTGGTAAGCATGTACTTACCTTGGGAATGTAAAGTGAGTTTAATGGATATGTCTCGTCGAATTTTAAGCGTTGTCATCGCAGTTTTAACCTTTTCAACTGGCGCTATGGCTTCAGGCCTAAGCGAAGCAGAGCAAGATGCTATTGCTGAACGCATCAAACCAGTTGGCCAAGTTTACCTAGTCGGCAGCGAGCCAGTAGCCGCAGAACCAACAGGCCCTCGTGATGGCGCAGCAGTTTACGGTACCTTTTGTATCGCTTGTCACGCATCTGGCGTAAGTGGCGCACCTAAAACAGGTGACGCTGGTGACTGGGGTCCTCGTATTGCCCAAGGTCGCGACATTCTAGCTGACCACGCAATCAACGGCTTCAATGCTATGCCAGCGAAAGGTTCATGTATGGACTGTTCAGATGATGAAATCAAAGATGCTATCGAGCACATGATTGCTGGTCTGTAATTAAAAATGCCAGATTCAAAAAAGGTGACCTCATGGTCACCTTTTTTATTGGCTTTTATATAACGCGATGAAAGCAAGGAATTACTTCTTGTTGAACATCGCTCGAATGTTAGCAATGTGTGCCTGTCCTTTTTCCATTCTTTCTTCAGCGGATTGTGGTTTCTTAACACTTTCCCATTCCACATCTTCATGCGGCAGTTCATCGAGGAATCGGCTTTGTGTTGGCTTTATCAATTCGCCATACTGACGACGTTCACGACATTTAGTGAAGGTCAGCTCTTTCTGCGCGCGAGTAATCCCTACATACATAAGACGACGTTCTTCTTCTACGTTACCTTCATCGACACTGGTTTGGTGTGGCAAGATACCCTCTTCGGCTCCCATCAGGAACACATACGGAAACTCTAGGCCTTTCGATGCGTGCAATGTCATTAATTGAACTTGGTCTGCATCGTCATCATCTTCACCACGCTCCATCATGTCACGTAGCGTTAAACGTTGAACCACTTCTCGTAGGGTCTTCTCTTCTTTGTCGTAGTTGTCACCCTCAAGGTCAGCAACGATCCAACTATAAAGATCAGAAACGTTCTTCATTCTCATCTCTGCAGCCTTCGGGCTTGCCGAGGTTTCGTACAACCAATCTTCATAGTTAATATCACGAACCAAAGAGCGAACAGCCTCAACGGTATTGCCACGTTCAGCATTATCAGAAATACGAACAATCCAATCGCTGAAACGGCGCAGGTTTTCTAAACCACGACCAGTCAAAGTTTGCTCTAAACCCATCTCAAAGCTCGCTTCAAACAAGCTCTTGCCACGCATGTTGGCGTAGCTGCCTAACTTCTCAAGCGTCACCGGGCCTATCTCACGACGTGGTGTGTTTACAATACGTAGAAACGCGTTGTCATCATCAGGGTTCACCAACACGCGGAGGTAAGCCATGATGTCTTTAATCTCAGCTCTAGCGAAGAAAGACGTACCGCCAGAAATTTTGTAAGGCACACGGTTCTGCATCAACGCTTTTTCAATCAAGCGAGATTGGTGGTTACCACGGTACAGCACTGCGTAATCTTTATATTCAGTGCGGTTCAAAAACTTGTGAGCGATGATCTCACCTGTAATACGCTCTGCTTCATGCTCTTCATTCTTAGCATTCAGTACCTTGAGCTTTTCACCGTCCGGGATCTCAGAGAACAGTGACTTTTCATAAACGTGTGGGTTATTAGCGATCAAGATATTCGCTGCACGCAAAATTCGACTCGTTGAGCGGTAGTTCTGCTCTAGTTTGATCAAGCGTAAGTTCGGGTAATCCTCACCTAACAGCACCAAGTTTTGCGGTTTTGCACCACGCCATGAGTAAATAGATTGGTCATCGTCACCTACGACCGTCAAACGACCACGCTCTCCCACAAGCAAACGCACCAATTCATATTGGCTGGTGTTGGTATCTTGATACTCATCGACAAGTAAATAGCGAATACGAGACTGCCAGCGCTCGCGCACTTCTTGATTGGTTTTCAGAAGTAATACTGGCATCGCAATCAGATCATCAAAATCGAGCGCGTTGTATGCCTTCATCTGTTTCTGGTACATCTCAAAACAGAATGCAAACAACTGCTCTTGTTCGCCTTGAGCTCGAGCTTTCGCCTGATCTGGCGTCAGCATGTCATTCTTCCAATTCGAAATGGTGCTCATTAAAGCACGCAGCAAATCCTTATCACCATCGATCTGTCTCTCTGTTAGCTCTTTTAATAGCGCCAACTGGTCTTGGTCATCAAATAGAGAGAAGCCCGCTTTCAGACCCAGCGCTTTGTATTCACGACGAATGATAGTTAAGCCCATGGTATGAAAAGTCGAAACGATCAGGCCTTTTGATTCACCTTTACCCAGAGTTTGCCCCACACGTTCTTTCATCTCGCGTGCCGCTTTATTGGTAAAAGTTACCGCTGCAATATTGCGTGCCTTGTAACCACACTCTTGAACCAAGTAAGCAATCTTATTCGTGATAACACGTGTTTTACCAGATCCAGCGCCTGCTAATACTAAACAGGGGCCCGAAACATATTTCACGGCTTCATCTTGTCTTGGGTTCAGTCTCATTTGATTCTCAATTTGGTCTAGAGGGGCGAATTCAATTGCGCGCCTATAATAATGCTGCAACACCACGAATGCTACGTTCTCTTATACAAGATTTTTACGCTACTTGTGTAAAACTTTGTTGCACATGTGTATGGTTCTTGGGCTATAATGAATGAACGTTCATTCACTGGTGATGGAATAATGACAACTCATGCACCTCAGGATAAACGCCAACAAATACTTTCTGCCGCTGAAAAGCTCATTGCGGAGGTCGGCTTTCAAGGCCTTTCAATGCAAAAATTAGCCAAAGAGGCGGGAGTTGCTGCAGGCACTATCTACCGCTACTTCGACGATAAAGACCACTTGATAGATGATGTTCGAGTGCTCGTGACTCAACGAGTAGCAGATGCAGTTCAAGAAGGGGTTGATGATTCGGATCCAATTAAGCAACGCTACCGTACTATGTGGTTGAACATATGGAACTTAGCGGGAACGAACTTAGCCGCGATAAAAAATCGGGTTCAATATGACTCACTGCCCATCACAAATAGCCTAAACTTCAGGGAACTAGAACGTAAAATGTTTGCCCAAGTTGAGCTGCTATTTAATGAGGGTAAAGAGCAAGGACTGTTTAAACCACTTGATAATGAAGTATTAAGCGGCTTGAGCTTAGCGGCTAGTGTATCTCTAGCGCGAAAGCATTCTTTAGGATTTTACCAACTCGACGAGGCAGAACTAGAATCTGCAATAGAAGCCAGTTGGGATGCAATAATTAAACACTAGATCGGAGTTTTGACCATAATGAAAAAGTGGACTTTCTTCATGTTACTCATCGCTGTACTTCTTTTCGGCAGCGTTATTGGGTTCAACATGTTCAAACAACAAAAAATTGCTGAGTATATGGCCAACCGCCCTGAACCAGAGTTTCCAGTAACGGTTACTGAAGTTCAGCCGATCGACTGGGTTCCAGTAATTGAAGCTATCGGCTTCATCGAACCTAACCAAGGTGTCACGCTAGCGAATGAAACCAGCGGTGTTATTGACCAAATCTCTTTTGGTTCTGGTACTGATGTTAAAAATGACCAACTTCTTGTTCGTCTTGATTCTGGCGTAGAAAAGGCAAATCTAAAGAGTTCTGAAGCTCGCCTGCCTGCGGCAAAAGCAAAATACAAACGCTACCAAGGCCTGTATAAGAAAGGTTCTATTTCAAAAGAAGCATACGATGAAGCAGAAGCAAACTACTACTCTCTATCTGCTGATATTGAAAGCCTAAAAGCATCTATCGAACGCCGTGAAATTCGCGCTCCTTTCGATGGCAAAGTGGGTATTCGTAACGTGTACCTAGGTCAATACCTGCAATCAGGTACAGATATCGTTCGTTTAGAAGATACCAGCGTGATGCGCCTACGCTTTACGGTATCTCAAACAGATATCTCTCGTATCAATGTTGGTCAGGCTATCGACATCTTTGTTGATGCTTACCCAGAGAAACCGTTTGAAGGCTCTATCAGTGCCATTGAACCCGCAGTAAGTATCCAAAGTGGTCTTATTCAAGTTCAAGCCGACATTCCAAACAATGATGGCAAGCTTCGTAGCGGCATGTTTGCGCGTGCTAACATCATTCTGCCTAAGCTAGAGAACCAAGTAACGTTGCCTCAAACAGCGATTACTTTCACTCTATATGGTGACAATGTTTACATCCTGACGGAAGAAGACGGCGTTCAACGTGTTGCTCAACATGTTGTAAAAGTAGGTGAGCGTACCGCTGAGATTGCACACATCCTTGAAGGCGTTAAAGCCGGTGATACGGTTGTAACTTCTGGCCAAGTACGTCTAAGTAACGGTGCCAAAGTTAAGGTTGTTGAAAGTGATGCAATCACTCCACCATCTGAAACACCTAAGCTGTAACTGGAGGCACAATGCGCTTTACTGATGTTTTTATTAAACGTCCAGTTCTAGCGGTATCCATCAGCTTTTTGATTGCTCTGCTTGGCTTACAAGCAATCTTCAAAATGCAGGTGCGTGAATACCCTGAAATGACGAATACCGTGGTGACAGTCTCAACTGGTTACTACGGTGCAAGTGCCGATCTTATCCAAGGCTTTATCACCCAGCCCCTCGAACAGGCTGTGGCTCAAGCGGATAATATCGATTATATGACATCTTCTTCTGTGCTAGGTAAATCTACGATTACCGTGAACATGAAGTTGAACACCGATCCGAATGCGGCATTGTCTGACATACTGGCCAAGACAAACTCGGTACGTTCTCAGCTACCTAAAGAGGCTGAAGATCCAACCGTAACCATGTCTACCGGTTCAACAACCGCTGTACTCTATATTGGTTTTACCAGTGACGAATTGGTATCGAGCCAAATTACCGACTATCTAGAGCGTGTAATCAACCCGCAGCTATTTACGGTTAATGGTGTATCTAAAGTTGACCTATATGGTGGTATGAAATACGCACTGCGCGTATGGCTAGACCCATCAAAAATGGCGGCGATTGGTCTGACTGCATCTGATGTAATGACGGTACTGAACGCTAACAACTACCAATCAGCTACGGGTCAAGCGACCGGTGAGTTCGTGCTTTACAACGGCAGTGCCGATACTCAGGTATCAAACACTGAAGAACTAGAGAATCTAGTCGTGAAAAGCGGAGAAGGTGAGATCATTCGCCTATCCGATATCGCGAAAGTTTCTCTTGAGAAAAGTCACGATGTTTACCGAGCAAGTGCTAACGGCCAAGAGGCGGTTGTAGCCGCGATCAATGCGGCGCCAAGTGCGAACCCAATCAACATCGCAGCTGATGTACTGGAACTTCTTCCTCAACTAGAGAAGAACCTACCAAGCAACATCTCAATGAACGTCATGTACGATTCAACTATTGCGATTAACGAGTCAATTCAAGAGGTTATTAAGACTATCCTTGAAGCGGCATTAATCGTATTGATCGTGATTACTTTATTCTTAGGTTCATTCCGAGCGGTACTGATCCCTATTATTACTATCCCACTGTCTTTGATTGGTGTGGCAATGGTAATGCAGGCAATGGGTTTCTCTTGGAATCTAATGACACTACTTGCAATGGTACTTGCCATCGGTCTAGTGGTAGATGATGCGATCGTAGTACTTGAAAACGTCGACAGGCATATCAAGCTCGGCGAGTCCCCTTTCCGTGCAGCGATTATCGGTACCCGCGAAATTGCGGTGCCTGTTATCGCAATGACGTTAACGCTAGGTGCGGTATATGCTCCAATTGCGATGATGGGTGGTATTACAGGCTCGCTATTTAAAGAGTTTGCATTAACCCTAGCGGGTTCGGTTTTCGTATCAGGCATTGTGGCACTAACGCTCTCGCCAATGATGTGTTCGAAAATGCTGAAAGCTCACGCTGAGCCAAGCAAGTTTGAGCAGAAAGTTCATAGCGTGCTAGATGGCATGACTAACCGTTACGAGCGTATGCTTGGTGCGGTAATGCAACATCGTCCAGTATTTATTGGTTTTGCTATCATCGTATTTGCAAGTTTACCGTTGTTGTTCAAATTCATCCCTAGTGAGCTAGCACCTTCAGAAGATAAAGGTGTAATCATGTTGATGGGTACAGCACCGTCGAATGCAAACTTAGACTTCATGCAAAATACCATGAACGACGTAAACCAGATTCTGTCTGATCAGCCAGAAGTTGCTTACGCACAGGTATTTACAGGTGTGCCAAATGCAAACCAAGCATTTGGTATCGCGTCTATGGTTCCTTGGAGCGAACGTGAAGCAAGCCAATCAGACGTAGCAAACCGCGTTGGTAATTTGGTGAAAGATGTTCCAGGAATGGCGGTAACTGCATTCCAAATGCCAGAACTACCCGGTGCTGGTTCAGGCCTTCCAATTCAATTTGTCATAACAACGCCAAACAGTTTTGAAAGCTTGTTCCAAATTACCACAGACATTCTGGCTGATGTCTCTTCAAACCCGTTGTTCGTATATTCAGATCTCGACCTGAACTACGACTCAGCAACCATGAAGATCAACATCGACAAGGATAAAGCAGGCGCATACGGTGTGACCATGCAAGATATCGGTATCACGCTCGGTACCATGATGTCTGATGGCTACGTGAACCGTATAGACTTGAATGGCCGTTCTTACGAGGTTATTCCTCAAGTTGAACGTAAATTCCGTTTGAACCCAGAATCAATGAACAACTACTACGTACGTGCTGCAGACGGCAACGCTGTACCACTAGGCAGTTTGATTACGATTGATGTTGTGGCAGAGCCTCGCTCTCTTCCTCACTTCAACCAATTGAACTCGGCGACGATTGGTGCGGTACCGGCTCCAGGCGCTGCAATGGGTGATGCAATTGCGTGGTTTGAAGACACGGCAGCGAATAAGCTTCCAAGTGGCTACAACCATGACTACATGGGTGAAGCACGCCAATACGTAACAGAAGGTAGCGCACTTTGCGCGACCTTTGGTTTAGCTCTGGCAATCATCTTCTTGGTATTGGCGATTCAGTTTGAATCACTGAAAGACCCACTGGTTATCATGGTATCTGTACCACTGGCGATCTGTGGTGCCCTAATAGCTCTGGCTTGGGGCGCGGCAACGATGAACATCTACTCGCAAGTTGGTTTGATCACCTTAGTCGGCCTGATTACCAAGCACGGTATCTTGATTTGTGAGGTTGCGAAAGAAGAGCAGCTGCACAATCAAAAAACTCGTATTGAAGCGGTAATGGAAGCAGCGAAGGTTCGTCTTCGTCCAATCCTGATGACAACGGCTGCGATGATCGCGGGTCTAATCCCACTGATGTACGCAAGTGGTGCGGGTGCGGCTCAGCGTTTCAGTATTGGTATCGTAATCGTTGCTGGTTTAGCAATTGGTACTCTATTCACGCTATTTGTACTGCCAGTGATTTACAGTTACTTAGCTGAAAAACACAAACCTCTACCTGTATTTGTTGAAGACAAAGACCTAGAAAAACTAGCTCGCGTCGATGAAGCAAAAGCAGCGCACAGAGAATTAGCTGATAATAAGTAATCACTAAGTCGTAATAACAATAAAAAGGCTACTTCGCTGGCCTTTTTTTGTACGCCATAGGCGACATCGCAAGTGTGATTAAATAGAATAGTGGTAAATATTCAGGAGTTTTAATTGATATGTTTGATCCAAAAAAACTAGAGCAGATTGCTAAGCAGATCCACGATTCTATGCCTCAACCAGTAAAAGAGCTTGGTTCAGATGTAGATCAAAAAGTTCGCCAGGTTATCCAAGGCCAACTGAACAAGCTAGACGTTGTAAGCCGTGAAGAGTTTGATGTTCAAACACAAGTACTACTGCGCACTCGCCAAAAGCTGACTGAAATGGAACAAAAGCTAGCGGACTTAGAAGCAAAGATTGCCGACAAGTAAGCGTAAAGAAAGAAAACTGAAAGTCTACGAAGACTGAACAAACAATGTTCATTTTATTGATTTTTAAGACTTTGTTACTAAAAGCAAAAAGGCTTGGTCAACGGCGACCAAGCCTTTTTATTAGATGTTGTGTTGCTTATTTATAACTCCAACCTGTAAGGAGTTAGTGATACTGCTTCGCTTTTTCTGCAAATTTATCAGTATCTAAGCGACAAATTAACCGCCTACAGCGATACGCTTCATGTCGCTCATGTAGCTACGTAGCTCTTCACCAATATACTCTACAGGGTGGTTACGGATAGCTTCGTTTACTTCAATTAGTTTAGCGTTATCAACTTGGTTAGATGTTTCACCTAGACCACGGCCGATTACGTCTGTTGCTACTGAAGGCATGAACTTCTCACGTAGTAGCGGTGTTGCTACGTTAGCAAATAGGTAGTTACCGTACTCAGCAGTATCAGAGATTACAACGTTCATTTCGTAAAGACGCTTACGAGCAACTGTGTTTGCGATTAGTGGAAGCTCATGTAGAGATTCGTAGTAAGCCGACTCATCGATGATGCCAGATGCTGTCATTGCTTCGAATGCTAGCTCAACACCGGCGCGAACCATAGCAACCATTAGGATACCGTTGTCGAAGTACTCTTGCTCTGAGATTTCTACGTCAGAAGCTGGGTAGTTTTCGAATGCTGTTTCGCCTGTCTCTTCACGCCAGCCTAGTAGGTTCACGTCATCGTTCGCCCAGTCAGCCATCATTGTGCTAGAGAAGTGACCAGAGATGATGTCATCCATGTGCTTGTTGTAAAGCGGACGCATTAGGTCTTTTAGCTCTTCAGAAAGCTCAAACGCTTTAACTTTAGCAGGGTTAGATAGACGGTCCATCATGTGAGTTACACCACCGAACTTAAGTGCTTCAGTAATCGTTTCCCAACCGTATTGTAGAAGTTTACCTGCGTAGCCTGGTTCGATGCCATCAGCAATCATCTTCTCGTAAGATACGATAGAACCCGCTTGTAGCATGCCACATAGAATAGTTTGCTCACCCATAAGGTCAGATTTAACTTCAGCTACGAATGAAGACTCTAGGCAACCTGCACGGTGGCCACCAGTACCTGCAGCCCAAGCTTTAGCGATATCCCAGCCTTCACCTTTAGGGTCATTTTCTGGGTGAACAGCGATCAGTGTTGGAACACCGAAACCACGCTTGTACTCTTCACGTACTTCAGAACCTGGACACTTAGGTGCAACCATTACAACGGTAAGGTCAGCACGTAATTGCATTCCTTCTTCAACAACGTTGAAACCATGAGAGTAACCAAGAGCAGCGCCTTCTTTCATTAGAGGCATTACTGTCTCAACAACATTAGTGTGTTGCTTGTCGGGAGTAAGGTTAATAACTAGGTCTGCTTGAGGGATTAGCGTTTCGTAGCTACCAACTACAAAGCCGTTTTCGTCAGCATTCTTGAATGATTGACGCTTCTCATCAATTGCAGCTTGGCGTAGAGCGTAAGATACGTCTAGACCAGAATCACGCATGTTTAGACCTTGGTTTAGGCCTTGAGCACCACAGCCAACAATGACGATCTTCTTACCTTCAAGGTATTCAGCTTCAGTCGTAAATTCTTCACGATCCATGAAACGGCAGCGACCTAATTGGTCTAGTTGCTCACGAAGGTTTAATGTATTGAAATAGTTAGCCATTGTAGGGCACTCCTTTAAAAATAAGTCCGTAAGGTCGATATCTCTCTATCGAATGACTTCATACTAAAACAGACACTCCGTTGCTGAAAGTGATATATTCACAATTAGTTATTGCAATAAATGCAACATGGAAACGATCGCAAAACATGAACATAAAATCTCTACAATTATTTATACATTTATGTGATAGCAAGAGTTTCAGCAAAACAGCTGCTGCTATGCACGTCAGTCCTTCTGCCCTTAGTCGTCAAATACAAAAGCTTGAGGAAGAAACAGGGCAAGAACTGCTTATCAGGGATAACCGAAGTGTTGACCTCACACCAGCAGGGAAACATCTGTTACCTGTGGCATTGAGCATCGTTGGCGAGTGGCAGCAATATAATCTCCACCTAAAAGGCGGAGAACAGGAGCTCAAGGGTGAGATCCGCATTTTCTGTTCCGTAACAGCAAGCTACAGTCACCTTCCTGAACTCATTACCGAATTCAGGGCTATTCATCCGTATATTGAGTTTAAGCTCTCTACTGGTGACCCAGCGCAATCCATCGACAAGATCTTAAACGATGAAGCAGATATCGCGATCTCAGCAAAGCCAGACATCCTTCCTTCAAGGTTAGAGTTCGAGACCATCAGCGATATTCCACTATCAGTCATCATCCCATCTGGTGTGAGTAGCTTTAGCCAGCAACTGCAATCCGATAAGCCAAACTGGAATGAAGTGCCTTTTATCATTCCGGAAGCAGGGACTGCGCGAGAACGTGCGAACGCATGGTTCAAAAAGGTGAAGATAAAACCCAATATTTACGCTCAGGTATCAGGTCATGAAGCGATCGTCAGTATGGTTGCCCTTGGTTGTGGGGTTGGTATTGCGCCAGACGTTGTAATCAACAACAGTCCTGTGAGAGATAAAGTCGACCGCTTAAAAATAGAACCAATCAAGCCGTTTGAATTGGGAGTGTGCTGTAAGCGATCGCAGTTAGAAAATCCGTTGATTAGAGCATTTTGGCAGGTAGCTGAAGGTAAATACCTTCAAGACTAGTTATCTATAAGTGAAAACAAGCAAGTGTGGAGTCACAGATAAAGAGCACGTTAGTGCTCTTTTTTGTTTTTCTAAACGACAAATATGAAAAAAGCCCGCTGATTTCT